>CALKRN010000014.1 GCA_937989665.1 uncultured Desulfomicrobiaceae bacterium | reverse complement strand
AAATACGATTTTTCTGCCCCACACTTTGGACACAACCAATCCTCGGGCAATTCCTCAAAAGCTGTTCCTGCAGGGATATTGCGCTCGGCATCGCCTTCCTGCGGGTCATAGACATAGCCACAGGGACATTCCCAACGTTCCATTGCCATAGTTCACTCCTTTTGGTTTTTTCGCTGCATGGCCGTCGCCAAGGCCTGACCAAGGCTGCCCAAAGGGGCATTGGTTGAGGGACGATACGCCCGCCAGTCTTCCGCTCCCGGTGCTGCTGCTTCTTCCTGAACCGCAGGACCAGCCAGGGCAAGGGAAATCTTTCGGGCCAAGGGGTCAATGCCCAAGACCCGGACCCGAACGCCCTCGCCAGGCTGCACCACCTCCTCGGCCCGACGCACCCGTCGCCCCATGGCACTCAGGTGCACCAGGCCCTCCACCCCAGGCCAAAGCTCCACAAACGCCCCAAAGTCCGCAAGGCGCCGCACGGTGCCCGCATAGGTCTCGCCCTCACGCAGCTCCCGCACCGCCTGTTGCCAGGGGTCCTCTCCAGCCTGTTTGAGGGAGAGGGCCAATCGTTCCTCGCCAGGCCGCTTGCCCAGACTGCGCCCGAGATACTTGACCCGGACCCGCTCACCGGTACGCACGACATCCTCTGGGCGTACCCCGCGACTCCAGGAGAGCTCCGACAGGTGCACCAACCCCTCCACCCCTGGCGCCAGTTCCACAAATGCCCCAAAGGAGGCCAAGCGGGTGACCGTCCCCTCTAGGACATCCCCCTCTCGCACGGTGGCAAAAAAGGCCTCCTGCCCCTGCCGACGCTCCTCCTCCAGAAGCTTGCGCCGCGAGAGCACGATGTTGCGGCCTCGCTCCCCCACCGAGGTCACCAGAAAGCGCAGCGTCTGCCCCACGAACGCAGCGAGGTCCTCGCCCGGACGATCCCCAGCCTGGGAAGCAGGACAAAAAGCGCGGCGACCAGCCACTTCCACCTCGAGCCCGCCTTTGACCACCGCCCGCACCCGGCCTTCCAGCGGAAGGGCGGCTGCCCACGCCTCCTCCAGGGCCGCCATACCGGCCACTCCCGACACTGACCGCGCCAAGCGCAGCTCCGCTTCCCCGACAGCCACGACATAGAGGTCAAGGGTATCGCCTTCGGCCACCGCCATGGTCCCCTGGCCATCCACAAGGTCTTCCCGAAGCACGACACCATCTACCCCTGCCCCAACATCAACAAACACGGCGTGCTCGCCCACTGCCACTACGGTGGCCCGTACCCGATCGCCTACCCGCAAGCGCTTGCTTGTGGTCTCGTCCTCATACTGCGCCAGAAGGGCTGCAAAATCCTCTGTCATGTTGGCCTCTTATTCAAACCGGGTAATGCTATTGATAGACACTTGATCGGCAGGAACATGCTCATGTCCGGCAAACGGACGAACCCGAACCTTTTCGATCTTTTTGACGACCTCTATCCCCTCAATGACCTTGCCAAAGACACAATAGCCGTAGTGGGAGGCATCGACGTAATCGAGGTCAGGGTTATCGGCTGTATTGATAAAAAATTGTGATGTTGCACTATGGGGATCGGCTGTACGCGCCATGGCAATTGTTCCCTCGATATTTTTGAGTCCATTATAGGCCTCATTGGGAATAGGCGGATAGGTCGGTTTTTCTCGCATCATATTATCCAATCCACCACCTTGGATCATAAAACCACGGATAACCCGATGGAACAATGTTCCAACGTAAAACCATTCATCCACATAGCGAAGAAAATTCGCTACTGTCTGTGGTGCCTGGTCTGCAAACAGCTCGACCAAAAATTCTCCTTTCGTAGTATCAAATAATACAACAGGATTACTCATTCCTTTCTCCAGATACGTTGTTATTTCCCACGACCTTTGGAATACCCGGCCTTGAAGTCTTGAACGGCCTCGTCGGTGGTGCGCACTGCCTTGCCGGTCAGCTCTCCCATCGCGGCACACCCCGCCAAGACCAGCAAGAGACCAACCAGCATGACCACATGACCGCAGCGCATTGCTTCTCTCCTCCTTACGCCATTCGCCTGTTAGGCAAGACTCCTTCTGCCTCGCCCTCACAAGGCTCTACATGGATCACCGTCTGGGTATCGGGCAAGCGGCGACAGATCGCCTCTTCCAAATGCGAACATAGGGCATGCGACTCCTGAACGCTCATGCCCCCAGGAAGGACCAAGTGGAAGTCCACAAAACGCTGACGGCCCGCACGCCGAGTCCGCAAGTCGTGGTACTCCACCCCAGCCTGGCGCAGGGTCTCGTCGATGGCCCGCAACTCCTCGTCATCCAACGCCGCATCGAGCAAACCATGAATCGCCCGGCGGACCACATCCGCCCCACTCCAGGCAATGTGGACCGCCAAGCCCAAAGCCACAAGGGGATCGATCATCCACCAGGCGGGTTCCCAGACCATGAGCCCAAGGGCCACCGCGAGTCCCACCGAAGAGATGACGTCAGTGAAAAGATGGCGGGCATCGGCCTCGAGGGCCAAGGACCGATGGCGCCGCCCCGCAGCGAGGAGCACCATAGCCACCACCAGGTTGACCGCGGTGGCGAGAAACACAAAACCAAGGCCTTTGCCGAGCGATTCAAGGGCCACGGGGGAATGGAGGCGCTCCCAAGCCGCAAGAACGATGCCCACAGCCGCGGCGACCACCAGCAGGCCCTCTGCCGCGGCGGCCACACATTCAAGCTTGCCATGTCCGTAGGCATGGCGCTGGTCTGCCGGCTTACGCGCCCCCCGCAAGGCCAGAAGAAGCAGAATCCCTGCCATAAGATTGACGCTCGATTCCAAGGCATCGGCCAAGAGGCCCACCGAGCCCGTCTGCCAATATCCAGCCGCCTTGAGCGCCATGGTGGTCACCGAAGCCGCCACGGAGAGCAATGCGTAGCGATCGAGAACGAACATACTCCCCCTCCCCAGACACTCCCCCAGGAGCGCGTTGACAAGCGCTCCACCCCCCAGGCATGGAGCCGCCGTCCGTTGTACGGCGGACTGGTAGTGTGACCGAGAGTGCCGTGTTTTTCAACTCTGGATGTCTCCCATGCCCCCCAAGTCTGGTTCTCCTCGCAAAGACGCCCTCCTCGCAGCCGCCAAGACGTTATTTGGAATCCATGGCTACGCCGAGACAACATTCAAGAAGATCGCCCAAGAAGCTGGCGTGGCCCTCGGCCTTTTGACCCATTACTTTGGCACGAAAGAACGCCTCTTTCTCGCCGCTGGGCTCGATGTGCTTCACGATCTCATCCACAGCGAAGAACGGGCTGTTGCCGCGGCTCCCAATGGTCTTGAGGCCGTACGCCGTTTTGCCGAGACCTATTTTGCCTTTGCTGTGGACCCCAGCCGGCATTTTCGTCTCCTGGTGCGCTGTTCGCCCTTCAGTGATCTCAAGGGTTCGACGGAGCGTGAGGTCATGGAGCGGGATTTTGAGCGCCTTTATCATATCCTCGAGGAGGCCCTCAGCCGAGGGGTGGCAGACGGCTCGCTGCGGCCCCTCGACCCTTCCCGCGTCAGTCGCGTCCTTTTCTGTAACCTCGTCGGCGGCGTACGGCACCAGCTGCTTACCCCGTATGCCTCGCCTTCCCTCTTCCAGGACCTCGTGGAATTTATGCTGGCGGGCATCCGCGCCCAAGATGGTGCTTCATGACTCTTGCTGCGATCCTTGCGGCCCTCGAGCAAGGATGCCTCTATGGCATCATGGCCTTGGGGGTGTACCTCACCTTCCGCGTCCTCAACTTCCCGGATCTAACGGTGGATGGCAGTCTCCCGCTGGGGGCAGCCGTGGCGGCCACGGCCATTGCCGCGGGTATTCCCCCGCACCTCGCCACGCTGGGGGCAGCTGTGGCAGGGTTTGCCGCCGGCGCCACCACGGCCTTACTTGCCACGCGGCTCAACATCCTCGGGCTGTTGGCTTCTATCCTCACCATGATCGCCCTCTACTCCATCACCATCCGCATCATGGGGGCCCCCAACCGCACCCTCCTTGGTCTGCCCACGGTCTTTGACCCACTTTCCTCCCTTGGGATCCCCCTCTACCAGGCCAGTCCGCTCGCCATGGCCGCCGTTGTCGCCCTCGTGGCAGCAGGTCTCATCTGGTTCCTCCACACTGCCTACGGCCAGGCCATGCTCGCCACCGGCGACAACCCAGCCATGATCCGGGCCCTTGGGGTGAACACAGACCAGGTACTCCTGGTGGGGGTGGGTCTCTCCAATGCCCTCGCTGCCCTGTGCGGCGCCCTGGTGGCCCAAAACCAAGGCTCGGCCGACGTCACCATGGGCGTGGGGACGATTGTGGCCGGTTTAGCCTCGGTCATCGTGGGAGAAACGATCTTTGGCGCCCCCACCGTGGCCCGGGCCTGCCTGGCCGTGGTCGGCGGCTCCATCCTCTACCGCATGGCGATTGCCCTCGCCCTCAGCGTACGCCTGGGACCGCTCGCCGTATCTCCCAGTGACCTCAACCTAATCACCGCGGTGGTGGTTATCCTGGCCATGGCCTCGCCGCACCTAGCCCGCAGGCAACGTCGATGATCGAAATCCTGGGAATCCACAAATGGTTCCACCGTGGCACCCCCCAGGAGGTCCACGCCCTGCAGGGGCTTGACCTGGTGCTGGAGCCGGGAGACTTCGTGACCATCATTGGCTCCAACGGCGCGGGCAAATCTACCCTCCTTTCCTGTATCGCTGGGACCATAGCCGAAGATGCGGGCACGATCCGTTTCCACGGTACGGACGTCACCTCCTGGCCTGAATGGCGCCGCGCCCGGTTGATTGGTCGCGTCTTTCAAGACCCTCTCCGAGGGACCTGCGCTGGCGGGACGGTGGCCCAGAATCTGGCCCTCGCCCTACGCCGAGGGGAGCGCCGTGGCCTGGGGCCTGGGGTGCGCCGCGCCGAACGGGAACTCTTCCGGGAGCGCCTCGCCGCCCTTGGCCTTGGGCTCGAACACCGGCTTCACGACCGCGTTGGACTCCTTTCCGGCGGCCAACGCCAGGCCCTCACCATGGTCATGGCCACCCTACGCACTCCGGACCTTTTGCTGCTCGACGAACACACCGCAGCCCTCGACCCCAAGACCGCGGCGCAAATCCTGGAACTCACCGAGCGCACGGTCTTTTCCCAAAAAATCACCACCCTCATGGTGACCCATAACCTGGCCCATGCCATCGCCCTGGGCAATCGCCTGGTCATGATGCACCGCGGCAGGATACTCTTTGATTCCTACGGCCCAGACAAGGCTCGCCTCCGTGTTGGCGACCTCCTCCAGCGCTTTCACGAGGCCGATGCTGTCCTCAATGACCGCATGCTCCTCACTGAGGCCTCCTCACCTTCAACCGGGGAGGGATATCGCCCGGCAGGGCATGGCTGCCCCCCTGCCACCAACCACCGGGAGGGACATGGCCCGGCAGGGTCCTGCGGCCACCCCTCGCAAGAGAAGAACCCGTAGACCGTCGGCCATCCCTTGCCCCCCGAGGCGGTCTGACGTAGAGCCGTTGCCCGTAGCCTCGCAGCCTTTTTGGGTTTCGTGGAATAGCTGCCATAAAACGCAAATAAAGGTAGATAACGAACGGAGGGCCATTGCCCGTGGTCTCACCGCTTTTTTGGCAAACAAGCCCCTCCCAACGCGGGAACAGCCTTTGCTTACTGATCCTCCGAATTCTGTTTCTGGGCATCGTTTTTGTTAGTCTCAGTGGATGCTCCAACGACGAGGAGGTGCGCCGCGTGGATTGGGATAAGCGCGCGCCCATGGAACTGCCTCGCCAAGAACCGGCCATCACCTATGCCTACCTGCCCCAATACGCCCATGCGGTGTCTTTCGAGCGCCACCGGCGGCTACTGGAATACCTCCGCCAGGTAACCGGGCTGCCTTTCCGCCAGGTCTTCCCCTCCACCTTTGCCGAACACATGGCCATGGTGGCGCGAGGGGATATCGACATCTCCTTCACCAATCCCTTTGTCTATGTGCTGCTCCACCACCGCACTGGCGCCCAGGTCTTTGCGCGAGCGGTGGAAAAAGACGGCGGCGCTGACTTCCAGGGCCAGATTATCGTCCGTGCGGACAACGCGGCCATCCGCAGCCTTGCGGATTGCCGCGGTAAGACCTGGATCGCGGTGGAGCCCACCTCTGCTGGAGGGTATCTTTTTCCCCTCGCCTTGTTCCACGAACACGGCATCACTACGAATCAATTTGCCCGCATCGACTTCGCTCAAGGGGCTGGAGGTAAACAAGAGCAGGTCGTACTCGCGGTCCTCTCCGGCGCCTACGACATCGGCTCCATCCGCAAGGGTACCCTCGACATCGTCGCCCGACGCTTCGACACCTCTCCCATCCGCGTCCTCGCCGAGACCCGCCCCTACCCAGGCTGGCTCTTTTGTGCCCGTGCCGGGTTGCCCACCGAAGTCGTCCAGACCATCGCCCAGGCCCTGCTTGCCCTTCATCGCCCCGAGCACGAGGCCATCCTCGACCCAGCCGGGCTAAGTGCCATCATCGCCGCAACCCATGAGGATTACCGCGTTATCGAGACCCTCATGCGTACCCTTGGCATCGAGGTGGCGCCATGATCCATCGCCTGCGCCATCTTTCCTTTGAAACCAAACTCAATCTTGGCATCATTGCCATCATCACCGCCATGGCCCTGGCGCTGTTGCCGTTTGTGGCCAGCATTACGAAAGAAGCGCTCCTGGAAGAGCACCGCAAGCGCGGCCTCGAATTGGCCTCTTCCCTTGCGGCTCGTGCGATCGACCCCTTGCTCGCCCT
The DNA here is from genome assembly GCA_937989665.1 of uncultured Desulfomicrobiaceae bacterium. Lineage (GTDB taxonomy): Bacteria > Desulfobacterota > Desulfovibrionia > Desulfovibrionales > Desulfomicrobiaceae > Thermodesulfomicrobium. The sequence goes on along the minus strand of CALKRN010000014.1, from coordinate 87,644 downwards.
CGACTTTTTGCGTCTGCGGGACCTTATCACCGAAACCCGAGAAGTGGCCTATATCTTTATCCAAGATCGCGCTGGTCGCATCGTCGTGCATTCTTTTGGCCCTGATTTTCCCCTGGAGCTCGCCAGTGCCAACCAAGCCTCCCTCCAAAACCCCCTCAAGGTGCAGCCCATCGACAATGGTCTTGAACGCCTTGACGATATCGCGGCGCTGGTGCGCGTCCATGATGAGCCCCTCGGCACAGTACGCCTCGGCATCTCCCGCGCCTCGGTCTCCCTTACCCTCAATCGGCTCCTTTCGACCCTAATGACAATCTTTTTGCTTGGCCTCGTGGGCGCCTCAGCCGCCGCTACTATCTTCGCCCGCACCATCACGGTCCGTCTGGACCAACTCCAGGCACGAGCCGAGGCCTTGCGTCTGCGCCACGTGACTTCCCCATTCCCTCCCCCGCCTCCTGTGCTCCCGCAGGACCAACACGACGAGTTCAGCGCCCTCGAAAGTGCCTTCACCTCCATGGCTGAGGAACTTGACGCCCGTATGGAAGAACTCCTTGAGGCCCAACGCCGCCTCGCCGAACAAACCCGCCTTCTTACCACGGTCCTTGACGCCAACCCGGACCGCATCTGCCTCCGAGACACCCGGATGATCTACCACGCCGCCAATGAGGCCTTCTGTCAGGCCGTCGGTATCTCCAAGACCGCCCTTCCTAACAAAACGGACTTTGACCTCTTCCCCGAAGACGAGGCGGAGCGCCGCCACCTGGAAGGTCGCGATGTCCTCTCCAGCGGCCAGCGTATGGAGCGCCACGAAAAAGAGGATACTCCCCACGGCCCGCGCTGGTTTCATGTCATCCAGATTCCGGTGCGTGGAGAAAACGGCCAAATCCGTGGGTTGCTCCGCATGGACCGAGATATCACGGCCATGAAAGACTATGAACGCCAACTCATCCAGGCCCAAAAGATCGAGTCCCTCGGCAAATTGGCTGGTGGAGTAGCCCACGAAATCAATACCCCTTTGGGGATCATCCTTGGCATCACCCAGCTGCTTCTCGACGACGTTGCCCCAGACTCCCCTATGGCCGACGACCTGCGCACCATTGAACGCCATACCCAGGCCTGCCGCAAGATCGTCGCCGATCTCCTTGAGTTCTCCCATGCCTCCACCTCGGAAAAGGTCGAGATGTGCTTCAACAACTCGGTCATGGAGGCCATCACCCTAGTGCGCCACACCTTCTCCCTCGACCAGGTCACCATCGCCACCGACCTCGACGACTCTTTCCCCATCATCTACGGCGATCCCGAAGAGCTGAAACAAGTCTGGGTCAATCTCCTCACCAACGCCCGAGACGCCCTCCCTGAAGGCGGGCTCATTGCCGTACGCACGACCCTGCTGCGCGACGCTGGTGCCGTGCGCCTCGAGGTCGCGGACACTGGCATCGGCATCGATGCCGCCACAATCACCAAGATCTTCGACCCATTCTTCACCACCAAACCCGTAGGTCAAGGGACTGGGCTCGGCCTGTCGGTGAGCTATAGTATCATCGAGAAGCACAAGGGCCATATCCAAGCCCAGAGCCCAGTCCCCAAAGACTTCCCGTGGCCTCTGCCCATTGACCCGGACCGCTATGGCCCTGGGACCATCTTTACCGTCACCATCCCCCTTGATCATGCTTCTCTGGAGGAAAACCATGGCCCACATCCTCGCCCTTGACGATGTCTCCGATGCTGCAATTCTCATCCGACGTATTTTGGAACGCAAAGGACATACTGTCAAAGCAATGACCGATGAAGAAGAAGCACTTCGCTATGTAGAGCGTAATTCAGTTGATCTTGTTATTCTCGATATGAAGCTTAAAAGGATGAGTGGTGTGGATGTCCTTCGCAAAATGAAAGAGACAAAACCAGGAATACTGGCCATTATGCTTACTGGATATCCAACCCTCGACACGGCTCATGCCAGCATGCGGCTGGGGGCGAGCGCCTACTGTGTCAAACCCATCGACAAAACGGAGCTCGAGGAAACGGTGGAGCGGGTCCTTCATCAAAAGGAAGAGGGATAAGAGCTGGCCTTTTCTTCTCGTCCATGCTACAGACAGTTCCTGTCAAGGAGGACGCCGTGAACGAAACTATCCAAGGCATTATCAAACAATTTGTCGACGCCACCACCAATGTTTTGTCCACCATGGCCAATACCACGGCCACCCCGAAGACGCCGTACGTCAAAAAGGACAATGTTGCCCATGGGGATGTCACGGGGGTGATCGGTTTTTCGAACCCCAAGGGAAAAAGCAAGGGCACCATGTCCATCACCTTCACCAAACAGGCGGCCTTGGGCATCATCGGCGGCATGCTCTTCGAAGATCTCAAAGACATCACCCCTGAAGTAGAAGACGCGGTGGGCGAACTCACCAACATGATTTCCGGCCAAGCCCGCAAAGGACTCGTGGAGATCGGCCTCGTGTTCGAAGGGGCCATTCCTTCGGTGGTGACCGGTCAAGGACATACCATCCGCCACGTTTCTTCCAACGCCATCCTCGCCATCCCTTTTGATACTCCCCATGGTCCCATTATGGTGGAGGTCTGCTTTAGCTAGCCCCGCATGACCTCGCTTCCACTGGACCAACAGCTCCAGAAAAGACCGGCTGGCACCATCCTCGCCCTTACCTGGCCCCAGGCCCTCATGATGGTGTTCCACTTCCTCATCGGTTTTGCCGATGTGTGGGTGGCCGGCCGCCTTGGCCGAGAGGTCCAGGCCGCGGTCGGATTCATGACCCAGGCGATGTTTTTCTTTCTCGTGGTAGCCGTGGCCATTGCCAATGGCAGTGTGGCGGCGGTCAGCCAAAGCGCTGGCGCCGGACTTATGATTCGGGTCCAACGCTTCGTGGGCATGACCATGGGGCTCGCTGTCTGCCTCGGGGCCGGGATGGTAGGAGCCGGCCAAATGGTGGACTCCCTTTTTTTGCGCGCCCTTCAGCTCCCCCCCGAGGTCCTGCCCACAGCAAACGACCTTTTGGTGGTCTTTCTTCGCATCCTGCCGGCGTACTATCTCCTGATCGTCAGCAATGCCCTCTTTCGCGCTGGACACGACGTCCAGACCCCGTTGTACTCCATGATGATCGTGACCGCCATCAATGCTTTTGGGGATTTTGCTCTCGGGCTTGGCTGGTGGGGTATGCCCCGCTTCGGCCATCTGGGGATTGCCTGGGCAACGTTCGCCTCGATCCTGTGCGGCACCGTTTTTAACCTCGGGATGCTCGTACGTCGGGGGCTGCTCACCCGCCGCAGCCTGCCCCCCTGGCGCTGGGCTCGCCGCGCCATGCCGTACCTGGTGTCCGTGGCTTGGCCCGCTGGCTTCATGCAGCTGGTTTGGCACACCGCCTACATGGTCCTTTTTGCCTTGGTGGCGAGTCTGCCCCGCGACAGCGTCGCGGCCATGGCCGGAATGAGCGCCGGGATGCGGGTAGAATCCTTGCTCTTCTTGCCCGGATTCGCCTTCAACTTCACGGCTTCCATCCTCGTTGGGCACCTCATTGGTCAGGGGCGAATACAAGACGCCCGGGCCATCGGACTGCGCATCATGCGCCTAGGGGTCGGGGCCATTTCCCTGCTCACCCTCCTCATGTGGCTCATCATTGACCCCATTGTCGCTTTCATTGCCCCGGACCCCGAGGCCCAAGCCCATGCCATCCGCTATCTCGCCTACAATATGGCCGGCACCCCGCCCATGCTCGCGGCCCTGATCCTCAGTGGGGCCTTCACCGGCGCCGGGGCAACCCTCTACCAAGCCCTCATCTTTGGCGGTGCCGCATGGTTCGTGCGCCTACCCCTGGCCTATGGATTAGGCCACCGTCTTTTGGGGACCGCCGAGGGCATCTGGATGGCCATGCTCGCCTCTATCCTGGTGCAATGCGCGGCGATGCTCTGGTGGTACCTCAAGGCGCCGTGGTGGCAGTACGCGTTGCGCAAAAAACATCGAGGCCTTGGTCTGAGTTGACGCCCCCCCGCCCCCCTCACTACAAACGCCGCCCAACCCATTAACCCGAACCCTGGAAAATTCGCCATGCCCTCGTGCCCTTCTCCCACTCCCGCCCGGCGTGCCTTGCGTGTAGAAAAAATCGGCGGCACGACCATGTCCCGATTCGCTGAGGTCATCGACAATGTCATTCTCCACAATCCCAATGATGTCTATGGACGTATTTATGTCGTTTCGGCCTATGGCGGGGTGACGAACAAGCTCCTTGAACACAAAAAAACCGGCGAACCTGGGGTATACACCCTCTTCAAAAATCAAGGCAATTACGTTCGTGCCTTGCTGGAGTTGCGCGATCACCTCTGCGAGATCAATGCATCATTCGCTCCTATTGGTCTTGATCTCCGTGTCGCCAATGAGTTCATTGCTGATCATATTGACCTCACCATCAATATTCTGCGCAGTATGGACAACGTCCTGGCCTCGGGATACGTTTCACGTACGGAACTCTTACTTGCTGCCCGAGAGCTTCTTGCCTCCATCGGCGAGATGCACAGTGCCTTCAACTCCACCAATATCCTCCAAAACCGCGGCTATGATGCCACATTTGTGGACCTAAGCGGTTGGGAGGACAGCCGCCAACTGACCATCGACGACCGCATCCGCGACAGCTTTCAAGGCATCGACCCCTTCCGCACCATCTGCTTCGCCACCGGCTACACCAAAGGCACCGAAGGCATTATGCGCGAGTTCGACCGCGGCTACTCCGAAGTGACCTTCTCGAAGGTCGCGGTCATCCTCGGCGCTGCCGAGGCCGTCATCCACAAAGAGTACCACCTCTGTTCCGGAGACCCCTTGATCATCGGCCTCGATAAAATCCGTCCTGTCTGCAACACCAACTTCGACGTTGCGGATCAATTGGCCGACGTGGGAATGGAAGCCATTCATCCCAAGGCATCCAAGCCCCTTGAAATCCGCAATATCCCCATTCGGGTGAAAAACGCTTTTGATCCGGACCATGCCGGCACGCTCATCACCAAAGACTTCATCGCACCCCGCTCAAAAGTAGAAATCGTCACCGGATCGGCTAAGGTCACATGCATCGAAATCCATGATACCCGCATGGTTGGTGAAGTGGGTTTTGACCTCCGTATTATGCAAGTGCTCGCCAACCATGGGGTATCTTTCATCTGTAAAGCCACGAACGCCAATACCATTGATGTCATCGTCAATGACCGCGACTGCACCGAGGACCTCTTGCGGGACCTGCGCCACCGCTTTGAGCAGGTCCTCGCCCTTCCGGTGGCCATTGTCTGCGCCATTGGCTCCAACATTGCCCAGCCTGGCATCCTCGCCAAAGCCGCCGGGGCCTTGGCAGCTCGGGGCATCAATATCTTGGCTGTATCCCAGACCGTGCGCCAGACCAATATGCAGTTCGTGGTGGATCGCAGCCACTTTGCCACTGCCCAACAGGCCCTCCACGATGCCCTGTGTGTCTGAAGGCCGCAGGCAAAGCAGTTCTCCGGCAGGCGCCGAAGACAAAGGCACAAGCCTATCAAAGACAACGGTGCCCCATCGCGGAATGGGGCTCCTGTTGGAGCGAACGCTCGGCAGATGCGCGGCTGGATGACAAAACCGCCCCGCGTTTTCAGGGGAGGTCGTCGTGGGGGAACAGCCCGTCAACTGCTGGTGGAAGGCCCAAGACGGTCTGCATCCTCGTGGCAAGGCGGACACCTGCTCGTAGGGCGTCCCGCGCAATGTGCTGCGCCCCGCTTCGAAGCAAACGACCCGGCAATAGCCAAATGCCCGGCGATGTTTGAAGCGCGCAATGTGCTGCGCCCCTCTTCGAAGCAAACGACGGCACAAGAAGACAAAATGACTGGACCGTACCCGTCACGAAGGCTCTCGCTCACGTCCTGAAGCGGGCATGGGCACGCGAGAACCAGCTGAGCATCGGCACGAAGACCTGCCGGGCATCGGCACGCAAACCAGCTGAGCATCGAGGCGTTGCAGTTCTCTGCTCGTCGCTTGGAAAAACGGCAGAGGAAGTCCCTTCACCTCCCTTCGCGCTCGTCTACGATCACAGAGGCATAGAAATGGGGATCTGCCTTGCCGACAAAGGCGAGCACCCCCTCGGGGAGCGGCGCCGCGGCCTGCTCTTCAACCCAGTCCCATACGGCATCTGCCACCAGGGCAAATTCCGCGTAGGATGCATGGATGCGGAGGCTCAACGACCGTGCTGCCAACTGAAGCGGCTGCGCCACTTCCCCGCCAGCCACATGGTATTCGGCCGTCATGCGGCCCAAACGCTCCATCAACTTGCCCATCCCTTCGGGGTCAAGGTCCGGGGTCACGAGACAGACCGCGCCACCATCGAGCATCCCCATGCGGTCATAGTTGCGCAGTCTCCCCCGCACCGAGGCCCACACCCCTGCGGCAAACCACGCCGTCCAGGACTCGCCATAACTCACCTTGAGCCCTGCCAGGGCCGGGATGCCAAGGACTGCAAGGGAGAGCCATCCGCCCCGCCGGCCTACGCGGTTAACCTCCTCCGCCACAAAGGCCCGAAGCTGCGCCTTCGGCAGCAAGCCGCCGGCCGAATTCTGTGCGTGTACCTGCTGGCGTAACGCCACAACTTCCCTCGCGATCCGCAGCTTCCACGCCACCTCGCCAGGGAGCCATTCCCCAAGGAGATAATCGTCTGCACCAAAATCGCTTGCCACGATCTCCTCACGGTCACTGTCATGCCCCAACACGAGAAGGAAACGGGCCATCTCCCCATTGCGACGCTCCAAAGAGCGGATCATGGCCCCAAGGACCGCACCATCCACGTCCAGGCCATGCCAGGCAAGCCACACACTCTCTATGGGCTCATCTTGGAGGCGAACAAACCCCCGCAATCCCTCCCGCACCCGCTCTACCACGGCGCCATGCCCCTCTAGCAGGGGCACAAGGAGGGCCGCAACCGCATCATCAGGCTCCACCACAAGCACCCGAAGAGGAGATGGACGTGCCGTTGTCATGCGCATCTCCTCAACATCTTGAGCCAAACCCGCCTCTCCTGTCCCCCTTTGCCCTTCGCCAAGGTCTGCGCTACACGCCGCGGCATGAAGCTCAAATCACTGCGTGACCTCCCCAAGCATCCGCACGTGCGCCTTCTGCTGGCCAAGCGCCAACATCCCGAGCCACGAAGCGTCGCGAGGCCCTCGGAAGAGGAGCTATTCCACCAAGCCATGCGCGGGGTGACCCCCCTGTCCCAAAGCGGCCCGCAAGTCCCCAAGACACCGCCCCCAGCCCCCAAAGAGCGGCGCACCAAGGCCTTTGCCGATTTGCTTGCAGAGTGTGAAGACTTCGACATTGAGCTCTCCCGAGAATACCTCCGCGGCCAAGTGCGCGACCTCGATCCGCGCATCTTCCAGCAATTGCGCTCTGGCCAGATGAGCATCGAAGCCCATCTCGACCTCCACGGCATGAACCGCCGCCAGGCACGGCTGGCGGTGGCAGAATTCCTGCGTTCGTGCTTTCTCCAAGGCATGCGCTGCGTGCTCCTCATCCCAGGCCGGGGGAAAAACTCCGAAGGCGGTGCTGGCATCCTCCGGGAAGAACTCTCCCTCTGGCTTACCCAAGCGCCCCTCAAGCGGGTGGTGCTCTGCTTTGCCACCGCCCAACCCCGCCATGGCGGTGCCGGGGCGGTGTACGTCCTCTTGCGGCAATTACGGAAAGGGAAAGGGAAAATCATCTGGGATGAGCTGCTGGTCGATTTAGATGGCTAGTGAGATGGCGCTAGCCCAGACCACACCCCCTGCCCACACTCCGTGGCCTAACAACCGGACTGAACTCTCTGCCACCTCCTGCGCGCCACACTGCCATAGGTATACAGCGCGCACTCCGTGGCCTAACGATCTGAACTCGCTGCCACTTCCAGCGAAGGCCAGATAATTTCATCCCTCCCGGCAAACCGCTCCAAATGGGGTCGGGAAAAAAGGTATCCCTGCATATAGCGTATTCCGCACGAGGCCAGCCATCTGGCCTCTTCTTCGCGCTCGATGCCTTCGGCGATGACGCCAATGCCCAACTCATGGGTAATGTGCAGGATCCCTCGGATAAGGGCTTGTTTGACTGGGGTTTGATGGACATCCCGCACGATGTCGATGTCCAGCTTGATGAATTTGGGGTGCAGATGCATCAACAAGGCAAGCCCTGCATACCCAGCCCCAAAATCGTCAATCGCCGTCAAAAAGCCCTTTTCCGCATAATGATCAAAGATCTCCTGTAGTTTCTGGGGATGAGCAATTTGCTCGCCCTCCAAGACCTCGAACATGAGCCGCTTTGGGTCAAAGCCGACTTCTGCTGCCGTAAGGAGGGTACTGCGCAAACACCGTTCTGGCTCATACACTGCACTGGGCATGAAATTAATGGAGAGCAGCACTTGAGGCAGGTCCATGATTCCTAAACGCTGCGCCAAAATAATACTGCGCATCCGACAATCTTGGTCAAAACGGTGCTGATTGCCTTCATTGACCTGCTCCAAAACCCAGCCTGCCCCTTGGCCTTGAGGGCCACGCACCAAGGCCTCGTAAGCGAAGATCGTTTGCGCCTTCACATCGACGATGGGTTGGAAGGCGAAGGTAAAATCGAGGCTCGCTTGCCCACTACAGCGCTCACATCCATACGGTGTCCCCATACGCTCCTCCTCACCGTTCTATACCCCAGCCTGGGCGAAGGCCGCGGCTACCAAGGTCTGTGCCTCCTCCAGAAGGCGGGCCAGATGCTCCTCCCCCTGGAAACTCTCCGCATAAATCTTGTAAATCTCTTCGGTCCCAGAAGGCCGGGCCGCAAACCAGCCATTTCTTGTCACCACCTTAAGTCCTCCGATGGCCGCACCGTTGCCAGGGGCATGGGTGAGCACGGCCTCAATGGGCTCCCCGGCAAGCTCGCGGGTCGAGACATCGTCAGGCCGCAGCCTGGCGAGAGCTGCTTTTTGGGCGCGGCTCGCTGGGGCATCCAAGCGGCGGTAGCATGAGACGCCATGGCGCCGCTCCAAGGCCAGGTAAGCATCGCCCGGGTCCATACCCGTAACGGCCAAGATCTCTGCCGCCAACAGCCCTAGGATAATCCCGTCTTTATCCGTGGACCAGGGGCGACCATCCATGGCAAGAAACGAGGCCCCAGCACTCTCTTCTCCTCCAAAACACAGGGTGCCTGCGAGCAACCCATCTACGAACCACTTGAAGCCCACCGGCGTCTCTTCCACCTGACGGCCATGGGCCACGGCCACGCGATCGACCATCGAGCTCGTCACGAGGGTCTTGCCAATACGCGCCTGCGGTGGCCAACCGGGCCGATGGGCCAAAAGGTAGTCCACAGCCACGGCCAAATAGTGGTTGGGAGACAGGAGCCCATGCCGGGCCGTCACGATACCATGACGATCCGCATCCGGATCGTTGCCGATGCCAAGGGCGAACCGATCTCGCAAACCAACCAATGGCCCCATGGCCGCAAGCGAGGAGCAATCCATGCGGATGACCCCATCGCTATCGAGGGCCATGAACATGAACGTCGGGTCCACCATGCGAGAGACCAAATGGAGGTCGAGACCATATACTTCTGCAATGCGCTCCCAATAGGCCAAGCTACTGCCCCCTAAGGGATCGACGCCAATGGGAATTCTAGCCTGTCCAATGCGCGCCATGTCCACAACGGTATCCAACCCCTCCACGTACAGGGCCACAAAGTCAAAAGGCTGGCAAAAGGAAGATGCCATTGCCCGGGCCCACGGCAGACGACGAATATCCTGGGGACGGGAGAGGAGTTCGTTGGCCCGAGCCTCAATGGCTGCAGTCACCCCCGTTCCTGCTGGCCCACCGTGGGGAGGGTTGTACTTGATGCCACCGTCCTGAGGCGGATTGTGCGATGGGGTGATGACCAGGCCATCGGCAAGGGCCTGAACGCCACGGTTGTGGCTCAAAATGGCATGGGAAACGACTGGCGTGGGGGTATAGCCCAATCCTTGTTGGTAGCGGCAATGGACCTCGTTGCCCGCCAGGACTTCAAGGGCCGTCACCAAGGCCGGCTCTGAGAGGGCATGGGTGTCCATGCCCACAAAAAGCGGGCCGCGGATCCCCTGGGAGCAACGGTACTCGCACACGGCCTGCACAATAGCGGCCACATGGCGGTCCGTGAACGAGCCATGCGCAGCACTGCCGCGATGCCCAGAGGTCCCAAAGGCCACCCGTTGGGCAGGGTCCTCAGGATCAGGGGTGGTCGTGAAGTATTGGGTCACCAGCCGGGGAATATTGACGCGGTACGATTCCGGTGGGGTTTGGCCAGCCAAGGGATGCATGGTTCCTCCTCGTGCACGGGTCGAACGTAACCTCATTGAAACGATGGTCGCAGCCCCTTTCTCCTATGCCTTGACCAAGGCCGTGGAGAAGACCTGCTCATCCTCAGAAAACACCAGCGCGGGCACGGCCTGGCCAGCGCGAACGAAAATCGTGCGCATGGACGCCGCCACATGGGGATTGGTCCGTGGCAGCGCCGGATCGGCCTCCAGAGCGGCTTCAAGCGCCTGCGCCGCTTCGACAAAGCTGCCTCCCTCAGCATAAGCTAAAGAGAGGTTATAGAGGACCACCGGGTGCTTAGGCTCCAAGGCCAAGGCACGCCGGTACTCGAGGACAGCTTCACGCCAACGGCCCTGACGCCGCAAGGCAAGGCCCAGGAGGTTGAACGTTTCGATATCTGCACCCGAAAGGCCGTCTCCCTTGGCATCCAAGGCCAAACGAGAATAGCGGATGGCCAACGCCGGGTTATGGGAGACACAGGCCTCGGCAATTTTGGCAGAGAGTCGCGCAAGATGTTCTGCGGCCTCACGCCTGGCCACGTGCAGAGCATGATCAAAGTAAGTCTCTGCAGCGGAAGCATCTCCTACTTCCATTTCCAACGTCCCTATTTCCAGTAGCCGCTGAGTATTGAGTGGGCTAATTTCATGGAGACGCTTGAGTGCTTGCAGTTGTTTTTCTTTATTTCCAACCTCTTCATACAAAGAAGAAAGCCGCTTGAGTGGCTGAATGTAGAGAATAGCCGCTTCAGAAGCCTTAAGATACATTTCTTCTGCACGAGATACCATGCCCATGGCCTTATAGGCATCCCCCATCACCATATAGGCAATAGCGCTCTTTGGCTTGATCTGGAGCACGAACGAGGCGATACGGATCGCCTCTTCGTACGAACCAAGCTCAAGGCTACGCCGGGCACGGTCCACGTAGCGGCCAATCTGACCTTGTGGGGCGAGGGTAAAGGCCATTTTCTCGATGACAGAAGCCACGGCAATGGGTTTGGTGATGATGTTGTGGGCGCCGTATTCAATGAGCAACGCCGCGGTCTCTTGATTGATTTCCGTGGTGAGGACAATGACCGCCGCATCGGTACAGATCTGCCCAATACTCGCCAGCAACGGGGCTAACGATCGCTCTGAGAGCATGTGTTCCAAAAACACAAGGACACGGCGATGGGCCTCCCCCCGTAACTCGGCCAAAAATGGCTCCACCCCACGGTGATGGCGAAGGCCTTGTGGGGAGACATCCACCTCGTCCAAGGCACGACGGAGCACCTCGGCAAACAGAACATCTGTACTGAGGAGGAATACCAACCCACCGGCCTGGACAAAGGACCGCACCGTAGCGGCATAGGTTTCGACTTTATCCAATCTCTCGGCCATCCATCGTCCCCCCACGAGGCTCCCCTGCCCTTGATTTGCATTCACCTCTCCACTAACGGCCTCCCCGTTGCCCCCATAGCTCAGGTGGAGAGAGCACGGGATTCCTAATCCCGGTTTGCCCAGGTTCGAGTCCTGGTGGGGGCACCACCTGAAGCAACCCGCCAGACACACCCGGCACACCACGGTTTGCCCAGGTTCGAGTCCTGGTGGGGGCACCGCTCACCCCTCGATATCTCCCATCGCCTCCACCACAGCGCGCACTCGCTGGATTTCGCTGCGCAAATCCTGGACCAAGGCCAAACACTTGCGGCCATCGCCGCGCCGGGCTGCGAGCTCCGCCATCTCGGCACGCAAGGCCATGGTGGAGGCCCGCACATTGCCCGCCATACCCCGCAAGGCCCAGGCCTTGTCTGCAGCCTGGGCAAAATCCCCGGCAGCCGCCGCAGCGGCCAGCTCGTCGATGCGCGCCTCGGCCTCATAAAGAAAATCCCGCAAAATATCGCCAAGGGCAGTCCGATCATGATCCAGCTGCTGGAGCAAGGCCTCGATGTCCAGCGGGGCTTCCCGTCCCCGCTCGCCCCGTTCTCCCCCAGTTGTTGGCACCACGGCATCCAAAACCCGGGAAAACTCCACCACATCAACCGGCAAGGTCAGGGAAGCCGCACACTCCGGGGGCACGGGTCCTCGTTGGGAGCGCACCAGGACGACAGGGACGTCCACCCCCTCCTGATGGAGGGCGCGCAGGGCGCTCCCCACATCGAGGGCATCCTCAGTTTCTACCCAAAACACGATGCTGGGGCGATCCTGCCGCAAAGCGTCCACCGCATCCTCCCACGAACCCACTGTCTCAAAGGAAAATCCCGCCTGGGTGAGCAACAGTCCCAACTGCCGCGCTGCCGGCCCTTGGGCCACCACCAAGGCGCCGCGTCGCCACTTGCGGGCTTCCGCCACCGTGTGCCGGGTAATAAGCATCGGGCTCTGCCCCACTTGGACCGCCCCCAAGACCAGCTCCAAGGCTTCCCGCAGGCTATCCCGATCCATGGGTTTGACAAAATACCCATCATAGCCCGCTTGCTGCATGCGCTGCGCATCCCCAGGACGGGAGGTCGACGTCAACCGCACGAGGCGCACACCAAAAAGCGTCTCCTGGCGACGCACGGCCCGCGCCAATTCTTCGGCCCCCATGTCTTCCGGCTCATCCACAATGACAAGATGAACCGGCCGGACCTGCTCCTGGGCTTCCCAGAGCAGCCGAAGCGCCTCCGCCCCCGTGCTGGCCTCTTGGATGGTACATCCCCACAAATAGGCATACTCCCGCAGGACTTCGCACCACGTGCTCTCCCTATCCACAACCAAAAGATGCTTCCCCACGACCGGTACCGGGCTCGGTAGTTCCGGCGCACCGCCTTGCGGCAAGGACAAAGGGATATCCCACAGGACATCAAAACCCTGGGGATGGGCCTGCAGGGTGCCGACAATCCGTGCCTCTTGCGCCTTTTGGGCGGTGGTCTCGTCAGCAAAAGGCCCCACACCCTCCATGCCGCGCACCTCACCCCGTACCTCAAGGAGGATACGTACCGTCAGTTCATCTCCCTGGGCATGGAGGAGACGCACCAGACAGCGCATCGCCCCGCGGCGCAGGGCGGTCATGATGCGCTGCGCCGCTGCCCCGAGCATCCGCCGCAAGAGACCCGGATAGCCCCGCACCAATCCAGGCAGCCCTTCGTCCACACACACGGCACAGCGGGTCTCCTGGACACGCAACCCCTGGAGATGGCAAAGCTGCATGACCTCATCGATGACCAGCCGAAGGTCAAACGTCTGCATCTCCCCAAGGGACGGACGGGAAGAAAGGTCTGCTTCATCCACCAATCCTGCCAGGATCGAGCGTATGGATTCAGCCGAACGCCGTGCTGTCAGCACATATTCCACCTGAGCTGCGCCTAGCCCTGAATCCTCCAAAAGATCGAGCATGGCAATCAAGGCCGCCATATTGGTCTGAAGGTGTCGCTCCACCTTTTCCCGGATACGCAGCAAACGGTTGTACAGGGCATCGCGTTCCGCCATGGCACGAGCAAGCTCATTTTCCATCATCGAATCGCTGTGTTCATGAGCCATCATTGCATATCTCCATGCAGGTCACATCCCCCATATGCCAACAGAGTTTTTCCTCTCATTACCGCTGCGGCCATACCTTTCCCGAAGTACCGACACCCTCGCTGTTTTCTCTCCCCGTGGGTCTTGACATAGAGCCCTCCCCAATAAGAACTGCAGGGGATACAGTCCCGGCGAGAGCACAGTGGGCACGCGCTGCAATGGACCAGGGAAGGGAACTGCGCTTCACATGGCGGGAAAGTGGTGGTGCGCAGGCCCTCGAGGAGCCCGCAAAAGGCTGCCCCATATTTGCTAGCCTTGCTCGGCAATGCCATAATGCTTCAATTTCCGGTACAAATAGGTTCGCTCAAGGCCAATGGCCTCTGCCATCTGCGTCATATTCTTGCCAAAACGCTCATAGGCCGCCCGCAGGTACTGTTCTTCAAAGTGGGCCCGCGCTTCCTTGAAGGGCAGGGCGAGAAGGTCTGGCGCCCCGCCTGCCTCCTGCTGGCGGTACTCGGGCGGCAGCATGGATCGGGTAATGGTTTGCCCTGGGTATAAAATGAGCAGCCGCTCAATGACGTTTCTGAGCTCCCGAACGTTTCCTGGCCAGGGATAGGCCATAAGCGCAGCCATGGCATCGGGGGCAAAGGTCAAGTCCGCGCCCCGCTGCCGGCCTAATTCTCGAACAAAGTGCGCCACCAACTCGGGGATATCTTCGGCTCGTTGGCGAAGCGGTGGCAGGAAGAGGGGAAAGACGTTGAGCCGAAAAAAGAGGTCGCTGCGGAAGCGGCCAGCGGCCATTTCCGCCTGGAGGTCTTTATTAGTCGCTGCAATGACGCGCACATCCACCTCAATCGTCTTTGTCCCGCCCACCCGCTCCAAGCGGCGCTCCTGGAGGACCCGCAGCACCTTGGCTTGGGTTTTGAGACTCATGTCACCAATTTCATCTAGGAACAAGGTGCTTTTGTCCGCAAGCTCGAATTTTCCCCGCCGCGCCTTGTCCGCGCCAGTAAAGGCCCCTTTCTCGTGGCCAAAGAGCTCGGATTCGATGAGCTCTTCAGGAATCGCGGCGCAGTTGACACAGATCATAGGCCGATGGCGGCGCGGACTCTGGGCGTGGATGTGCCGGGCCACGACCTCTTTGCCGGTCCCGTTTTCCCCACCCACCAGGACCGTGGCATCCGTGGGGGCCACCTGGGCAATGAGGGCACGGGTCTCGGCCATCCCCGGCGAGGAGCCGATGAGATGGACTTCGCTGCCGCCCTGCCTCCGCAACTCCCGATTCTCGCGGCGCAGACGGGCCACTTCCAAGGCCTTGGCCGTGACCATGAGCACGGTATCAAGAGACAAGGGCTTTTCGATGAAGTCAAACGCCCCCATCTTCATGGCCCGCACCGCGCTCTCCACATTGCCATGCCCAGAGATGACTACCACCGGCGTCTCACAGCCTTTGGCCTTAAGGGTTGCCAAAGTCTCCATGCCATCCATCCCTGGCATCCAGATATCGAGAAACAAAAGGTCGATGTCCTCCGTGAGGGCGAGAGGAAGCCCTTGTTCTCCAGAGGCCGCCTCCAGGACAACATGTCCCTCATCTTCCAAGATCCCCCGCAAAGAGAGCCGGACATCGGCCTCATCATCAACAATGAGGATGGTTGTGCTCATGTTCCTCCCTCAGCTCGGCGCGCGGCGGGCAGCTCCACGAGAACCACCGTCCCGTTGGGACGGGCGGGGCGCACGCTCACCCGCCCGTGGTGTTCGGTCACAAGGGATTTGACAATGGCCAAGCCCAGTCCTGTGCCCCCGCGTTTGGTGGAATAGTATGGCTCAAAGATCCGCTCGCGCTGGCTTGGATCAATGCCCGGGCCATTGTCCGCCACCTCCACGCATACCCGCCCCCGGGCCACAAAGACGCGGACCTGCACCTTCCCGCCTGGCGTATCCGTCAAGGCCTCCGCGGCATTGAGCAGCAGGTTCAAAAACACCCGGCGCAGGGCCTCGGTGTCGCCCAAAACCGTGGGCACGGTCTCTTCTGTCTGGAACTCCCAGGCAATATCAGGATGGCTGCCCACAAAGACGTCCAAGGCATCACGTACCACCGGGGCGAGGTCCATCTCCCGCAATTGGACTTCCGGTAGTTTGGCAAAGGCCGAGAACTCTGCCACCATGGCCTGCAAGGCTTCCACCTGGCGCACAATAAGCCCGGTACACTGCAGAAAGGTCTGCGCGTCCTCCACTGTATGGGCAAATTTACGCTCGAGGCGCTGGGCAGACAGCTTGATGGGGGTTAAGGGGTTTTTAATTTCATGGGCAATGCGCCTGGCCACCTCCTTCCAGGCATCAAGCCGCTGCATCTTTTCGAGCTCCGAGATGTCTTCGAAAACAACCACAATACCCCCGCCATCCTCGCCATCGGCGATGGACACCGCAGTCACGAGCAAGCGGGTCAAACCCGCGGGCGTTTCCATGTCGATACGGCGCTGCCATTGCGAACCAACACTGCCTTGCAGTACCCGCCGAGCCTCCTCGATGGCTTCCCGCTGCCCTTTGCCGAGCACCTCCACCACCGAGGCCCCGCGCACACTGGCCGCATCCCGACCCAGGATGCGCTCCGCCGCGGGGTTGAGCGTCACTACCCGCCCCTGATGGTCCAAGGAGACCACGCCTGCCGTGACGTTGTCGAGAATAGCCTGGATGTACCGGTTTTGGGCCTCGAGGGCGAGATATTGCCGGGCCAGCTGCTGGTTGGCGGCAATCACCCGCGCCTGGCTCGCCTCCAGGTCTTCGGCCATGCGGTTGAAGGACCGGACCAGAAGGCCGAGCTCGTCTGGAGAATCATCGCGGATACGCACCGAGAGGTCCCCTTGGGCGATGCGCTCGGTGGCCAAGGCCAAGGCCTGGACTGGCGCCGAAATCTCCCGCGCCAAGCGAAAACCAAACCACAACGCCCCCAGCACGACCAAGAGACTCATGAGGGCAAGGACCAAATACAGCGTCATCTTCAAAGGATAGCGTAAGCTCTGGAGTTGCCGGTATTCGCCCACCCCCTGCGCCACCTGGTCAAGGCGCGCCATAAGCCCCGGCTCAACGCTCATCCCCAGCACGAGATAGCCTTCCCGTCCCCCTGGTCGAGCCAAGACTCCAGCCATCACGTCAGCATGCTTGCCGCGCTTTGTCCCCACCCACAGACGACCAGGCTCAAGGTCGGCCCACGGGACCTCGGGAGCAAGCTCCGCCCAGCGCTTGGCCCACTCCGGTGCAGCAAGCCACACCCGCACCGAGCGATCTCCAGTCAACACTCCGCACAATGACAACCCATACTCATCGCGCTTGCGTGTGAGCCACTCTTCCAGCGCCGACGCCTCCTTGCGCTGCCCGGCCAAGCCCTGGGCGATAGCGCTTGCCTGACGCTCCAGGGCTGTGCGCATCTGCGTGTACGCCGTTTGCCCCACGGCCAGGGCCTGCTCCATGGACGTCTCCACCTGGGCACGAAACCAGTAGTCCACCGAAGTTTGCACAAAACGCGCTGATAGGACAAACATGATCGCCGTGGGCACAAGGGTGAGGACCATAAACGCCCCCACGAGCCTGGCACGCAGCCCAGAACCAAGGACCCGACGCCGGCGCTCCAAGATGAGCTTCACCACATTGCGCCCCACCACCAAGAGGACGACAATAAGGAGGATGAGGTTGACGTTGAATAGGGCGAGAAAGAGATAGGAGTTGATGCCTAAAAAACGCAGCTCGGCCCAGGTCAGCGCGAGGACGAGGACTACGGCCAAGGCCGCGAAGATCATCTCGCGCCGCCGCTTGGACTGCTCTCTGGGGTCAAGACGTTGGCGAAGAGAGGAACGCAGATGCAGCGGCATAGGAACGCGTCAGTAGTCAAAGGCCAATACGACCCGCTGCCGGGGGACCAAATCCCAATCGAGAAAAAACAGGGGGACTTTCACCCATGCCGGCATATCGGAACGCACAGCCCGAAATTCCACTTCGACTTCATAATGCTGGTGCCGCACCGCCGCGTCGAAGGCCCCCAGCTCCAGGTCCCGATGCCGCCACAGTCGGCCCAAGACGCGGGGAAGGTCAGCGCAGGGGAAGGCAAGAGGGGCTGCCTCCATTTCCACCACCGTACATTCTTGACGCACGGGATCAGCATGGATGCGGCTGCGGTATTCCCTTTTGCCCACTTCTTCTCCCCAAAACCCAAGGCGCAGCCGTTTGACTGTGGCGTGGACCTGCACTTCCACGGTCTCCCCTCGTTCCAAGAGCTGTTGGAGTGGAGCGGCGTCGGTGATCTCCACATCGAATCCAAGGCGCAGTCCGCGATGGTCCGCATGGATAACCATATTGCGCACCGCAAGAGGCGGTTCGGCCCACACCGCGAGCGGAACGAAAAGAAACCAGCATACCAGGAGCAGTCGGGGCATGAGGGAAGGGCCTTGGGAGGAGTTTCTTTTTGGCGCGAGGCCAGCTATGGGGACCCGGCAACCCGAGGCGATATGCCAGAGCATAGATTTTGACAACTCATCCTGCCACGGAGCCTCTATGCGCCTCGACGAACACACCAGCAAAACCCTTCTTACCCAAAGGGGTATTCCCGTCCCCCCCGGGGTCCTCATGGAGGCCACCGCCAGGCCCGAGGCCCCCTTCCCCTTGCCCTGGGTCCTCAAGGCCCAACTCCCTCTTGGAGGGCGGGGCAAGGCCGGTGGGGTGCGCATCGCTCGTTCCCTCGAAGAGGCGCAGCGCATAGGACAAGAACTCGCCCAAAGCCTCATCCATGGCCATCCGGTGTCCCGCATCCGGATAGAGCCTTATCTTTCCATCGCCCACGAACTCTATTTTTCCTTGACCGTCCATCGGGCAAGCCGTCGGCTGCTTGCCACGGTGGGCCGCCACGGCGGGGTGGATATAGAATCTGCTCCTAGAGAGAGCCTGCACACGGAAATCATCTCCCCCAACCAAGGCCTCGAGGCCTACCAGATCCGCCAGCTTTTCTTTCATCTGGGCCTACCGGCTGCGCTCCTTTCCCCGTTTCAGGAGATGACCCGCCGTTTGCTGGACCTCTTTCTCGAAGAACGCCTCCTCACCGTGGAAATCAACCCACTGGCCATCACCACCGACAATGCGCTCCTCGCCTTGGATGCCAAGATAGAGCTCGATGAGCACCGTCTGCCCCAATCCGCATTGCTCCAGGCCGTAACGGCATCCCTCCCGGAGCAGGAGGGCTCCCCACACCGGGGCATGGCCTTCCACAAACTGAGTGGACGCATCGCCATCATGGCCAATGGCGCGGGCCTGGCCATGGCCACCATGGACCTCCTTCATGCCCATGGGATGCCCGCCGCCAATTTCCTTGACTTGGGCGGAGCCGCCAACGCCCAGTCCATGGCACAGGCCCTCAGGCTCCTCCTCAACGACCCCCAGGCCGAAGCCATATGCATCAATATCTTCGGGGGGATTGTCTCATGTGCTGAAGTGGCATCGGTCCTCATCACCGTTCTCAAGGGCGCCTTGCCCACCAAGCCGATAGTGGTGCGCCTCGCCGGCAACGCAGCTTCCCACGGACGCGCCCTGCTTCACGCAGCTCAGATTGCGAACGTTTCTGCGGTGGACTCCATGGACGAGGCCCTGGCCCTGCTCCACCACCTCACCAATACCCCAAGCCCATCGCCAGAGCCGCGCTCCATCCTCCCCCCACCCGTACCCTGTGTTTGTCCAGCTATCCCTCTCCCCTTTCCTGTCGACGCAACAACGCAGGTCCTGGTCCAAGGAATTACCGGCAAGCAAGGCCAGCTTCATACTCAGCTCATGCAGGAATACGGCACCCAAGTGGTGGCAGGCGTCACACCAGGCAAAGGCGGCGCCACCATCCTGGGCGTGCCGGTCTACGACACTGTGGCCGCGGCCTGTGCCCGGCACCGCATCGACGCCTCCATCCTCTTCGTGCCCGCCCCCTTGGCCCCGGATGCCATCCTCGAGGCTGTAGCCTGCGGCATCCCTTGGATCGTCACCATCACCGACGGCATCCCCCAACAAGACATGCTGCGCGTCCTGGAAAAGACCGCTGGCCGAGGCTGCCGCATCATTGGTCCCAATTGTCCGGGGCTCATCGTGCCTGGAGCGACCAAAATCGGCATCATGCCAGCCGCTATCTTCCAACCTGGGCCAGTGGCCGTACTCTCGCGTAGCGGCACCCTCACCTACGAGGTGGTGACGCGACTTTCCGCCGCTGGCCTTGGCCAGCGGGTATGTATCGGGGTCGGAGGCGACCCCTTTGTCGGCTCCACCTTCGCTGACTTGGCCCCGCTCCTCGTGGCCGACCCTATGGTGCGCGCCATCGTTGTCCTCGGAGAAATCGGCGGCCAAGCCGAAGAAGAGCTCGGGGCCTTCCTGCAAAAGGCGGAAAGGCCCCTCCCCTTGGTGGGGTTTGTCGCTGGCCAAAGCGCCCCCCGGGGCAAACGCCTCGGGCATGCCGGAGCTATCTTGGAGGATAACGACCCCAGTGTCGAAACCAAACTGGAACGCATGGCGGCCCTTGGCTACCATAGCGCCGCGCGCCTCGATGATATCCCTCGCCTGACGGCAGCACTCCTGGAAGGAGCTGGGTCCACTTTCCAATAACCCACGCCCCCAACCCATGGCGCAATCCAACGCAAGGAAACTTTGATGCGTATCCTTATCATAGGTGCTGGTGAGGTGGGCTTCCAAACTGCCCAACGCCTCGCTCAGGAAGATAAAGAAGTTGTTGTCGTGGACGCCAACCCCACTGCCCTAAAACGCTGCACCGAACTCCTCGATGTGCAAGCCATGGAGGGCTCGGGGAGTGATCCCAAAACATTGGAAGATGCAGGCGTACGCGAATCCGATGTCCTGCTTGCGGTCACGGACAGCGACGAGACCAACCTCATTGCCTGTATGTTTGCCCATGCCCTCGCCCCAGGGATCCGCAAACTCGCCCGCATCCGCAACGAGGCGTACACGTCCTACCAACCAGACTTTCTCCAGCGCACCCTCGGGCTCGATACCGTCGTCAACCCCGATGAAGAGGCGGTACGCGCCATCGAGCGCCTTATGGCTGTGCCCGACGCCGAAGACGTCCTCGAGTTTGCTGGTGGACGCCTCAAGATCGTCGGCCTGCGTCTCGACGCCCAAGCCATGGCCGCGGGCAAGACCCTTGCCCAATTGCGCCTCCATCCATCCACAGCCTCTTTGGTCGTGGCCGCCATTTTTCGCGGTGAGCGTCTCATTGTGCCTTCCGGCGTCGATACCCTTATGGCCGGGGACCTCGTATATTTGGTGTGCCGCAGCGAGGACCTCGTCATCACCCTCGAGGCCTTTGGCTGCCATACCAAGCCACCGGTCACGGTGCTTATCGTTGGCGGCGGCGATATCGGTTTGCGCCTGGCCCAACGGCTCGAGGACCGGCCCGTCCATGTGCGTCTGGTGGAGCGAAATCCAAGCCGCTGCGAGGAGCTCGCCACGATTTTGCGCCGCACGGTAATCCTCCAAGGCGACGGTACGGATCAAGACCTTCTCCAGGAAGAGAACGTCGGCCGTCTCGATCTCGTGGTCACCCTAACCGGCGACGAAGAGACCAATATCCTCTGCTCCCTTCTCGCCCGGCGCCTCGGGGCAGGGATGGTCATCACCCGCATCAGTAAATTCGCCTATATGCCCATTGTCCAGGCCATTGGTCTCGGTCATGTGGTCAATCCCCGGCTGGCGGCCATCGACTCGGTGCTGCGCCACATGCGTCAGGGAAAAATCTTCTCCCTCTCTTCCCTGAAAACCGAATCGGTGGAGGTTCAGGAAATCGAGGCCGTGCCGGATGCCCCCATCACCCGGGCCGCTTTGCGGCATCTGGCCCTGCCCCGAGGGGTCCTCGTACTCGCGGTACTGCGCGGTGAGGCCGCCATCATCCCCCAGGGCGATACCATCCTCCAACCCGGCGATCACGCCATCGTGCTGTGCGAGCGCGAGCGCATCGGCGATGTGGAAGCGGCCTTTGGTACGGAGGAATCCCGTCGATGATCCGCTGGAAAAACATCCTGCGTGTCCTTGGGGCCTTGCTCCTGTGTCTTGGCGGGGCCATGCTCCCTGCGGCCATTCTTGGGCTCGTGGAACGAGATGGCGGCGCCTTCCCCCTTTTGTGGGCGATCGCGGCCGCCGCCATGACCGGGATGGCCCTCTTTTTTCCCTGGCGTCGCGAAAAGCCGACGAGCATCTCCCACCGTGAGGGCATGCTCATCGTCTCCTTGGGCTGGATCATCGCCGCCGCCTGGGGGGGATTGCCCTTCTGGTGGGGAACGCCCCTCGATTTTACCGATGCCTTTTTCGAGTCCATGTCCGGCTTTACCACCACGGGGTCTTCGATCCTTACGGACATCGAGGCCCTGCCGCGCAGCCTCCTCTTGTGGCGCAGCCTCACCCATTGGCTTGGCGGCATGGGGATCATCGTCCTCTCCCTTGCCATCCTCCCTTTTCTTGGGGTGGGTGGAATGCAGCTCTACAAGGCCGAGGTGCCCTCGCCCGTGCCCGACAAACTCCAACCCCGCATTCGCGACACAGCGGCCAGCCTCTGGAAAGTGTATGTTGCCCTGAGCGCTGCCGAGGTCATCGCCCTTATGCTTTGCGGCATGGGGCTCTTTGATGCCGTGTGCCACACCTTTGGCACCCTCGCCACCGGCGGCTTTTCTACGAAAAATGCCTCTATTGCCTTTTACAATAATACGGCCGTGGACTTCATCATCACCGGGTTCATGCTCGCCTCTGGCCTTAACTTTGCTTTGTACTTCCAAACTATCCAAGGCCGTCCATTGGCCCTGTGGCGCGACCCAGAAGCCCGTTGTTTTCTCGCTCTCGTGGCTTTGCTGATAGGCATTCTTGTCTGGGACCTCTGGGGGACAGTCTATGATGGATTTTTGC
Organism: uncultured Desulfomicrobiaceae bacterium; assembly: GCA_937989665.1. Lineage (GTDB taxonomy): Bacteria > Desulfobacterota > Desulfovibrionia > Desulfovibrionales > Desulfomicrobiaceae > Thermodesulfomicrobium. The sequence goes on along the minus strand of CALKRN010000014.1, from coordinate 64,938 downwards.
AGAGTTTACGCTATGCAAGCTTTCAGGTCGCCTCCATTATTACCACCACTGGTTTCGCCACCGCAGACTTTGAAACGTGGCCCCCACTCTCCCAAATCCTCCTCGTTTTCTGCATGTTCTTTGGCGCCTCTACCGGTAGTACTGGCGGTGGCATCAAGACCATGCGACTCATCCTCTTGCTCAAGCAGAGTTTCCGCGAGCTCTTCCGTCTCATTCACCCTCGCGCCGTCGTACAGCTCAAGCTCGGGGGTAAACCGGTACCAGCCGATGTCCAAGCCAGTGTGTGGGGTTTTTTCTCTCTCTACGTCACTGTCTTTCTCCTCGGCAGCCTTCTTCTTACCCTTATGGGGATAGACCTCCCCACGGCTTTTACTGCAGTAGCTGCCACCCTGGGCAACATCGGCCCAGGCCTTGGTACAGTAGGTCCAACAGAAAACTTCGCCCATCTCCCCATTGCGGCCAAATGGGTCCTTTCGTTGTGCATGCTGCTTGGACGTCTAGAAATCTACACGGTTCTCGTCCTCTTAGTTCCTGAATTTTGGCGGGATTAGCGTGTTGCCCCCATTTTGACGCCATTTTGTCATATTCGTCCCTCCGTCTCCAATCGCCTTTGTCACATTTTTGCCGTTGACTTTGGTTTGTTTCATGGCAGGAGAATAATTGATTTTTGAACAAGGAGGCCCCATGAAGACAAAGAGTATCTGGACCCTCTCGCGCAACGAAACGGGCCGTTTTTTGCGCTCGCTCGCCACGGCCATCGAATCTGGCGAAGAGGAAGTGGCGGGTTTTGGCATCCATTTGGCAGAGCTTATTAAATTCAAGATTAAATTTACTCAGTTGGCGGGAGATGCCCTTGAGGTCAAATTTAGCGGCCGCTTCGCCTCCACTGGCGAGGAAGACGACGAGAGTTATTCCAAGCTAAAAAAACGGATGCAGGTATATTGGCGTGGTATTCGCCAAAGCGCGGCGCAGGGGGAAATACCTTCCCAAGAAATGATAACCGTCTTTCTTGCCGATGCTCGCCGCATGACAACATATGCGGGTTATGGGGATCCATACTACCCTGTGTTTCTGGAGGTCTGCCAGCGTCTGGAGGAAGTGCTTGCCACTGGGGATACGGCAAAAGTTCACGCTGTGATTGAAGAACTCGATGGGCTCAAAAAGACCTGCCATGCCCGTTATAAGTGAGTACTGATGCAATCTCCCGCTGCTTTTTCGTATGCGCACTTGAAGGATGTCCAGCCGGAAGAAAAGGATTGGGCACGACTTCGGGCGGTTATCGAGACCCGACTTACTCCCGAGCAGCTAACGGCCTTGGCCGAGCCGCAGCGGATATTCCCGATGCAGCGTTCGGTCTTGGCGGTCCATTGGCACCCAGAATTTGTGCCCATGGACGTCATTGCCACCCGCATCCAGCGTATGTTTCCCAACGCTGAGGACACCCTTATTATTCCCACGCAACACAACGAGCTGCTGGAGTTTGGCCCCTATAGCGGGGTGGAGGTGGATTGCTACTCCCGCGGATTTGACCAAAAAGTACAACTCCTGCTTCATTTTCGCACAGAGCGCGTCCGCGAAGCCCACACCCTCCGGTCCATGTTAGAACATACCCGGCGCTATCGGGCAAGCCAGCTCTTGGATTTCATTCACGCCATCGTACATCCAGAAAGTGAAATTCTCTTTCTTGCGGCCCGGGAAACGGGAGTTTCAGCAGAACTTATCCAGTGGATCCGTACACATGTCCGCAAAATCCAGATTATGATTGAGGCAATGTACGATGAAATTCCAAGAGATAGTCTCAAAAATAAAATTTTACGTGATTATTTTGATGCACTTCTAGAAGATGAGACAGAAGAACGTATCGATCAAGCCCAAAATTTTCTCTCCCACGTCAAGCGATTAGTGAAAGAACGTTTTCCTTTGCATTATTTTTACCGCACCTCAGAAATCATTGAAGAAGCACGAGCCTTGGGGGCTGGGATCGTTATTCCACATCCAGAACAATTTTGGCCTATTTTGCTTGCCGACTACGATGTCGACGGCTTTGAGACATGGAATCCCCAATCCCAACGCTACACCCCGTTTCTCATCACTTCCTTGGGACGGGCGAATCAATGCCTGGGATTTGGTCGACGCCAAAAGCTCATCTTCATGGGCGATGACACCCATATGGGAGAGAAAGTCAAGGATGCGGCCAAACGCCATCCCGAAAAGTCCAACCGAGAAATTGGGTGGCAGCCCGCCTGGGAAGATCTGGAAATCGCAAAGCGGGTTATTCTGGCTGGCATGACTCGAGAAACCGTTATTCGAGAGTACCGGGAGCGCCTGCATGGATAACCAGGGAGGCTGTATGCCCATCGAAGAAAAATTAGAATTTGAATCTACCGAAGATTGTGAGACCATTGGTAAATATCTCCATGCCCTCAAGCAGGGCTTTGCTAAAGGCCTAATCACGCTTACGAGCGAAGATCGGTCGTTGACGTTGAAGCCTGATGGATTTCTTTCATTCCAACTCGCAGCGAAGAAGAAAGCTGGTGAGACGAAGATCACGATTAAGATAAGCTGGAAAGACGAACACGTTAACGTCAAAAATCCATCGATATCCATTGATTAGACATGCGTAGTATAAAAACTATCGAAGAAAACTTCCGTTTTCTCATCTTGGAAGTTCAGAATCAAGTACGAGAGACATTATCTTTTTTGGAACATCCAACGCCGAAAGTCTATGATAAAATTATATCTAAAGACGACTACATCGATAATCTCAAAAATATTATTGAGAATAAATGCTTCTCGTCGCTCAATACGCTCAATCTTGACCAAGATTCCATCAATCGACTCCGCGCCATCCACGTCATGGCCATCAACCTCGAGCGCATTGCCGATTATTGTGTCAATATTGCCAGACAAATGGGTTATCTATCATCTCCAAAGATCATTGAAATTCTCTCGTATAAAGAAAAGATGGAGGACGTCTATAATGCAATTGGTTCTATCATAAATGTCTTTGACAGCAGAAATCTTCCAGGAGCTTTAGCTATATGTCGATTGGAAGACGATTTAGATGCAGTATATAAAGAAAATTTCGATCGAATAATGGTCCAGTTACGCATAGGTCGTAATGTTGAGGACCATATCACAGCTCTTTTTATAATTCGATATATAGAACGCATTGGCGATTCTCTTCTCAACATCGGCGAATCGATTCTCTTCTCCATCATCGGTGAGAAAATTAAAATCCAGCAATTTGAAGCACTACAAACAACACTCTCTAAAAGTGGAATTACCGGCGATGTTACGGAAGTCGATTTCCAGGGGATCTGGGGAACACGTTCCGGCTGTCGCATTGCCAAAGTGGAAGAACGAGATACACCCCAAGCCAAAGATAGTATCTTCAAAGAGGGCAACCTCCGCAAAATCCGCCAGGAAAAAACCAATTTAGAGTGCTGGAACGCCCTTTTTCCCGGCCTAGTCCCTCGCATCTTCGGCTACCATGAAGATGGAGAAATGGCGTCGCTCCTCACCGAATTCCTCCCAGGCTGTTCCCTGGAAGAGGCTGTTTTTAACGTCGAAGAAGACATCCTCGACAATGCCCTGTTTGTCCTCGAGCAAACCCTCGCCGACATTTGGGAACAAACCCGCAAGCCCCACCCTGTGCCGTCCACATTTATGAAGCAGGTGCGCGACCGCAAGGCCGCTGTGTTCCAAGTGCACCCGGAACTACGACGCCCCAATCTCAGCCTCGACACGTTAACCGTCCCCTCGTTCACGCAACTCGTAGAGACGCTCGAAGCTATCGAGGCTCAATATTGCGCACCATTCTCTGTATTTATTCATGGAGACTTCAACACAAACAATATCATTTATAATCACGGCGAACAACGGATCTATTTTATTGATGTTTACCGCTCGCAATACGGAGATTATGCCCAAGATATATCCGTTTTTCTTGTTTCAAACTTTAGAATTCCTCTATTTGACAGACATTCTCGCAGCAGAATAAACAAAACTATTTCAAATTTTTTTAATTTTGCACAAGAAATTTCTATAAAACAAGGCGATACTCACTTTGACTTTCGCCTTGGGATGGGAGTTGCCCGTTCTCTTTTTACTTCAACTCGATTTCAGCTCAATAAAAAAATTGCTAAGAATATGTATTACAAAGCGATTTATTTGATGGAGCGTCTCATTGACGCTTCTGCAAATAACCAATCCTTTGTCTTTCCCCTAAATCTCTTGCTGGAACAAGGAACTAACTGATGAAGATTGGTGTTGTTGGAACCAAAGGCGGCTGGTCATCCGAGCTTTTGGCTGATGCCGTGGCCGAACGGACAGGATTTCGGCTCCTAATCGACATGGAAGAGACAAGTCTCGACCTCCACAACGGCCAATTGTGGTACGACGGCATTGATTTGCGTACCCTCGATGGCTTAGTGATCAAAAAAATTGGCTCGCGCTATTCTCCGCTGCTCCTCGACCGACTCGAACTTTTGCGTTTTGTGGCCGAAGGAGGAGTCCCGGTGTTTTCCTCACCGCTGGCCATCATGCGTACCCTGGACCGCCTCAGCTGTACCGTGACCTTGCGCCTTGGCGGTATCCCCATGCCACCGACCATAATCACCGAGTCCCCGGCCGAGGCCCTTGCTGCTGTCGAACGCTTTGGCAGCGCCGTCTTCAAACCGCTCTACACTTCCAAGGCCCGCGGCATGGAGGTCATTGACGACGGCCCCGATGCCCTAGCCCGCGTCGCCGACTTCCATAGCCAAAACCCCATCATGTATATCCAGCAAAAAATTGATATCCCTGGCCGAGACCTCGGCATCGTCTTCCTGGGTGGACAGTATCTGACAACGTATGCCCGCTGCAGCACAGATACAAATGCCTGGAACACCACCACTGCTTCAGGTGGCAAATACGCCCCGGCCCAGCCCGAGCCCGAGATTATCGAACTCGCCCGCCGGGCCCAGGCACTCTTTGGCCTTGATTTTACCTGCGTCGATATTGTGGAAACAGCCCAGGGACCGCTTGTGTTCGAAGTCTCGGCCTTTGGCGGCTTTCGGGGGATCCTCGAGGCCTGCGGCATGGACGCCGCCGGTCTGTACGCTCAATACGTCTTGGAGAAGATCCGTGCTCACCAAACCGCGCATCGCTGACCTGGCCCCGGCCCTCACGGCCAAATACCCCCCACAGATGGAACTGAGCCTGCGTCTGGCAGACCTCGTCCTGCGGGTACGCACCAATTCCGGCCCTCTTTACACCGAGCTTGTCCGCTACTTCCAGCCCTTTCTCGAAACAACAACACAGGCTGACGTGGAAATCCTCGCCTTGCAGTCCCCTGCCCTCGAGCTGGACGTCCCCTTCCGCATCAAACCCCCTGAACCTGGAAAAACCAAGATCAAAGAAGAATGGTTCGATACCGAGGACGGCCGCATTGTTCGCAAGCGCATCACCGGCATGGTGTTTCTCTTTGGTGCGGGACATCATTTGGCCATCGGCGATTGCGAGGCCAATCCCAACCAGGTCATCAACTTCGTTAACAATCGCTTTCTTGAATACCGCCTGCAACGTGGGGGGCTACTCGCCCATGCCGCGGCGGTAATCCTCGGCGATCGCGGTCTTGCCCTCGCCGGGTTCTCCGGCATGGGCAAATCCACCCTTGCCCTCCATTTGGTGACGGATGGGGCCACGTTTGTCAGTAACGACCGCCTCGTCATCGCACGCTCCAATGGCACCCTTCAGGCTTTTGGAGTGGCCAAACATCCCCGCATCAACCCGGGCACTATCCTTGCCAATCCAAAGCTCCAGGTCTTGCTCTCTGAGGAAGAGCGCCAGCGCTTCGCTGCCCTCCCTGCCGATGCCCTCTGGTCCCTTGAAGCTAAATACGACGCCCCCATCCATGAACTCTTCGGGCCAGAGCGCTTCCGCCTTACCACCCCCCTCCACGGCCTCGCCATCCTCAACTGGCGCCGAGAACAGGCCCCCCTCTCTGTTCAACAAGTGGACCTCAGGGACCGCCCCGATTTACTCCCCGCCTTCATGAAAGACCCGGGCCTCTTTTTCCTCTCGCCCACCTGGCAATACCCCTCACCCGGCGACTACATTACCGCCCTCGCTGATTGCCCCGTCTTTGAAATCACCGGCGGGGTAGATTTCGCTGCTGCCGCCCATCGCCTTCATCAGGAGCTCGCTCCATGACCGAGGTCCTCATCCGCCGGCGAATCCCCGTGCCTGACCCAGCACGAATAGCCCTCTGCCGCCGCGCCCCAGAGCTTGGCCCGCGCATCCTCTTTTTTTCCGGCGGCACGGCCCTGCGCGAGACAAGCCAGCACCTCGTGGAATACACCCATAACTCCATCCACCTCATCACCCCCTTTGACTCCGGTGGCAGCTCCGCAGTCCTGCGTCGCTCTTTTGCCATGCCGGCGGTGGGGGATCTGCGCAACCGCCTCATGGCCTTGGCGGATCGCAGCCTCCATGGTTACCCAGAAATCTATGAACTCTTTGCCCACCGGCTATCCAAAACCGCTCCGGACCACGAACTGCGCGCCACCCTCTACGCCTTGGCCGACGGCACCCATCCCTTGATCCGCCGTATCCAAAACCCCATGCGTCGGATCATCCGACGCCATCTACGGGCCTTCAGTTCCCGCATGGGCCAAGGCTTCGATCTCCGTGGCGCAAGTATCGGAAATCTCATCTTAGCTGCCGGCTACCTGGAAGACGGCCGGCACATGGACCCCATCGTCTTTCTCTATGCCCGCCTCATCCAAGCCCGTGGCGAGGTACGCCTCATCGCCAACGCGGATGCCCATTTGCGTGCCCGCCTCGCCAATGGACGCACCGTGGTGGGCCAGCATCGCCTCACCGCCAAAGAAGTCCCGCCGTTGGAATCTCCCATTGAGCACATCGACCTCGTGGACCCCAGCGGCCAAGCCATCGCTGTCAGCATCCGCCAGAAAATCGTGCACCTGATTACGAGCGCAGATCTCATTTGCTATCCTATCGGCAGTTTTTACACCTCTGTCGTGGCCAATCTTCTGCCCCAAGGGGTAGCCGAAGCCATCGCCGCTGCGGGTTGTCCCAAAATCTATATCCCCAATCCTGTCCCTGACCCCGAAACGGCCGGACTTTCGCTAAGCGACCAGATACGGACCTTGCTCCGCTACGCCTGCCCCCCAGGAACCTCCCCCACCGAAGTCCTCAACTTCGTTGTCCTCGACCCAACGGCCACCTATTCAGGCCGCGCCGAGGCCATTGACCTTATCCGCTCTCTCCATATGGATGTCGTGGAGTTCCCGCTGCTCTCCCCAGAGTACCGCGCCAACCCTCAAAACCTCTGTCATCTGTTGGTTTCTCTCGCCCGCTAACCCTGAGCTGTAAGGAGCGTTGGAATGAGTAAAGACAAGGTGTCCTTCCGGTGCATGCTCCCTCGAGAACAGGTGGCCTGCCTGCTGGAATCATTGGCCCAAGGCGTTCGCAGCGGTTGCATCCGCCTGGAGGGTAACGATGGCCGCGGTCTTTCGCTTGCCCCGAGCCCGGTGTTTGATATAGAAGCCAAGGCCAAGCTGAAGGAAAATCGGGCCAAGTTAGAGCTGGAACTGGAATGGACCTCTCCTGGACCGATCTTTATGGAATCATAAGTTAGCCCCATGGAGGAAGCGTATGTCGTCAGAGAAGATCTTGCAGTATGAAGGTGAACAGCTCGCGTACATGGCTGGGATGACCCTCAAAGAACTGGCCGAGGGATTCACCCAGCGCATGTTCTGCAATCAAGCAACTGGCCAGACGGTCTGTGTCCCTAAGAACGTGCATGTGGAGTGGGAACTCAAACGCAAAGACTCCGGCAAGGTAAAGCTCGAAATCGAGATCAGCTGGTCGGAAAACGGGAACCCTACTGCTGAAGAAGAGACCGACTAATGGCCCTCCTGCTCCCCATCTCTCGGTTCCAGAGATGGGGAGCGAACTTTTGGGCCCCCCACCCACCATTTGAGCTCCCCATCTCCAGGGTCAGGAGAGGGGGCCACAAAGCCACCCGAGACTGCCGATTTTCGATGCCGACGCCCCGGCCATCGGAGCCAGGTCAGGAGAGGGGGGCACAAAGCCACCCGAGACCGATTCTGAGACAAAGAACGACGCACTCACCAGCCAACCGTCCTCGCCCCCCGCATTGGGAAAAGACAGCGGCTCGGGAGAGAGGTGGACCACCACCCAGTCAGCCCAACGCTGTACCCGCAAATCATCTGAATCAAAGCCCAATGCCTCTAGTACCGCCGCTGCACGCTTGTGCCGCACGACCACTGACGTGCGCAGGGCGACGCTGGGACGCTGCAGCGCAGCGCAGTCGTCAACACTGATGCGCCGCAAGGCGAGCCCGGACTCCTTGGCATAAGCCTGAAGGCCGAAGAGTTCTTTTTCTCCCACAACGACGATCTGCTGAGGATCCAATGACCGCGCCATGGCAAAAAGGGGACGCATGTTGGAGGTCAGGGGGATCTGGCCGAGAAGGAAACGCCCCCCCCCAGCACCTACCGCCACCCCTAGCCCAAAGATCAGGACCCACCGCACCGAGAGAGAAGACTGGCGCAGTCCCCAGGCCATCCCTAGGGCCAAGGGGACGGCAAGGGGGAGCACGTAGAGAGGAAGCCGGCTCTTTACCACAAAAAAGACGAGGAGCGGCAGCAACAACCACAGGCCGAACAGCACGCGCCACACCGCAGGCACCGCGAGCCAAACCTGCCGCAGCGTGAGGCGGGCAGCCAGCATCCAAGGGGCAATCGTTGCCGCCAACAAGGGAAGGTAGATGACGAAAGGCTTCCATGGCTCTGGATGGCGGTGGAAAGAGTCAGAGGCCACCCGCGCCACGACCTCCTCGCCAAGCCAATACCCCAACAGTTCCGGATGGCGCAGGGCCTCGAAGGCATACCAACCAAGACCGACTCCCCCAAACAGCACCACACCGAGCCCCGTCACCAGCGGTCGCCCCCGCTGGGTCCCGAGATGCCAAGGAACGAGGGCAAGCAGGGGGAGCAGCCCTGGCGGGCCTTTGGTGAGAAAGGCCAGGCCCCACCAAAGCCCCATAAGGTCAAGCCAGCGCCGGGGCGAAGAAGAACGAAGGCTCATAAGGTACGCACCAACGGCGAGCGTCTCCCAGAGGGTGAGAAGCAAATCCGCAGAAAGAAAGGTCGCCCCCAGTAGCGGAAGGAGTCCGGTCTCCGTCACGAGGGCAGCCCACCACGCAAGGAGGCCGTCCCCCACGGCCAGCGCCACAAGCACCACCGCGCCCACCAGCGCCAGGAAGACAGCGCCCTGAGCCATCCGCGCCCCTTCTTCCACCGCCCCCACGGTCGCCATGCCCGCCGCCAACACCCAATAGGTAAGCGGCGGCTTGGTCCAATGGGGCTGGCCATCGAGGGTCGGCTCAAGAAAATTCTCCCGCTCCAGCATCTCCCAAGCACACAAGGCATACCGCCCCTCGGTGGTCTCCAAAAGGCCGCGCGGAAAGAAAGCGCTTCCCGCCAGCCCCACGGCCAGCAGCCCCACGGCCAACCAGGCCCCCAGCGGATGGCGGCAGACCCAGTCGTTGGCTCGGCTGTGCAACAGCGCAAAAAAAAGACTCGCTTTCATGGATGAAGCCATCGTGGCAGGACAAGCACGAGCTCCGGCCACAGGAGGAGAAGACCGATCCCCACCACCACGGCCATCAAGAAGGGCACAATTCCTCGAAAAATGGCCTCCAAGGTGATAATCTCTCGCATGCCGGTGAGCACTCCATAAACGACATAGACATTGATGCCCACCGGCGGGGTGATGACACCCATTTCGGTCACCAGGACAATGAGTATCCCAAACCAAATGGGGTCATAGCCCAGGGCCGTCACCACAGGATAAAACACCGGGATAGTCAGCATGACTAGAGCCAAGGAGTCCATGAAGCAGCCGCCGACAAAATACACGGCAACAATGACGGCCAGCACGACAAGCGGCGGTAGTCCAAGACCGCCAATCCAGGCAGCGACGTCAAAGGGGATCCGGGTGACGGCTAAAAATTTTCCGAACACCGTGGCCCCGGCCACCAGAAAGAGTACCATGGCCGAGGTGCGCAAGGTTTCGTGGACCGATTTCACGATGCGTGCCCACGAGAGCTGACCTCGGAGCACCCCCACGGCAAGGACCGTAGCCGCACCCACAGCAGCGGCCTCGGTGGGCGTACACCACCCCCGAAACAGGCTCGTCATGACCACCCCAAATACCAAGAGCGTATCCACGAGCCCAGAGAGCGCGCGGAGACGATCAGGCCACTCAGAACGCTCCCCCGGAGGACCAAGAGAGGGGTCACGCCAACACACCCAAGCGATCGCAAAGAGAAAAAGCACCGTGATCACTATCGCCGGCACGATCCCGGCCACAAAGAGGGCGCCAATGGACTGTTGGGTAAGGACGCCATAGACGATGAGCACAACACTGGGGGGCATGATCATCCCCAGCCCTCCGCCTGCGGCCACGGTCCCGGCAGCCAGGCGACTTCGGTACCCAAAACGTTTCATCTCAGGATAGGCCACCGTGGCCATGGTGGCCGCCGTCGCCGGACTGGAGCCGCACACCGCGCCAAAGGCCGTGCACGACACCACCGTGGCCATGGCCAATCCGCCGCGCACATGGCCCAAAAACCGATAGGCACAGGCAAAAAGGCGCTCGCTTATCCCGGCATTAAAGGCCAGCTGCCCCATGAGGACAAACAGCGGCACCGTGGAGAGGTCATAGGAGGCAAAGGTGTCATAGAGACTGCGCCCCAGCATGCCCAGGCTTGCCTGCGGCGAAATGAGCAGGGCGAACCCTGCCATCCCCACCCCCATCATGGCCAAGGCCACCGGCAGGCGCGTGGCAAACAAAAGGAGCATGGCGAGGACACCAAGACCGCCCACCATCGCCGGTGTCATGCCCGCCCTCGCCGCCAGCAATACAGCTCCACAGCAGCGACGAGCGCTGTCAGCCCAAGGCCCACGGCCAATCCGGCGACGACGATGCCCTCCGGCCAACCGAGATTGAGGGAGATTTCACCGCTGCGCCATTTGCTCGTCGCATACCCGCCCACGGCCCATGCCATAAGCGCGTAAAGGAGCAGACCGAGGATATCGCGCACCCATTTCATCCACACCTGCCAGCGCGGAGGCAGCCGCCGCACGACAAGCTCCACCCCAATGTGGGCGCGGTGTACATGGCAATAGGGCAGGCTGGCGGCCACTGCGGCCACGCTCAAAAAGGCGACCAATTCTTCTGCTCCAAAAAGAGGCGTGCGCTGCAATCGCCCGCCGACGCTCACCACCGTCACCACCATCATGGCCAGCACCGCCCCCGTAGCCAGGGCGCGGGTGGCACGCACCAGCCCATCAACGAACCGTTCCATCGTCCATCCCCAAGGTTCCGCTGTTGACAACACCCAGTTGCCACTGCGCAGCTCGAATCCGAACCGCTCCCCCGTCCATCCCCAAGGTTCCTCCAGCGCTTGGGTCTTCGTCCTCGGAAACCAAGCGGCCCTCCGCCCTCTGCCACCGAGGCACCGCCAGGCGCTGCTGGACAAAGGCGATCGCCCCGCGGTCACCGCACGCAAGCGGCCATCGCCGCATCGTCCTACAGCCGCTGCCGGACAAAGGCGAGGAGACCCGAGCCGTCGAGGCCGGCCTTTTGGCAGGCCTCCACGTACTGGGCAAGCACTGGTTCCATGGCCGCCTTCCATCGCCCCTCTTCTGCTGGACTCAAGACCACGATTTTTTTACCTTTTTCCAGAAAAAACGCCCGCCCTTCCTCGTCACTTACGTCCCAGGCCGCGCCGTGCTTAGCCGCCCACTCCTGGCTCAAATCGGTGAGGACCTTCTGATGCTCCGGGGCGAGGCGCTCCCAGGCCCCCTTGTTCATGGCCACGAAGAACACGGTGGTGTAGGCGATGGCTCGGGTATCGAGCATGGTGTCCACGACCTCGGCCATCTTCCAGCCCTTATTCGTCTCCACGGGATACATGCTGCCATCGACAACCCCTTTGTGCAGGGCCTGGTAGGCATCGTTCATGGGCATGGCCACCGGGCTGGCCCCTAAGGCGCTCACCACCGCGGCGCTCGAGCCCGTGGCGCGGATCTTGAGTCCTGCCATGTCCTCGATGCGCGCGATGGTCTTGCCGCGGGCATGGAGGATGCCTGGGCCATGGGCATGGAGGTAGAGGATGTGTACGTCGCTCACTTCCTTGGGCTGGAAGTGGGCGAGGGCCTCGTTGGCTATGCGCGTGGCCACGGCGCCCGAAGGATAGCCCAGCGGCAGATCCAGACCCGAAAGGAGCGGGAAACGGCCCTTACTGTAGGCAAAGGCAGACATAGCGATGTCCGAAACCCCGTCCACTACCCCATCATAGGCATTCTGTGGCTTGGTGAGGGTGCCGCCAGGGTAGTAGTCCACCACCACTGCCCCGCCTGTGCGGCGTGCGACCTCCTGGCACCAAGCCTCGGCGAGCTGCGACTGCACGTGGGTGGGTGGAAAGAAATTACTGTAAGTAAGCCGCAACGGCCCAGCAAAGGCAGGGACAGCACAGACCAGGGTAAGAACGGCGAGAACGATACGGGGAATCATGGGACCTCCTTGGCGGATTCCTCCGGGGGATTGCCCGAAGGGTTGAGGGACGAAGGAGAGGGGTCTTGGTCAGGGCAGCGCTGCAGCTCCTGGCATTCCAGAGCGAGCTTGCGGGCCGCGCGGCGGAAATCCTTCAGCTGGAGCTCGCCGCCGCCAACCAACTCATGGATGAGAAAACCCTCAAACAAGGCCGTGTTTAGAGCACCCATGAGGCGCCCATCACACCCTGACGGCAGGTGCGGCCCCACCAGGGCAGCGAAGATCTCGTTGGAGAGACGATAATGGGACTCCGAGAGACGGGCCCGGAGCTCGGGCTTGCGGGCCGCTGCGATGGTGAACTCGAGAAAGACGAGGGACCAGCCGCGGTCCGCATGCATCTGCTCAAGAAAATCCAAAATGGCATCCATGACCTCAGCAAGACTCTTGGCCGCACCAAGCTCGGCATCGCGCATGGCCCGGTACTGGCGCATCTTGCTGGCGATAATCTCGAGCATGAGCTCCTCTTTGCTCGACCAGTAGCGGTAGAAATTGCCCTTGGCATACCCTGCGGCTTCGGTGATCTCCTGCACCGTAGTTGCCAGATAGCCTTTTTCCACAAAAAGGCGCTCTGCGGCTTCGAGGATCTCCTGCTGGGTCTGGGCAGATTTTTCTTGTTGCCGACGCGCCATCTGCCTCTCCGTCAAAAAATGACCAACCGTCAAAAGATGGCCCTCGCTAGCCAAGGCCCCTCCGGTTGTCAAATCCGTAAGGCAGGAGGACTCTGCCCCCGAGCAAGGGCCATCGCTCATTGGGGGTGCACCCAACGCCACGACGAGCGCCGCCCGCCAACTCCTCTGCCCCAGAGGAGCCCAATCCAGGACAAGTACAGGAGCAGGGATAGCAAAGTGGGAGAGGCCAAGAACCATGACCACCGCTCCCCAAGCCCCACAGCAGCACGCACCTCAGTCGTCTTTGTCGCTTTCGTCCAGCAGGCGTCGCAATTCCTCCATCATCCCTTGGGCTATCCGCCGGCCTTCGGCCATGGCCTCCTCAGCGCGATGAAACTCCATCAAGCCCAAGTGGCTCAGGCGCGGGGCGAGGAGAAGATCCGGAGGGTCCCCTGCCATACGGCTGCGGGTAATGCGGTCCAGGATGATATGCATACCCGCAGCTACAGCCTCAAAAAGGCTCGGCGGACTCTCCTGGGTACGGGAAGAAAAAACGCTTGGGGCATACTGCGTCATCCACGAACGCCATCCGCCTGGCCGGGACAGTCGTTCCTTGCGGCGGGCCTGCCGCCCTATCAGATCGGTGTTGAGGTTGACTGCCAGGACGACCTCTGCCCCAAGGGCCCGGCACACCGACACAGGCACCGGATTGACAAGGCCACCGTCAAGTAACCAGCGCCCCCGGTGGCGGATGGCAGGCAAAAGCCCCGGCAAGGCAATGGATGCCCAAACCGCGTCGAGGACCTTGCCTTTTTTGAGCCAGACCTCCTGGCCGGTGTCCATGTCCGTAGCCACGGCAGCAAAGGACATGGGCAAATCTTCAATGCGCAGATCTTCCGAGGCCACATGCTCCACCAAAAACCGCCGCAAGCGATCCGTATCCACCACGCCGCGCCATGAGAGGTCCAATTCGAAAAACCGGATGACGTCGATCTTGGTGAGGGTCACGACCCAATCGGCCAAGGTCTCCAAATTCCCCGCCGCATAGGCTGCCCCTACCAAGGCACCGATGGACGTGCCACACACCACCTGCGGCGCAAAACCAGCCTCGGTGATGGCCTGCAGGACCCCAATGTGCACCCAGCCCCGCGCTGCTCCCCCACCAAGGGCAATTCCCCACACTGGCATAGTATCTCCTCTCCGTTCCTTAAGATTGCCTGCGCCATGGCCTCCACCGCCCTTGAAGGCGCAGGAGAAAGGCCGTAGTTCATGGCCATGACACGATCTTTGCGTTCCTTGGTGCTCGTGCTTTTCACCGTCATCGTGGCTGCAGCTCCGGTTTACGGGGCACGGCCCAACATCCTGGTCCTCCAGTCTTACCACCCTGGGCTCTCTTGGACTGATGAGCTTACCCGAGGCATCCTCGACGCCCTGCGCCATAAGGCCCCTGAGGCCCTCGTCTGGGTGGAGTACCTTGACACCAAGCGCAATCCAAGCCCTGCGTACCTCTCTCAAGTCGCTGCACTCGTGCGTAGCAAACTCCACGGGCAACGCTTCGACCTCATCCTCGTCTGTGACAACATCGCCTTGGACTTTGTCCGCACCGAGCTCCGCGAGCGCCTGGCCGAAGCCACCGTCGTCTTCTGTGGTATCAACGGGTTGCAACCCGCCATGCTGGCGGACTTCCCCCGCGTTACGGGTCTGGCGGAAAACCCAGCCGTGGCGGAGACCATCGCCCTCGCCCTGCGCCTCCACCCCGATACCCGGGAATGTATTGTCATCGGCGGCGACCAGCTCTCCCCCGACGACATCACGGATCGGGAGCTCCGCGCCCTTGCCCCCCGCTTTGCCCCAGTGACCTTCCACTTTTGGAATAACCTTGACGCTGCCACCTTGCGGCAACGCCTACCTACCCTTGGTCCAGGCCAAATCATCCTCGTCCACGGCGTGCTGCGCAACGAAGAGGGGGTCCTTCTCGATTACCGCGACAAAAACCGCTTTCTCGCCGCCCACGCAACGGTCCCCATCTACGGCTTCTGGGACTTCGAATTGGGGGAAGGCTGCCTGGGCGGGGTCATGATCGAGGCCTTTGCCCATGGCTTGGCCGCTGGCTCCATGGCGGCAGAGGTCCTCCAGACCGGGGACCTACCGCCGGTGGTGACCGCCACGCCGACGCTCCCCATGTTCGACCACCGGCAATTGGTGCGCTTTGGCATTGACCCCAAGCGCCTGCCGCCAGGATCGCGCCTCCTCTTCGCCCCTTCGCCGTTCTATACCATCCCCAAGGAATGGACCTGGGCCGCCCTCTTGGGCGCGGGCCTGCTCTGCGCCATGCTCGCCCTGGCCATGCTTGCCCTGCGCCTGCGCCGCACCACCCACGAGGCCCTGGCCCGCCATGCTGCCCATCTCGAATTTGCCGTGGCCGAGCGCACCCGCCACCTGCGTGCGGCCAATGCCGAATTGGAGCGGCAAGTGGCGGAACGCATCCAGGCCGAAAACGCCCTGCGCAAGGCCCAGGCCAGGCTGGAGATCGAGGTGGAGCGCCGCACCCGGGACCTCGCTTTTGAGATCGAACAGCGCCGCCAAACCGAGGCGCTCTTGCGCGACCGTGAGGCCAAGGTCCGCGCCTTACTTGAAGCCCCCTCAGAAGCCCTCCTCTTGGTAGATCAAAAAGGCACTATCCTTGAAATCAACGAAGTAGCCGCCACCCGTATCGGTGGCAATCGGGAATCCCTCCTCGGACTGCGCCTCCAGGAAGTCCTCGACCCCTCGTTGGCCGCTGCCTGCCAAGCGGCCATGCTCCAAGCCCTGGCAAGTGCCACACCGCAGGCCATCACCCAAACCGGTCCGCCCCGCGACTTCGACATCCGCATCTCTCCGGTGCATGATCACGAAGGGAGCAACGCCCGTCTCGCCATCTTTCTCGCTGATGTCACCGAGAATCGGCGTCTGGCGCGCCACATCATGCTCCTTGACAAGATCACCTCGCTGGGACGCATGGCCGCCGGACTGGCCCACGAAATCCGCAACCCCCTCTCGGGCATCCTCGGCTATCTCTACACCCTCAGTGCCATGGCCGCTGAATTTCCCAAAGAGTTCGCCACTCCTGTCCAGGAACTCACGGGCAAGATAACGGTTGCCGCGGGCAAAATCGAAGCTGTCATCCGCCGCGTCCTTGATTTTTCTAAACCCACAGCCCCGCAATGGTGCTGCCTTGACCTGCGCGAGCCCATCACCGAGGCCGTAGGGCTCATGGCCACGGCCCTGCGCAAGGCCGGGGTCGGGCTCACCACGGAGCTTCCTTCCCATCCTGTGTGGGTGCGCGGCGACGCCGCCCTCCTGGAGCAGCTCGTCGTCAACCTCACCGACAATGCGGCCCGCGCCGCCCAAGGACAGGGAGAACGGCCAGCGCGTGTGCGCATCCATCTGCATCATGAAAACACCACGGCCCGCATCATTGTCGAAGATAGCGGTCCAGGGATCCCCGTAAGCGAACGGGAACGCATCTTCGAGCCGTTTTATACCACCGCCGTGGATGGAACAGGGATCGGCCTCTCCATCGTCCAGCGCATCCTCGCCGACCACGGCGGCACCATCCACGTGGGGGAGAGCGACCTTGGCGGCGCGGCCTTAAGTGTGGAGATCCCTGTACACCTTCTCCAAGGACTCCCCCCATGCGCCTCAACATCCTGATTATTGACGACGAAGACTCCATCCGCGACAGCCTATGCCTCGCCCTTGAACGGGACTACGGCATCACCACCGCGGCCACTGCTGCCGAAGGCCTCGCCCAGGCCACGGCCAACCCGCCAGACCTCATCCTCCTCGATGTCGGCCTGCCAGATCAAAACGGCATTGAGATTCTACCTTCTTTACGCCAGCGCGCCCCCCACGCCGCAATCATTGTCATCACCGCCTATGAGGACGCCCCTACCGCCATCCAGGCCATGAAGGCCGGGGCGGTGGACTACCTCATCAAACCCATCCGCATGGAGGTCCTCACCGCGGTCCTCTCCCGCACAGGGGCCATGCTCCGCCTTGGCAAAGAAACCCGGCTCCTCCAAGAGCAGGCCCTGCGCGAACAAATGCCATTTTTCATCGCCGAGAGTAACGCCATCACTGCGGTCATGGACCTCGTTGCCCGCGTGGCCCAAAGCCCTCAGACCTCGGTGCTTATCGAAGGAGAAACCGGCACCGGCAAAGAGCTCCTCGCCAGCGCTATCCATCTGCGCAGTCCGCTGTTCCGCGGTCCCTTTGTGGCCCTCAACTGTGCCGCCTTGCCCACGGAATTGGTGGAGAGTGAACTTTTTGGCTACGCCCCCGGGGCCTTCAGCGGGGCGGACAAGCGCGGTAAGACCGGGCTCGTGGCCACGGCCGACGGCGGCACCTTGTTTCTCGACGAGGTGGCAGAGCTGCCAGCAGAGGCCCAAGCCAAATTGCTGCGCTTTCTGCAAAGCGGCACCTTCTACCCCGTAGGCGCGACCCGACCCCGGCAGGTACGGGTGCGGGTCATCGCGGCCACTAACCGCACTCTCGAAGACCTCGTCACCCAGGGACGATTCCGCCAAGACCTCTTTTTCCGTCTCGCCGTTGTCCGCATCCGCGTGCCATCGCTTGCCGAACGCCAGGGCGATATCCTGCCCATGGCCCGAGCCTTTCTCGCGGAGTTCAGCAGCAGCTTCAAGAAGACCTTCGCCGGCTTCACCCCAGAGGCCGAAGCCCAACTCCTTGCCCACACCTGGCCCGGCAATGTGCGCGAGCTGCGCAACCTCATGGAACGGGCCGCGCTCCTTGCCCCAGGGCCCTGGATTACTGCCGAGGACCTAGGGCTTGAGCCAAATCCTTGCCCCAATGTCCTGCCGTCCCTCACTCCCGCCGGCCTCGACCTGCCCACCTTGCTCACCCAAATTGAGGCCCACTACCTGCGCCAGGCTTTGCACCTGTGCGGCGGCAACGAATCCCAAGCAGCCCGCCTGCTTTCCCTAAGCCGCGATACCTTGCGCTACCGCCGGGCCAAACACTGTGGGGACGAGGGGACAAGGTGAGGGGTCTGCTGAGGCCGAAGCCTCCTCCATCCGCGGTATGGCTGCCTCAAGTCTCCTGCTGCAGCCTGCCCGCACGGGTCGCGAACTTCGACGCTCCGAAACCCATCCCTGACAAAGGCCGAACCATCCCCGAGGATGCAACTCCCCTCAGGGCCTGGTCGGCCCCAAAGGCCATCCCCTGAGCGGGCCAAGATTAAGAGGTCTGTGGCAACGGTCGGCGCGCACGGGGAGGACGAGGGACCTGGGTGGCAGCCTCTTCACCGTCGATGCGGCGCACGTACTCCACCACATCAAAATGCGCCCAGCAGCCGCTACGGCCTAACGAGCGTACCGTGCCAAAGATAGGCCGAGGGAACCATGGCCGGTCGTGGACCCCGCCAATGCACCAAGCGATATTGGCATAGCCGTTGGGGTCACGGCCATCGAGCTGGTAGCGATCATTGAGTAAAATAGCCGCGGCCAAGGCCTCTTCTGGGGAGGGCAACCATTCAAGAAACCTCTTTCCCCAGTACATGCGCACATAACCCGGCATCGTGCCTTCGCGAACGAGCTGGTGCTGGGCCGCATTCCACAGCGGGTCTGCCGTAGCCCCGGCGTCAAGCTCCTCGAGGCGGTACTGCTCCCGCCGCGGGTCGTGGCGGTGGTCGTGGAGGGTGCGCTGCGCCCAGGCTGGAAAACCTGCCACCTCGTCATACTGGGGATTGTAGAAGCAGAAATTTTCCGCCACCTCGCGCCGGACTACCAATTCCTCAAGAAAGGCCTCCTTGGAGACGGGCGGGGCCTCACTGTGCCAGACGGCATGAAAAACCCGCCACGGGGCGATGTGGCCAAAATGGAGATACGGCGACAGCCGCGACTGGACGCCGGCATTGGCGTCATTGCGCTTGGCGGCATAAAAGGGAAGCCCGTGCTGGAGAAAACGATCCAATGCCGCCTGCGCCGCACTCTCCCCAGGAGAGCACCAGGTTACCGCAGCCACCCCCCGATCCACGGCAAGCCCGCTGGCCAATGCCTCCCAGTCCACGGGTGGTACAACCTTGGGCCACGGGAAGGGATGGGGGATAAGGGCTGGAGGCAGGGCATCAAAGTCAGGGATTTTGCGCCACAGCTTGGGGCGCAAAGTGCGGGCGGCAAACTCTGCCTTTGGTGAGGCAAGCCAGCACGGGACGAGGTTATGGGCATCGACCTCGAGCACCGGACACCGAAGCCGGCGCACAACGGTCTCTTTCCACGCCCGGGGCAAGCGCAAGGGAGAAAAATCCATCACCACTGCCGCAGCCTGGTACTCTTGCCCACAGGCAGCGACGACCTCCCCAGGATCGCCAAGGTGCACCAACAAGGGGATCCCCAAGGCCCGCAGCCGCGCCTCAACCTCGCGCAGCCCCTGGAGCATAAAGGCGTACTGCCGCCAGGTGGCGCCAAGAAACCCAGGGGAAAGACCAAAGACCACGGCCAAAGGCCGGTTTAAATCGAGGGCCAGCCTCTGGGCCAGGGCCAAGGCCCAATTATCAGCCACCCGTTGGTCACGGCTCATCCAGTAGAGTACCGGACCCGGCCCAAGGTCTCCAGCGCGCAGCGCCCGGCTCCGCGGTCCAAGATTCACAGCGACCTCTGCACTGCCCGGTGGACCTTCCCACTGTGGCACTCAGGGCAGACCGTATAAATGACACCATAGGGGCCTGTAGCCTGGGGCACCGGCTCGATCCACTGGCCGCAGTGCTGGATGCGACCACACAGGCTGCAGCGCAAAAGAGGCCGCTGCCCCTGCCCCGACCACGGGACAAAATACACCGGTTCGCGCGGCTCCTCTCCAAGGAGATGGTGCTCAAGGCGCAGGACACCACCCTGCTCTGGCACGACGACCATGCGCATAAAGCGCTTTTTTTCCGGGCAATCGCAACGATATGCCCGCGTCACGGGCCCCCTAGAGATTCGTGCCAGACCAAGGACAGCATCCATCCACATGCGAATGGGGTCGCCGCTCAAATACCGCCACAAAGACTGACCTATAATACCCGCACCCACCACCGATGCCCCGCCGTTCGCCCGGGCAAAGGCATCCCAGGCTTCATTGACCCGAATGATCCGATCCGCTCCATCAATCCAGTAGATTACGCTTGCTTCTGTCCTGGAGTCCCTAGCGCTGCCGTCCTCAACTGCTGGTTCCGCTGGCGTGAGGCTTTTTGGGGCGAGCTTCGCTTCCAGGGCATTGCCATCCTCAACCATCGTGTTCTCCCTTCATCCTGGGGTCTTGCCTTCAGGCCATCTCCCCTCGCCAACATCAGGAGGCATCCACTGCGCACCCAAGCGTTCCAACGCCGGGCCTCAGCCCCTGCTTGGACTTGGGCTGACTTGGACTGTCGCCCCGCTCCTCTTTTGCGCTTCGTCCCGTTCCTCGGCGGCCAGGGCCGCTGTGGCCTTTTCCGCCGATGGCTCTCGGCCCTCTTTTGCGCTTCGCCCCCTCAACAGCGCCACTTACAGCGCCAACCGCTCCACGATGCGGTCCAACGTGGCCATAAGCAGATGGATATCCAATGGTTTTGTCAGAAAATACTCCATACCTGCCGCCCTGGCCCGGGCCTCGTCTTCAGGAAGGGCATGGGCGGTAAGGGCCACCAGCGGCATGGTGGCCAGATGGGTGAACTCCGGATAAGCCCGGATGGCCTGAGCCGTTTGCAGGCCATCCATCTCCGGCATTTGGATGTCCAACAGGGCGAGGTCGTAGCTTTCGCGACGCAACCGTTCTAACGCCTCGAGGCCGTTGACCGCCTCATCCACATGGCAGCCAAGCTTGGCAAGAAGGGCCCGGGCCATATAGCGATTGACGTCATCGTCCTCCACGAGAAGGATGCGCAAGCCATAGTGGGGCAAGTCGTCACTTGGAGAGGAAGAGGGCTCTTCCTTGAGTAACGGCGTCCCGTGCCGCATGGGCAAACAGATGCTGATCCAAAACCCCTGCCCGGGGGCCGTGTCCACGCTAATCGTCCCGCCCATGAGATCAACCAAGCGCTTCACCACAGCAAGGCCCAGCCCTGCCCCCTGGTACTTGCGGGTAGAAGAACTATCCTCTTGACGAAAGCGCTCAAAGACCTGGGGCACATGGCTTGTGATCATGCCAATGCCCGTATCTTCCACCTGCAAAAGTAGACGCTGTTGGCCATCGGCACTGACAATGCGGTCGAGACGGACAATAATTTCCCCCTGACGAGTAAACTTGGCGGCATTCCCCACGAGGTTCAAAAGGATCTGCCGCAGCCGCACCTCGTCGGTCTCCACCCATAGCTCCGGCTCGGCCTCCAGGATAGTGGCCACCCCGTTGCGCTGGGTTTGGGTGCGCACCAAGGCCAAGGCCTGCTGCGCCACCGCCACGGCATCCACCGGCGCCAGGCGTGGGGCAAAACCTGCGGCAGTGCGGCTCAGCTCCAGCAGGTCCGTCAGGATGCGGAGCAGGTTGCGCGCCGAATCGAGGGCCATGTCCACCTGTTCCCGCTGGGACTCTGGCAGGTCCTCGAGGCGTAAGAGTTGGAGCACGCCCATAATGCCATTGAGGGGCGTACGGAGCTCGTGGCTCATGTTGGCGAGGAACTCGTCCTTCATGCGGTTCGCCTCTTCCGCCAAGCGCCGGGCCTCCTCCTGCGCGTGGATGGTCGCTTCCCGCTCCGTGACATCGATGAACGACACCACCCCATAGACTCGCCCCCTTTGGGGCATGGGAACAAAGGCATAGTCGAGGATACGGCCCGAAGGCAGGGCCATCTGCCCGCGCTGGGGGCGGGCTGCAAGCACGGCTTCGGCAAAGGGCCAGTGCCAGGAGTCCTCCTGCCACTGCGGCACCATCTGGCCGGTATCGAAAATGTGGTAAGCGGCTTCGTTGGCCAGCACAACCCGACCCAGGGCGTCGAGGGCAATGATCCCTTCGGCCACGCTTTCGAACAGCGAACGGGTAAGGGCCGCCAGTTCTTGGATATGGGCGAGCTGATCTTCTAGCTCGAGGTTGAGCTGGGTATTATCCGATTCCCGCTGCTGCACCTTCATTGCCATCTGGTTCATGCTCTCGGCCAGGGCGTCGAGCTCCAGTATCCCTTGAGGAAGGACTCGAGCATCATATTCGCCGGCAGCCACGGCGGCGGCCTGCTGCACCATGAGGTGAAGACCCATGGCCACCCGACCTGCCAAATGCCGGGCCAAGAGCAAACCAACAACCACTCCCACGGCACCAAGACCGGCAAAGACTACCGCCCCTACCAGCACCGGCCGCACCAAGCTCTGCTTCGGAAGGCGCACCACCACCATCCATCCCACGGGCTGGATCCGCGCTAGCACGCCAAGAAAGTGCTCGTCCTCCGTGGTGGTGAGGCCCCAATCGTCCACCGTGGCGAACCGCCCCGACCAGGGATCAGTCTGGCGCTCCTGCACCCGTTGGGCATTGGGATGAGCCACGAGCCGCCCCCGGTGATCGGTGACCACGACCTCAGATTCCCGCGACAACCGCTCCACGAGGCGCTGGAGGATGGACATCTCCAAGGCGGCAACCACCGCAAACCCGCGCCCACGCCGAGCCATTTCCACCATTGGACCCCCCGTGCGAGGATCGATGAGCACACTGGAAACGTACGAGCCATGCTGCAGTGCGCCAAGTACCGCTAAATGGCGCGAAAGGTCCCAACCCAAGACCCCAAGGTCTGAGCTGGCCTGGACCAGGCCATTGTCATCCGTCAGCAGGAGGCGCGTAAATAATGGCTGCTCCCGTTCGATGCGCACCACCTCCTCCTGCCAGCGCGAGGAAGGCACAGCGTCCAATTCCAGCGTCACCGCCCCCACCGTGGCCTGGGCGAGCGCGAGACGTTCCTCGATGGCTTGGACCACAAGCCGCGCCCAATCCGCGGCATTCTCGTTCGCCACATGCCGCACATGCCGCCACCACACGGCAGAGCTGGCCAAGGTAAGGATCACGGCGCCCAAGACGAGTAGCACCGCTAACCGTTTGCCCAAAAAGGCAAAAAGGGTTGGCTTCACGGTGCCGCCTCCAGAGGCACATACTGGCCATCACGCACCGTGACGAGCTGGTGATCGTGGATAACGTCCCCAAAGGCATCGAAACGGATCTCCCGATCCAAGCCTTGGTAGACAGGCACGGCGAGGATGGCATCGCGCACGGCCCGGCCGGTGAGTCCCTGGGACCGGCCCATGGCGTCAAAAAGAATACGGGCGGCATCGTAGCTCCATACCGCGGCAAAGGAGGGCTCGTGACCATATCGTTTGGCAAAGGTCTCCCGAAAGTGCACCAAATCTGGGGTTACTTGAGTAGCACTTCCCACAAGGACCATGCCCTCCACGGCACGGCCACCAACGGAAAAAAGGTCCTGGGTTTGTGCCCACCTGGCAGCGAGAAGCGGCGTGGCGAGGCCTGCTTTGCGCACCTCTTGGGCCACGGCAGCGGCGTGCAAGGCATTGACCACCACGAAGACCGCCTCCGGCGCCAGGGCACGGATACGGGCGGCCAGACGCCCAGGATCAAACGGGATCCCCTGGCCATAGGTCAATAGTTCGATAGCTATCCCCATCTGCTGCGCCGTTGCTGTAAACGCCTGCACCACATCGCCCGTGTATTCCGCATTGTCAGTGTCTTGGATCACCACCACCCGATGGAGACCCAGCTTCTGGGCATACTGAGCAACGAGGGTCCCCTGGTCCGCGGCCTTGGCAATGGAGCGCACAAAGAGGTCGTCGCGACCAGAAAGGAGGCTTCCCGACATGGTGGGCGAGAAAAAGAGCACCTCTGGGTAACGCTCCATGGCCGCCAGGGTCACCCGGGCATGGCGGCTCACCATCGGCCCGATGACGGCAATCACCCCTTGGGCGAGGACCTCCTCCAAAGCCGCGGCACAGCTTATCTCGTCCGTGCCCGCGTCACGGACAATGAGCTCCACCGGCCGGCCTGTAATCCCGCCGCGGCCGTTGACCTCCTCCACTGCAAGGAGCACGCCGTCACGGCCATTTATCCCAAGATCTGCATACGGGCCTGTGAGCCCGGCCACAAACCCCACCCGCAGCGGCGGGGCCTCGCAGCCCGCCAGGACAAATAACATCACCAATAAGAGAAAATGACGCGTACCAGACATCCCTCTTGGTTTTCTCGTGCACCGCATACCACCTCCTTCCTCTGCCTCTCCTGGAGAGGTAATTTGGTGCTGTATCGGAAGTGGCCAAGCATGTCCAAAATCGAGCACCAGCATGTGGGTTATCCCCCTTGGGCGCGGACCACGGCGCGGGCCAGCTTCATTGCTTCAGCATGGTTCGGATTGAGGGAGAGACAAATGCGCGCCGCATTGGCAGCAGCTTCCAGTTTGCCGGCCTCAAAAAGGGCCCGACCCAAATTGAAGTACAGATTTTCATCGTCCGGACACAGCTCCAAGGCGCGGGTGTAGTACTGCTCGGCTTCATCAAAGAGTCCTCGTTTGCGCAAGGCAATGCCAAATTCATTGAAGAGGTGCTTATGGGCCGGGTCCACGAAGCCATCGAGACGCACAAGGTGCTCGAAGACGATCTGGGCCTTGTCCGTTTGGCCGTACTGGAGATAGGTAAGTCCAAGGCCGAACAAGGCACGGACGTTGTCTTCGTCCATGGCCAAGGCGCGGTTGTATT
Source organism: uncultured Desulfomicrobiaceae bacterium (assembly GCA_937989665.1). GTDB lineage: Bacteria > Desulfobacterota > Desulfovibrionia > Desulfovibrionales > Desulfomicrobiaceae > Thermodesulfomicrobium. The sequence goes on along the minus strand of CALKRN010000014.1, from coordinate 39,986 downwards.
CAAGCTCGGCAGAGTACGGCTGCCCATTTTTGCGGTGCCGGTCGCCGCGGGCGATCGTCTTGCGCAGCTCGTTCATGGCCGGGCGGATCTTCTTGACGAAGATCTCCACCTCAGGCTGGTACTGGGTGACGAGCTCGGCCAAGGTGATCTGCTGGGCCTCGCCTACGGGCAGCCAATGGTCGTTGAGGCTCTGGAGGGTAAGGAGGTCGTCCTCCACCTGGCGGGCATAGTAATAGACCGTACTTTCTTCTTTTCGGGTGGTCGTCCCTGTGCCGATCTTGATTTCCTGGCGTTTGGAGCAGGCGCACTCCAAGCCAAGGTCCGAGGCCGTGCAGTACTGCGAGAGCTGCTCGAGACTATAGCCAGCAGGGGGTTCGGGAATGGAGGAAGGCTGTTCCATGGCATCCTCGTAGGGACTGGATGATGCTCTATCCCTAGCCGAGGAGCAGCCTATGGACAAGGGCGAAAATGCATTCTCAGCAACCGTGACCTACTCACCAATGGAGCGCTCCCTTGCTGCCTCGTCCAGCAAGCGGGACCTGAATACCAATGGAGCGATCCCTCGCCGCCCCTGGATAAAGAGAGGCACCTAGGCCACGGCGTGGACTGGACCGCGGCGGGCAGCAGCGAGTCGCTGGAGGACCTCAAGGGCGGCCTCGAGGCGAGAAGCAGAAAGGCTTTGGCCCTGGGCCTGGGCTTCCTGAAGGCGGGTGTGGAACTCCGCGAGCCAGTCCACTCGGCCCGTAGCCTGGATAGGGGTTCGCATCCCTCCCCCCACCGTGACCGGGTCAAGGCAAAGGGTCGCGCACTCCTCCAGGGTGATGAGCCCAGCATCACATAAGACTTGAGCGGCTTGGGCAATCTCTGCCGGGGTAGCGGCACGCACATCGAGGCGCGCACCGAGCTCATGCCACAGGGAGGCCGGAGTGGGACGCGGGGCCGCTGCAGCTGTTGGAGCCGACGCACCGCCCATGAGGCCACGCAGAAGAGAGAAGGCGGTATTGGCAAGACTGAGGGCTGCCAGGGGAGCGATGGTCATGGTCACCTCCAGGGGCACAACATGCCCTTTGCCCTGGCACAAGCACAAACCGGACCAACTACAGCAGAAACCGCACCCCAGGACAGGAAGAGAGGCTCTGGGCCAGGACCTCGAGATGGTCGCGCGAGGGCAAGACCGCCCGCACGCTGTAGGTCACATACTTGCCCTCACGAGAAACCCGGCCACGCACTGGGCGCTCAGCATACCCAAAACGCTGGAGCACCATGCCAATGGCACGCAGCGTGTTCGGGGTATCCTCTGCGATGATGCGAAACTCCCAGGCCAAGGGGAATTCGAGCTCTCCTGACATGCCACCTCCTCGTAAGAGGAGGGACTTTTGGAAGAAAGCCGATGCGGCGTCAAGCCGTTGGTGCCCCCTTCGTACTCCCCTTTATGCCACGATGGCAGCACCCCCCTCGCAGTGCATCGCCAGCGCACTTGAACGCAGCGCCTTCCCCCGTTTTAGCTCGCGAGCCTTGTGGTGCGCTATTGCCTCATTTTTGGGAGTAGCGTTGACACCCCACCTCCCTCTCTCTACAACCAACCAGACATTACCCCATGCCCAGCGAGGGAGAGAACGACATGAATCCATTGCCCGATGCCGACGATGCCACCCACCTCCCCGAAGGGCGAGCCAAAGAACTCAAACTCTTCACGGCGTGTCTCAAAAAGTTTATCCGCAAGGTCTTCGACCACATGGTGGCCAGCCGTTTTACCTCCTGGCAAGAACTTGCCATCCACGAGCAGGATGGCATGGTGTACCCCATTTACAACTACGTCCTTGACCGTGACGACCCGCGCTGCGAACGCTTCTACCCAGGCCACGGCCTAGATCTGGACAACGGCCAAATCCTCCTTGCCGACCTCTCTGTATCGGCTATCCTTGAGGAAGAAGGCAGCATCGGACTTGAATTCTATCTCTACGAGACGACATCCATCGTTCCTTTCATCTGTGACGACTTCGAGGCCGTGCAGGAAGAGCGCCCGAGCATGGCCCATTTCCGGCGCGCCGACGATGCCAACTTCGAAGCCCTCTACGATGAACTCAAAGAGAGCCAACTCTTCGAGGACCTCTACTACGAACTCAACAAGTCTATCCTTCTCATCGAACTCAGCGAACGCGAAATCCTCATGGACATGAAGCAGGAGGCCCTGCGCATCCTCGCCGGGGTCTTCAGCCGGGCGAAGTCCATTACAAACCTCAGTACGATTGCCAACACAGACATAAAAGAGTGTCGCATTGACTTCACTGCCAACGGACGTGCATTCTCGGTCATTGTCCTCAACGGCCACGATGCCTTCAACAATCCGGTGTACTCCTCGGTCATGACCCTGCCAGAGTACAAGTCCATCGCCCATTACGTGGACTTGGATACCTGGTACGAAAAACTGGTGAAGGTCTTGCGCGCCAAGAATGTGGAATCCCCGGAGGCCATTCTTCTGGAGGCTCTGCGGCCTTTGGACCGTCCCTTGGCGCGTTTTGGTGCTTCTTCTGCGCAACCCTAAAGGAGTCTTCTATGGAGCTCGAATTGGTCCCTCTCCATAACCCGGCCCAGGACAATGTCATCCTCGGCATGGCCCACTTCATCAAGACGGTGGAAGATGTCCACGAGACCATCGTGACGACGGTGCCGCGCGCCCGCTTTGGGCTGGCCTTCTGCGAGGCCTCGGGCGATTGCCTCGTGCGCCTCTCGGGCACGGACGACGAACTCATCGCCCTGGCCCGGGATAATGCCTTGGCCCTGGGTGCAGGCCATAGTTTTGTCCTTTTTCTGCGCGACATGTACCCCATCAATATCTTGCGTGCCCTTCGAGGAGTACCAGAGATGGTCCGATTTTTTTGCGCAACGGCCAACCCTGTCCAGGTCATTGTCGCCACAACGGATCAGGGCCGCGGCATCCTTGGCGTCGTCGATGGCTTCTCTCCCAAGGGCGTCGAAGGGCCTGAAGACGTCGCCAAACGCAAGGCTTTTTTGCGAACCATCGGCTACAAACTCTAACTTGAGGAGCCACTATGGACCAACATGTGGACATTCTTATCATTGGCCAAGGCCCAGCTGGTCTATCTGCTGCCATCTACACCGCCCGCGCCGGCATGAATACCCTGATCCTCGGCTGTGCCCCGAAAGTGGCGGGAGATTATGCCATCGACAATTATTTCGGCTTTACCGAGACCATTTCGGGCCGAGAGCTCATTGACCGGGGCCGCATCCAGGCCGCCAAGTTCGGCGCCGAGATCCGCTGCGAGCGCGTGCTGACCATCCATGCCCTTGAGAATGGCCGCTTCGAGGCAGTCACCGAGGCTGGCAAGGTCTGCGCTGAGGCCGTTATCCTGGCCACCGGGGTCTCCCGAGTACGGCCAAACATCCCAGACCTTGCCCAATTCGAGGGCAAAGGGGTGTCGTATTGCGTCAGTTGCGATGGGTTCTTTGTGCGCGGCAAGCCGGTCCTCGTGGTGGGAGAAGGCAATTTCGCCGCCAACCAGGCCCTGGAACTCCTCCAATACACCCCCCACGTCACGCTGTGCACCCAGGGCAAGGAAGCGTCCATGAACCCTGACTTCCGACACCGTCTTGAAAAGGCAGGCATTGCCATCATTACGCGCACCATCCAAGCCCTTGAAGGGGAAAAATTCTTAGAGCGCGCCCGCCTGGACGACGGCACGACCCTCGAGGTGGCCGGCCTCTTTGTGGCCCTGGGCGAGGCCTCATCCTCGGATTTTGCCTATACCTTGGGATTGGCGCGCAATGGCGTTTTCCTCGAGGCGGATTGCGAACAGCGCACCAACGTCCCAGGGGTCTTTGCCGCTGGCGACTGTGTCGGACGGTTTCTCCAAATCAGCGTTGCGGTCGGCGAAGGGGCCATCGCGGCCCGCTCTGCCATTGATTACGTCAAAAACCGGCGCAAGCAGCCTTGACCTCCCCGCCCCCTGGGTCTTACCCACCGCGGTCCTCGGGCCCATAGCTCAATTGGCAGAGCCCCCGGCTCATAACCGGATGGTTGCAGGTTCGATCCCTGCTGGGCCCACCATCTTACACAAGGACACACTCCCCATGGCCACGATCCACGTTCAAGACTGCTATCCGCCACACTACCAATGCTGCTATGGCTGTGGGGTGCGCAACCCACACGCCCTTGGTCTTGCCACCTTCTGGGATGGGGAAGTCGGCCACGCGACCTTCACCCCCAAACCTGAGCACACCGCAGTCCCTGGTTTTGTCTATGGCGGCCTGCTTGCCTCCCTCGTGGATTGCCATGGTGTGGCCACCGCCGCTGCCGCCCTGGCGGACGATCCCCGTCATCCTCCTCGCCTCGTGACCGCATCCTTACGGGTGGATTTTCTTCGCCCTACGCCCCTTGGGCCGCCCCTTGCGCTTCAAGCCCGCCTCACCGAACGTCGCGGGAGCAAGGCCGTGGTCCAGGTAGAGATTCGGGTAGATGGGGAAGTGACGGTGCGCGGGGAGGTCGTTGCCGCCCCCATCCCCACGCAAATGGCAAGCGCCCCTCCCAACAACGATACCGCAGAACAGCTATGATGACCACATGGGTTCGCCCCTGCCAATGCCCCTGGTTCCATTCCTGGAGCAACCAGAGGAGGATGTTCCTAAAGATCGCCATCGTGACGACGATCTTCGCTCTGCCCCTCGCCGGGTGGGGTGCTGACCATATCTGGACCATCCAAATGCCTCCCCCTTTTTCGAGCGGCCCAGGCCTGTGGGAACGAAACGGTCTCCTTTTGGCTGGGGTCTTCCTCTTTCGAGAAGAGGCCGAGGCCTTGGCCGCTTCCATGACTGGGGCCACAGTCCTCTCGACCACCCCGCCTCTGCCCAAGGAATGGCGCCCCTGGCGGCAGCGTCTCACCTTGGCCGCCCTCGGATGGAGGTCGCCCCAAATCGCCCAAGGGAGCCAACCTTTTCTCTCTTTCCGCCTTCCCTGGTTCGAGGGGGCCTCAGCTCGGGGGAGCCGGGTCATTATCCACGCCCTCGTCCCCCCAGGGCTGCACCCCAACTCCCGCCTCTCCCTCTGGGCGAGCGGCATCCCGCTGGCAGCGGTCCCGGTGCGCGGGGAGGCCATCACCCTTGAAGCCCCGCTCGACGCCCTGGAAAACACGCCGTTGGAGGACTCCATTTCCTTCGAAGTCCGCGGAGAACTCTCCTGGAGCGGGGATATCTGCCTGGATGCGCGGACGACGAGCCTCTGGATCCGTGTGGAACCAAGCTCATTTTTTGAGATGTTGCGCCAGGGCCCAGCCCGCACGGTACGCGGGGCCGTGCGTGAGGCCGGCATCCTGGGAACGCGCCTTCTCCAACAGAGCGACAGCCGCCCGCAGCTCGAGGCCGCTTGCCGTCTCGCCGTCGCCTTCGGGCACATGGCCTGGGGCGATCGGCCCATGGAGGTGGCCACTGTCCCAGGCTTGGAGCCAAGCATTGTCCTTGGCGACTTTGCCGAAGATATCCGCTGGACCGGCACGACCCTCTACCTGTCGCCCAAGGGGGGAACGTTTTTGGCCTCGCAATGGATGCCCGCCCTCCTCACCCACGCTGCCCACGGGACCGAGGTACTGCAGGACACGCAGCCGCCAACCCCAGCCATCTCCCTGGCGGCCCTGGGCATCCCAGGAGGCACGGTCCAGGGCCAAGGCGATATGGTGATTCCCCTTCACCTGCATCTTGCTCAATTGGGGGCATGGCCCAAGACGCTTATCCTTGGCCTCTCCTTTGCCCACAGCGCCATCCCCGAAGGCGACCTCGCCGCAGTGCTTGTGCGTCTTGGGGGACGCGTCCTCGAGAGCCAAGAGCTGCGCGGCGCAGGCTCCCGGCGCCTTATACGTGTGGAAATCCCCGGCCGTCTCCTTCAGGCAGACAGCACCATCGAGGTCGTTTTTCGTTATGCCTCCCCCCAGGAGATGTGCCGAGGAGGATGGAGCCGAACCATGCAGGCAAGTCTTTTGGAAGACTCGTTCGTTGAACTCCAAGGCGTCCAGGCATCCCCACCACTTACCCTCGCCAATTTCCCTGCTTTGATGGGAGATCGCGGCCTGGTAGTAAGTTCGGCAACCCATATCCGGCAGGCCCCCCATCTCCTTGCCCTTTGCCAGGCCCTTGGTCGGTTGCGGTCAAAGGCCCCCTTCGCCCTCCAGCTCGTGCGTCCTGACGAACCCATCACGGCAAAGGCCTTTATCCTCACCGAGGACCTCTCCCTACCAGGCATCCAACCCCTGGTCCTCCCCTTGGCGAGTACGGAAATCCGCAATCCCCTGACTGGCGCAACCCTCGTGCGCTTTACTCCAGACAACCCACTTACTTTGGTCCAGACTTTCCACGACGCCCAAGGCCGACCAGTCCTCGCTGCCAGCGGGCCAGCCCCCCTGCCCGTCTCCCTGCCAACCCTCCTAAACGCCTCCGGTGGGGCAAACCTCATGGTCACTCAGGAAGACCTTTGGCAATTCTTCGAAATTGGCGACAAATTCCGGGTCATCCAACCTACGAGCAAAGACCTGCTCTGGTATCTCCAGGAGTACCGCCTCATCCTCTTCCTGGTCCTGGCAGTCCTCTTGGTGGCAGGGCTCACCATCCTCTATCTTCGCACCGGACGGAGGACATCATGAATCGCACCCTCTTCTTTTTAGCCATTGCCTTGCTGGTTCTTCCCCATCCGGTGGGTGCAGGTGCTTGGGTACAGCCCGAAGGAGCGACCTTTGTTTCCATCAAAACGCTCATGACCACCACCGACCGCTACTTTGACGACACGGGCTCCGTCCATCGGCGGGGCGGGGACTTCACCAAATACGAGCTGGAGACTTACGTGGAGCACGGCCTTACGGCCGAGGATACCCTCATGGCCAAACTGCCCCTCCAACGGCTGACGGATTCCGCCACAGATGCCGCCTCTGCCGGAGTCGCGGACCTGGAAGTAGGCTGGCGCCGCCGCCTCTGGCACAACACGACAACGGTTGTCTCCGGCCAGCTCCTCGCCCTCCTTCCCACCGGCTACAGCCTCAGCAATGCCCCAGCCCTAGGTTATGGCCGCCTGGGCCTTGAGCCGTCCTTCCTTCTTGGCCGCAGCTTCTCTCTTGCTGGTCGACCTGGATACGTGGAGAGCCAGCTCGGCCTGCGCTGCTACGCCGGCTATCCTTCGGAACAAGTGCGGGCAATGGTGGGAGGAGGCTTCTCTCTTTTGCCTTGGTTCTCGCCTTTTGCCACCGTAGAAGTCCATTACGGTTTGGGCAATGGCGAGGACCGCCATGCTGGCGGCCAAACGATTGTCGGCGACTACCGTCTCCTCAAAGGGACCTTTGGCGCTATCCTCCCAATGACAGACACCCTCGCATGGACCGCGGCCTGGCAACAGCACCTGTGGGGGGAACGAACGGGGTATGACGGTGGGGTCTATGTGGGACTGTGGCTGCGCTTCTAAAGCAACCGTCTTCCCCCGTTTAGGAGAACTCCTTCTCGACTCTGGACTCATTACCGAGGCTGACATCGCTGAAGCCCTTGAGGTCCAAAAAGAACGCGGCGGTCGCCTGGGTTGGATCCTCATGAGCCTGGGAAAGATCCGACGTCTGGATCTCTTTCAGGCCTTGGCAGACCAATATTGTATCCCCTTCTTCCGGGACGGGGTGGACGAGCTGCTGCGCCACGCCCAGGTGGAACTCGCCCACCGCCTCTCCTTCCAAGAGGTCGTCTCGACCCACCTTCTGCCGTGGTACCAAGAGGGCACGGTCCTCCACCTCCTCACCGACTACCCCTGCGCCACGGACCGGCAGGCATTTTTTGCCGCCACCTTTCCCGAGGCCACGGCCTTTCGCCTCCATCTCGTCACTGACCTCGATTTTGCCCGCCTCGTCCAGCGCATCTACCGCCACGAGATGCTCGATGAAGCCATCCACGGGCTTTTCTACCGCGCCCCGGAAGAGTCCGCCAATCCTGTCTTTACCCGCCGCCAAATCCTCGCTTTGGGTTTTTTGGGGAACGCGGCCCTTTTCCTCTTCTACTTCCACCCCATCCTAGCGGCGCAGTTCTTCTTTGCCGCGGTCCAAGTCCTTTTTCTTGTGTCTGTCCTCTTTAAACTCCTCGTAAGTCTCGTTGGTGCGGGCCAAGAACTCGCCGAACCCGTTACCAACGAAGAAGTGCGAACGCTCCGAGACGAAGAGCTCCCGGTCTATACCATCCTCGTGCCAGTCTACCGGGAGCCTGAGGTTGTTGGGCACCTTGTCCATGCCCTGAAGGCCATGGACTACCCCCAGCATAAGCTCGATGTCCTGTTGCTCCTCGAAGAGGACGACACCGCCACCCTCGAGGCCGCCAAAGCCGCGGCCCCGCCTGGCAACTGGCGCTTTCTCATCCTCCCGGACGCCCAGCCCAAGACCAAGCCCAAAGCCTGCAATTATGGGGTGTTTTTTAGCCGAGGAGAATTTCTCACCATCTATGACGCTGAAGATCGCCCCGAACCAGATCAACTCAAGAAGGCGGTGGTGGCCTTCCGTAAAAATCCGGAAACAGTCGTCTGCTTTCAGGCCGCCCTCAACTACTTCAACGCACGGGAAAACCTCATCACCAAACTCTTTACCCTGGAATATTCCTACTGGTTTGATTACCTCCTTCCTGGCCTGGACCGCCTGGGGTTGCCCATCCCTCTCGGCGGGACGAGCAACCATTTCCGGACTCGGATTCTCAAGGAACTTGGGGCCTGGGACCCCTTCAACGTCACCGAAGACGCCGACCTCGGCATCCGGGCTTGCGCAAGCGGCTTTCGTGTCGGGATCATCAACTCCACGACCTTCGAAGAGGCCAACAGCCGCTATCGCAATTGGATCCGCCAACGCTCCCGCTGGATCAAAGGCTACCTCCAAACTGCCCTTGTCTATAACCGCCGTCCGCTCCAAATGCTGCGACGCCTTGGCTTCAAAAATTGGCTTGGCTTCCAGCTCTTCATTCTCGGCACCCCGCTGCTTTTTCTCTGTAATCCCATCGTCTGGGCCGTTTTTCTCGGTTGGCTCGCCACCGGCACAAAGGCCCTCGACCCTTTTTTCCCGCCTCTTCTTGTCTATATCGGCCTTTTCAACCTGCTGATCGGTAACTTTTTTGGCATCTACCTCAACATGATTGCCGTCTATCGCCGCAAGATCTACGGCCTTCTTCCGGTTGCCCTCCTCAACCCCTTGTACTGGCTCTTCTTCCACTCGGTGGCTGCCTACAAAGCCCTATGGCAACTGGTGGCCAAACCCTTCTACTGGGAAAAAACCGAACATGGCCTCACCCGTATGGCCCCACCGCACTAGTTGGGCCGCCGTGGGGATATGGGCCACGGCAACCCTCCTCATCGGGCTGTGGAACACGCTACTCGCCCACCAAGGCGTTATTGAACGAGAACTCCTTTATCTCGGCGAAAAGGCCCTTCTCGTCTTCCATGGTCGGCCACCCCGTCTCGAAAACCTTGGCTTTGTCTCCCCGCCGCTGCCCTATGCCTTCGTCTTGATCACCCAAAGCCCTCTTTGGGGGACAGCAGCCATTGGCGGCCTTCTTTTGGCAGCAGCCATCGCCTGGATGCGCCGGGCCCAAAACGACCCCTGGGTCCTTGCCCTGGGGATTGCCCTCGCTGCCACCCCGCCGGGGCTCCACCTGCTAAGCCAAAGCCCGCGCGCAGGCCTGCTCACCCTCTCTCTTCTTGCTTCGTTTGTGTGGTTACGGCGCTACTGTGCCAGCCAAGCCACCGTGCATCTTTTTCTCTTCGGCCTCGTATCTTCGTCCATTTTTCTCACGGCGTACGAGGCCGTCCTTTTGGTGCCGATCATGGTGCTGCCCGTAACCATGGAAAGCCGCCCGGTACGCGAAAATCTCGCGATCTTCGGCACCGCCCTGACACCATCCCTCTTCATGATGGCCGGCTGGGCCTACTTGAACTGGATCTTCCTCGGTCATCCCTGGGCCTTCTTCGAGGGCTGGCAGCTGGGGTTAATAGAAAAAGGGACCTCTTCGCCGGGCCTGGCCAACGGCGTGCGGCAAATGGGAAGCTTCCTCGCCTCGTCCTGGTTTTCCTTGCTGCCATGGATTGTCGTCGGGGCAGATACCGTCTTTCGGCGCCAGGGCTGCTGGCCCACCACCCTGATCATGATGGGAATGCCGCTGCTGTGGATTTTCCTCCAAGGGGCTCTAGGGATGCCACTTCGAACCGAGACCGTGCCGCTCTTTTGGGCTTGCAGTCTTCTTGCCCACGGCACCCAGGAATGTGGCGCATGTGTCCTCCCGCAGCCCCGCCGGTTCCTGCGCCTTGCCCTCCTTGGGGCCTTTGTGGCGAGCTGGCTCCTGCCCCAATTGGAGGGGGCGGAGTCGTTGCGCCAAATTGTCGTTGGGAGGACCCAGGTCCACTCCTGGATCGCAGAAAGGGAGCTTGTGGCGGTCCTCCGCCATGAACCTGGCACGGTCCTCCTCGACGACGCCCGGCTCTTTCCGATTGTCTTGCTTGAGGGAAATCCGCAGCGCTTCCTTTTACCCTACGAATACGAATTCCAAAGTGCCCTGCGCACCCCAAGCCTTTTTGCTCGCTTTGTCGTTGTAGATAGCAGCGGTGATGACCAGCTTACTCGGGTCCATCCTCTCGCCCGGCATGGAATCCTTCCGGGATTTTTCCTGCGCTCCCGACACGGAGAGCTCTTGCTTTATGAGCGTATCGCCCCCTCTCGGCGTCTAGGACCACAGCTTGAGGAAAGAGAGAAACGCGATCATACACGTAAACCCTAAGCCAATCGTCCATTGAAGGACAGAAAAGCGCTTGTCCATTGCCTCAAAACGCTTGTCCATCTCTCGCTGCAAGGCCTGAAACCGATTTTCCGTTGTTTCGAATCGCGCGGCTTCAATTTCTCGTAGGGCTTTTAGCTCCTCTTCTACCCGCACGATCCGCTCCATGAGAGAGAATTCTCGGACACGAAGCTCATTGTCGCGCACAAACGCCGCCAGCCGTTCCTGGAGTAGTTCATCGAAAGCAGCATGCATTTGCGCACGAATGCGCGGCTCAAAATCAGCCGAGATGATCTGGGCGATCATCCCCCGAAGTTCATGCTCGGTAAACGAAGCGGCAGGTTGCGAAGTCGTCATCGCCTCACTCCTCGAATACGGTGCGGGTCGAAGGCGTTTCCTCTGTGGGGCAACCACAGGTTCTCCCGCCCGTCAAGCCACAAGCGCCCCGGCTCGGCATCACCTTTTTCGGATTTGATTGATACAAGAACCTACTCGAAACTTATCTCTTCCAAAGCCGCGGCGAGCTCGGCCTCGTCCATGAGAAACCCGTGTTCCGGTGCCGGGAAGCTCCCTTGGCGCACCTCGGCACAGTACGCCGCCAAGCCTTGGCGGGCAGCTTCGCCCAAGGCAGCGTATTGGCGCACGAATTTTGGCGGCTTGCGGGGATAGAGGCCAAGCAGGTCGTGCCACACAAGCACCTGCCCATCACACAATGGTCCAGCACCGATGCCAATCGTCGGGATGGCGAGCCGCTCCGTAATGGCCTGCGCCAGCGGGGTCGGGATGCACTCCAGGACCACCATGAATGCCCCGGCAGCCTCCAGGGCCAGGGCATCGGCAAGCAGCCCGCGGGCCGCAGCCGCGGTCTTCCCTTGCACGCGATATCCGCCAAGGGCCGTGGCCGATTGGGGCGTCAGGCCAATATGGCCACACACCGGCACCCCGGCACGGACAATCGCCTCCACGTGCGCTGCCACGCCCCGCCCGCCCTCGAGTTTGACTCCATGGCAGCCGCCTTCCTGCACCAGGCGTCCACTCCATTGCAGGGCGCGCTCCACGCTGCACGTGCCCCAAAAAGGCAAATCTGCCAGCACAAAGGTTTCCCGCGCTCCACGCCGCACGGCCTGCGTATGACGGACCATGTCCTCTATGGTGACCGGAACGGTGGAATCATGGCCGAGCACCACCATACCCAAGGAGTCCCCCACCAAGATAAGGTCCACCCCCGCGGCTTCGGCACAAAACGCCGAGGGGTAGTCATAGGCCGTCACCATCACAAGCTTCTCACCAGCGGCCTTGGCCGCGGCAAATTCGAGCACCCCTTTCATCCGCGCACCTCCACAACGGCGTTGCCTGCCCCCACGAGCACGACCCGTGGCCGATGGGTAGCGATCTCTTCTGGACTCAGCTGGGCATAGGCTGCGACGATGATCGTGTCTCCAGGCAGAGCGAGACGGGCGGCCGCGCCATTGACGAGGACCTCGCCAGGATTGCCACGGATGGCATAGGTAGCAAACCGCGCGCCATTTGTGACGTTGTAAACCTCTACCCGTTCGTGGGGGATAATACCAGATACCTCGAGCAAGCGCGGGCAGATGGCAATCGATCCCTCGTAGTCAAGACAACTGCCTGTCACCGTCAGGCGATGCAGTTTGGCCCATAGCAAGGTGCGTCGCATAGAAAAGCCCTCTTCATTGCCCCAGGTATGCGGGGCTGCCATCGTTAGACAAGGCGATGGTTGTCGATAAGCCGCGCCTTTCCCAAAAAAAGTGCGGCCATGGCCAAGGTGGGAGGCTCGACAACAAGACGGGGTTCCAAGGTGTCGGGGTGGACGAATTGGAGATAGTCAAGGCGCCCTAGAGGGAGATGGGTAGCGAGGTATTCTCTGCCAGCCTCTGTGAGCGAGGCCACGTCTGTCTGCCCTGCCTCCACCAAGCGGTGCAGGTGCTGGAGCATGGCAAAGAGGGCCGGGGCCTGGGCTCGCTCCTCCGCTGTCAAGTAGGCGTTGCGGGAGCTCATGGCGAGACCATCGGCTTCCCGCACTATGGGGCAGCCGACAATCTCCACCGGGCAGGAGAGCTGACGCGCCATGGTGCGGATGATGACGAGCTGCTGCCAGTCCTTCTCGCCAAAAAAGGCGAGGTGGGGTTGGATGATCCAAAAAAGCTTCGTCACCACCGTCGCCACTCCGCGAAAATGGCCCGGCCGTGAGGCACCACAAAGTCGCTGGGAGAGCCGGGGCACCTCCACCCATGTGTCATGCTCTGGCTCGTACATCTCCGCTGGGCCCGGACAAAACACCAGGTCCACGCCATGACGCTGGGCAAGCGCAAGATCGCGATCCAAGTTCCGTGGATAGGCAGCCAGGTCCTCGTTGGGGCCAAACTGTGTCGGGTTGACAAAAATAGAGGCCACGACCTTGGTGCAGCGCGCTCGTGCCGCCTCCACGAGACGGAGATGGCCCGCGTGCCAGTACCCCATCGTCGGGACGAATCCGATCCGATGCCCCCGGAAGCGCCAGGACGCCACAAGATCCCGCACCGTGTCCGGATGACGGAACATTTCCATACCAATTCCTCCCGCAAAATTGCGCCGCGCTGCCTAAAGGCTCTCTGGGGGATTGTCCAGGGTCTCCCTGTGAAGGATCAATCGCCGCCAATAGGCCAAAAGCAAACACGTCAGGGGTAGCGCCAGAAGTAGTCCAAGGAATCCGAGCAAACTGCCCCAGATCGAAATGGAAAGGAGCATCCACGCCGGTGACAGGCCCATGGCCTGGCCAAGAAACCGGGGGGTGAGCACGAGGTCCTGGATGGCCTGGACCACAACAAAGACCACCAGCACCAAGGCCAGGACGACAACAAAAGAGCTCCCTGTCTCCAAGGCATGCACCCCGGCCAAAAGGACGGCCGGGATAAACCCCACAATCTGGAGATACGGCACCATGTTGAGGACCCCCAAAAAGACCCCGAGGACCACGGCGAGGGGCAAACCGATAAGCGTGAACCCCACGGCAAAGAGCCCCCCGACCACCGCCGCCACCATGGCCTGGCCTCGAAAATAGCGGCTCATGGCCTGATCGAAGTCCGCCACAAAAGCGCGCACTGGCTGCTGCCACGAGGCCGGGAGCAAGGAGTGCCAGCGCTCACGCAACGTCCGGAATTCGTAGAGGAGCAGCACCGTGTAGAGCCCAATGACCAACACCACGGCCATGCCCATGACCATACTATAAGCCCCACTCAACACCCCCATAATGCCAGGGACAAGACGCCGCGCTGCCCCTTGGAGAAGGGAAAGAAAACTGTCGCTGCGTAAAAACTCCTGGACTTCTGGGCTGGCAAGAAGGTTTCGCACCGCCTCCCACACATCCGGGGGTAAGCGCTGTGCCGCCTCAGCCGCCACACGGGAGTTGGAGAGGACTTCTTGGGTCAAGCGTGCCATGTGGGCCACTTCCCTACCAAGCAGCGGACCGAGGATCGCCCCGCCGAGGATCACCAGCCCCAGCGCCCCACCGAGCACGAGCGCGATGGCTCCCCCGCGAGAGCGCACCCGCACCTCCACCCAACCGACGATGGGGTCAAGCAGATAGGCCAAAAGAAGACCCACCAAAAAAGGGATCACCGCCGCACTGAGGACCCCCAAAAGCCGCACCCCACCCCACACCAAGGCCGCAGTCAATGCCAAGCGGACCGTCCGGTCAAAGGTCCACCGGTGTTCCCCAAGCATAGCATGTCTCCAGGATTGCTTGACAGCTCCACAACGTCCCTTATCCAAAGCCCGTCAACTGCTGCTACGGGAGGACCATATCCATGAGCCAAATGCAAGAGATGGAATTCAAGACCGAAATCCGTCAGCTCCTTGAGATCATCACCCACTCCATCTACACAAGCCGCGAGATTTTCCTCCGAGAGCTCATCTCCAATGCCTCGGATGCCCTGGACAAACTCCGCTTCGAGCAAACCCGTTCCACTGAGCTGCGTGACCCCGAAGCTGAACTGGCTATCCGCATCACGACGGACCCAAAGAACCGCCGCATCACCATCACAGACACTGGCATTGGGATGACCCTCCAAGAAATTATCACCAATATCGGCACCATCGCCCATTCAGGAACCGCAGCCTTTTTGGCCAAAATCAAGGAAAGTGGCGGGAACGCCTCCAACCTCATCGGCCGCTTTGGCGTTGGCTTCTACTCTGTGTTTATGGTGGCCGATGAAGTGACGGTTCGTTCCTCTTCCTTCCAGCCTGAAGCCAAGGCCGTGGAATGGAGTTCTCTAGGACAAGAAACCTACCAAGTCCGTGAACTTGAGGAAAATCTACCTCGTGGCACAAGTATTAGTATCCATCTCAAAGAAGATGCAGAAGAATTCGCCTCTAAAGATCGTTTGGCTGCCATAATCAAAAAACATTCCAACTTTATCTCCTTCCCTGTGTATGTAGATGGAGAGAAAATCAACACTGTTCCTGCCCTATGGCGCGAACCAAAGTTTTCCATCAGCAAAGAACAGTATGCTGAGTTCTATAAATTCCTCACTCTAGATAGCGAAGAACCACTCCACACCATCCACCTGAGTGTCGATGCACCGGTCCAATTTGCTGCCCTACTGTTTGTTCCGCCCCGCACCATCGACGTCTTTGGTATTGAACGCGATGTTCATGGCCTTGACCTCTACGTGCGCCGGGTCCTTATCCAATCCAAATACAAAGACCTCATTCCTGAATATCTCGGCTTTGTGCGTGGCGTCGTCGATACGGAAGACCTGCCCCTCAATATCTCCCGCGAGACTTTGCAGGAAAACCTCGTCGTGCGCAAAATGGCCCAAACCATCACCAAACAGGTGCTCGCGGAGCTCAAGAAACTAGCGGAGGACCCCGCGCGCTATGCTACTTTCTGGAAGGCCCATGGTCGACGCTTCAAGATGGGGTATGCCGATTTTGCAAACCATGAGGCCTTTGCTGAGCTGGTGCGCTTTCATTCTTCTGCAGCTGGCCCGGAAGAGCTGGTATCTCTCGCCCAATACGTCGAACGGAAGAAGGAAGACCAAAAGGCCATTTACTACCTCTCTGGCCCCTCCCGCGACGCCATCGAAAAAAATCCGCACGTGGAGATCTTTCGGCGCAAAGGCCTTGAGGTCCTCTACCTGCTGGAACCCATCGACGAATTTGTCATGGAGGCCTTGCGACGCTACCGGGAATTGCCCCTTGAGGCTGCAGAAAACGCAGACCTCAGCAAGCTCGAAACCCTCCCGGACGCCACCCCAGCCTCCGAGACCCCTTCTCCCGCAACCGGGGACCTCGATGCCCTGCTTGCCGCCATGCGCCGCATCCTTGGGGAGCGGGTGACGGATGTCCGCGCTTCGAAGCGCCTCACGACCAGCCCTGCCTGCCTGGTGAGCCCTGATGGCTCCACCTCCCAGATGCACCGCATCATGCAAATCCTGGCCAAAGACACCTCGGTCCCCAAGAAAATTCTTGAAATTAACCCCCAGCACCCCCTCATGATGCGCCTCCACACCATCGCCAGCCAACACCCCGAAGACCCGTTCCTCTCTCTGGCTGTGGAGAGTGTCTTCGAGGCTGCCCTGCTTCAGGATGGCTACCTCACCGACCCCCATGCCTTTGTGGCGCGCACCTACAGCCTCTTGGAAGAAGCAAGCCGTCGGTATGGCGAAGCCCAATGATCAACACTCTCCCCGACAATGGGGCAATGCGTTCAACCCTCTCCCTCCAAATACAAGGAGAACTTCATGCTTGAACTAAGCAAAGCCGCCAAAGAACAACTTGACCAACACTTTGCAGGAAAAGAAGTACCATCGCTGCGTATCTCGCTTACTGTGGGCTGCGGAGGGCCACGTCTTGTTCTTTCTGTTGACGAGCAAAAGGACAGCGATAGCGTCCTTCATGTCGAAGGTTATACCTTTGTTATGGAGAACAGCTTACTGCAGGAGGCAGCCCCTATCCGGGTGGAATTCAACCACTACTATGGCTTCAAGCTGCAATCCCGCCTTACAACAAGCAGCTCGGGCTGTGGTTCCTGCACCGCGTGCGGCTAACGTCTCCTTCCTTCTTCCAGACTTCGCCCGGACCATCCGGGCTTTTTTCTTTCAATAACAATTAAAGTTTATTGTTTTTATTAAATATTCAGACAGACTTCGCCCGGACCATCCGGGCTTTTTCTTTCCCATTACAAAAGGTCTCGAACAGGCCACGAAAGTACCATAGCCGTCCAGGTCCCCCGAGCTTTACCGGGGACCCTAGGTCCACCGGCACTCCCCCTGCTCCGCCTTTTTGGCCAGGCGTTCTCCCGGTGCCCCCAGCAAAAACACTGCCGGCAACCATGATGACAAGACCAGGCTTCTTGCCTATGACCTGAGCAAGGAGGTGCCCTTGCGCGCTATCGGTCGCGGATTGTTCCTCATCGTGCTCACCATCATGCTTACTGAGGGCATGGCCTGTCCGCCTCTTTCGTGGGGGGGGGAGAATGTCCGCCTTTTTTTTCGCAAGACCACGACCTCTCGACCACCTGATGACCGCAAAAAGCATGTCGTGCGCGAAGGGGAATGGTTGTATAAAATCCTGGAAGATGCTGGCATACCTCGGGAGGACTTCCCTCGCATTATCCCCCAAGTGCGGTCCATGAATCCTCATATTGAGGACTTCAACCACCTGCGCGCCGGGCAAGTGCTGTATCTCCCCCTTCTTCCAGAACACTCCCCAATATCGTCTCCTCCTCCTAAGCTCGCTCAAGAGGCTGGGGGGGCGACAAAGACATACATAGTGCGCCCAGGCGAGACGATCCTCCAAATCCTCACCCGCGAGACCGGGGCTTCCCGGGCCGAGATTTATAGCCACTACTTGCCCATTATCCGCCAACGCAACCCGCACATCACCAATCTCGATACCCTGCGTCCTGGAGATCGCCTCGAACTGCCAGACCCTGGGCAACAGGCCATTCTTGCCACCTCCACCTCAAAGCCAATGGAAGGGATGGACGGCCCCGCAGGAAGAGCCGCTTTCTCGGACAATGGGACGAGAGATACTGCGGGCATTGTCCTGCCTGGAGGGACTGGCCCTGCCGGCGCTCCTGGGGAGGGTACCGTCGGGGCCCCAGGCCAGGGCCTTGCCGTAATGACCGAAGGAACCAATCCTCCCACCGCCCCAGCGCCCTCCCAACCACCAGCCCTTTCACCCCAGCCATCACTTAAAAATCTCCTGGTAGAGGGGCGGCACCATGCCCGCCAGGCGCTTCAGGCCTTGGGCTGGACAGCTGTCCCAGGTGACCACGGGTTATTCCCTTTGGACGATGGCTCCTGGTTTGCCGTAGACCTCAAGGAAACGCCTCTCTTTCTCACCCCCTGGGGGGAACGGCTCCTTTTACTCGATGCCCCCAAGCCAGCGGCTTGGATCGAAAAAGCCCGCAGCGCTGGACTCCTCTCCATCATCGTGCCCGCCGACTGGGCCATACGCCCCCTCTTCCAGGCCATTGCCGCGGCACTGCCGCAGCGGCTGCGTCTTTGGTCTCCAGATCGTCCCTTGGTCCTCCCCCGGCAGAGGCTCAATGTCACCCTCAAGGCCCCCTTACTCCTTGTGCTGCCCCAAGATGGAGGACGGACCGTGGCCTTTTGGCCACGAGGGGCCCAGGAACCACCACTCCCCCAGGGCGTGCGCGAGGCCCTCGCCGACGTGGACATCACCATGGTGGAAACGGACAGCAGCGGCGCCGTGACGCCGTTCCCTTCCTTCCCAGCCCAAGCCATCTACCTCCCCGAGGCAGGTACGGCCTGGCTCCATGCCCAGCTCGACGAACAGTTCCCGACCATCCGTCCCCTCACCTCGGCAGGACAGATCCTCGCCACACTCCGCCACGAAGGACATTTGGTGTCCCGGCACCTCACCCTCTCCTGGATTCGCGGCCATGATCGTGCCTTGACCCTCCAAGTCCCAGCCTGGGTGATCACTGGCACGCCACCCATCGCTCTTCTCGAAGAAACCTCCCCCGCCGTGGCGGCCTTGTTGGCCCGAGAAGGCTACCGCTGCGCCCGCATGAGCCGTTAGGAGGAGTATGCGTACCCCGTTTCGTGTCTATGGGCACATTGCCGCCCCCCTCCCCGATACACTGGCAGAGGCCCTCACCACCTGTCTCTGTGCCTATACCGTGAGCCGACAAGCCGATGGAAGCCTTGATTTTGTTTATGAAGGACAATGGCGAGATGCGGAGGCCGACCTTGATGCCATCCGCACCGTCCTCGGTCCTGCTGGAAGAGGTGTGGTGGACGTTATTGACCATGACGAATGGCGGATGACGCGATATTTTTTGGAGCATGGCACCCTTCGTGCCGTGCCCATTCATCTGGATCACGCCTTGGATACCGCCTACCGCAGCGAAGTGGGAGGACCCTATGCATGAACTTTCCCTTGTGGAGGGCATCCTTGCCATTGTCCGCGAGGAGCTCGCCAAACACGGACTCTGCCGGCTGCTGCGGGTGCGGGTCAAACATGGCGCCCTGACGGCAGTCGTGCCTGAGGCCCTTGAGACGGCCTTTGAGGTCCTCACCGCAGGCACGGACCTCGCCGGTGCCCTCCTGGAGACCGAACTCGTCCCCCTCTCGGTACGCTGCCGCAGCTGCGGCCAAGAATTCTCCCCCAAGGATGAGGACCGCTTTCTTATGCCCTGCCCGGCGTGCGGCGCCGAGCTTGGGCATACGGTCCTTACTGGCCGTGAGCTCCTCATTGACAGTATTGAAGCCGAATAACCCTTCACCCCAAGGAGAAGAATGATGCAAGTAGAAGTGGCTCGTCCCATCCTGGAGAGCAACGACACCGGTGCCGCCCAGCTGCGCCGCCGCTTTGCCGCCCATGGCCTCTTGGTACTCAACCTCTTAAGCTCGCCAGGATCGGGCAAGACCACGCTTCTGGAACGGACCCTGACGGATCTCCGCGGCATGCTGCGCTTTGGGGTAATCGAGGGGGATTGCCAAACAGAAAACGATGCCCGCCGAGTGGCTGCCACTGGGGCCCGGGCAGTCCAGATCAACACCTATGGTGGCTGCCACCTGGATAGCGCCATGGTGGCTCAGGCCTGCGATCAATTGGGCCTCGAGGACCTCGATGTGCTTGTCATTGAAAACGTAGGCAACCTCGTGTGCCCGGCCGAGTTTGACCTCGGCGAAGACGCCAAAATCACCATCCTCAGCGTCACGGAAGGTGACGACAAACCCGAGAAGTATCCCTTCATTTTCAGCCAATCCCAGGTCATGCTGCTGAGTAAAATCGACCTCCTCCCCTACGTCCCCTTTGACCCTGAGCGTGCGAGTACCTTTGCCCGTGCCGTGAACCCGGACCTGGCCATCTTTCCTGTCGCTGCCCTCACCGGTCAGGGAATGGACGCCTGGTACACCTGGCTCAAAGAGCGCCTCGCGGCCAAGCGCCAGGACCACTAGCGGCCGCAGCGGCCCTCCCTACGGAGCACGACGGGTAACGGGCTGGACAGGGTGCCAGATAGGGCAATCATCCATGACGGGACACTGACAACATCCTGCGTGAGTGCGCCTGCGCCACCAATATGCCGCTAGCGACTGCGGCGATCATCCACAACGGGGGCCCCTGGGGGGAGACTGCGGGGCTCCACGAGTCGCACAGCAAAGGCGACACTGAGCTCGGTGCGCAGCCGCAGACGGACGTTCTCCATAAGGCGCTGGGACTTTTTGATGGAATCTGTGCAAAAGGATTCCGGCGCCTCCAGGAGGACAATGGCCTGGTCCATATGCTCCTCTCGCTCCAGCACGATCTGATGGCGCACCTGTCCCAATCCGGCCTCCGCCAAGATGGCTGCCACCTGGGCTGGAAAGACGTTGACCCCACCGACGATGATCATGTCATCGCTACGCCCTGGGATGCGGGCCAGGCGACGAAAAGTCCGGCCGCAGGGACATGGCGTGGGGTCAATGGCCGTGAGGTCACCGGTGCGGTAGCGGACCAGGGGAAAGGCCTCCTTCGTGAGGGTGGTAAGGACCAACTCCCCGCGTTCGCCCAAAGGCAGCGGCGCACCCGAGATGGGATCAATGATCTCCGCTAAGACAGCATCCTCGTGTAGATGGAGCCCACGGCGCTCCAAACACTCGCCCGCCACGGCCGTGATCTCGCTAAGTCCGTAGTGATCCGTGGCCGCAACGCCGAGACGCTCCTCAATTTCCTCGCGCATGGCCTCTGTCCACGGTTCGGAGCCCAAAATGGCAAAGCGCAAACTCAAAGATGTCTTATTGGCCGCAAGCGCGTCCAAGGTATCCGCCAAATGGAGCGCATAGCTGGGTGTGCACACCAAAGCTGTAGTCCGGTAATCCTGCATAATGCGGATCTGACGCCGAGGGTCCGCCAAGGCGCTCGGGATGACTGAAGCGCCGATACGTTCCGCCCCAGAGTGCAGGCCAAAGGCCCCGCTCATGAGGTCGTACGGGCAGGCCATTTGGACCACGTCGTCCTGAGTCACCCCAGCTGCCGTGAGCATTCGTGCTGCTAAATCGGCCCAACGCCGCAGATCACCAGCAGTGTACCCCACCACCGTCGGCGTACCGGTAAATCCTGAGGAAGTATGCATACGCACGACATCCCGCAAGGGCACGGCAAACATGCCATAAGGATAATTCTGGCGCACGTCGTCCTTGGTGGTAAAGGGCAGATGGCGTATATCCTCGAGACGTTGGATATCATACGGATCGATACCAAGTTCTCGAAACCGCTGGCGGTACAAAGGTACATTGCGCACCACCCGATTGAGGGTGGCCTGGAGCCGCTCCAATTGCAGGAGCTCCAGGGTCTCGCGGTCCATGCACTCTATCTCCCGCTGCCAGTACATGCCTCCTCCCGTTCCCGTCCTAAGTACGCGCGCTGCACGTCGTGGTTGTTGAGTAGTTCTTCTGCCGTACCATGCAGGACGATGCGGCCATTTTCGAGCACATAGCCCCGATCCGCGATGGCAAGGGCCGCGCGCGCATTTTGCTCCACAACAAGCACCGTCAGCCCAGCTTTTTGGCGCAAGTTCTGGATATGGTTCAAAATCTCTTGCACCACCAAAGGCGCTAACCCCATGCTCGGTTCATCGAGTAAAAGGACTCGCGGCCTGGCCATGAGCGCCCGGCCCATGGCCAGCATCTGCTGCTCCCCGCCCGAGAGGGTCCCAGCTGGCTGGCGGCGGCGCTCACGCAAAATCGGAAACATGGCATAAATGCGCTCAAGGTCCTCAGCAATGGCCTGCCGCTGCGCCCTCCGACGATAGGCCCCAAGGCGCAGATTATCCTCCACGGACAGGGGGCGAAAGACCCGCCGTCCCTCGGGCACATGGGAGAGCCCCGCGGCCACGACCGCCTCGGGGGCCAGATGGGTGAGTTCCCGTTCGCCAAGGCGCACACTCCCCTGCCGTGGCCGAAGTATCCCTGAGATGGTGGCCAACATCGTTGTCTTACCCGCACCGTTGGCGCCCACCAGGGCGACAATCTCGCCGGCATCCACATGGAGGGTCACTCGGCGCAAGGCATGGATAGCGCCGTAAAAGACATCGAGGTTGCGCACCATAAGCCTCATGTGCTGCCCCCCAAATACGCCGCTACCACCCGAGGATCGCGCTGCACCTCGGCCGGGCTAGCAGAAGCGATGACCTCGCCAAAGCAGAGCACGGTCACCTGGTCGCTCACCTCCATGACAAGGTCCATATCATGCTCGACGAGCACGACCGTAAGCCCATAGGCCTGCCGCGCCCGAAGGATGAGTTCACCAAGGGCTGCTGTTTCTGCCATATTGAGCCCAGCCGCAGGTTCATCGAGGAGCACAAGTCGCGGCCTGCCTGCCAAGGCCCGGGCGAGCTCCACGAGCCGCTGCTGCCCCAAGGCCAAGGTGCACGCCTCACGGTCGGCAACCGAAGCGAGTCCCACAAACTCCAAGGCCTCGGCAGCGGCCTTGGCGATGGCCTCCTCGACCCGACGAGAGCGCGGAGTGGCGAGGAGGCTTTGCCACAGGGGGAGGTCATGGGAGCCATGGGCTCCCACTGCTACTGTATCAAAGACCGTCATGCCGGCAACGATTTCCACATGTTGGAAGGTCCGTCGCACCCCCAACGCAGCCCGGCGATGGGCGGGAAGACGCGTGATGTCCACACCCTGCAATTCCAACTGGCCTTGCTGCACCCACACGGCCCCAGAAATGACCCCCAACAAAGTGGTCTTGCCGGCACCATTGGGTCCAATGAGGGCATGGATACTGCCTGCCTCCACCACCAGGTCCACAGCGTTGAGGGCCAACAGGCCACCAAAACGGACCTCGACTCCGCGAACCGCCAGCAGCACCTCAGCCACGATCCTGCTCCCCTCGAGGACAACGGAGCAATGCCCCTATCCACCGCCCTACGCTTGCACCAGCCCCAGCCAGCCCCTGGGGAAAAAACCGAATGCACCCCAGAAGAATGATGCCAAAAAGGAGGCTCTCTACGTTCTCGAAAGCGCGCAGGACCTCAGGCAGCCAGGTTACTAGAAAGGCCCCGGCCACTGCCCCGGGGATACTCGTCATCCCTCCTAAGACAACCATGACAATGAGTTCCACGGAAAAAAGAAACCCAAAGGAAGAGGGCGCAATGAATGTCAGATAATGGGCATACAACACCCCGGCGAGCGCTGAAAAGCCAGCGGAGAGCACAAAGACAACGCGCTTGGCTTGGGCCACGTCCACGCCCATGGCCTCAGCTGCCGCTTCAGAGCCATGGAGGGTCCGCAATGCCCGACCCACCCGGCTGTTCAGGATATTGGTGGCAAGGGCCATCATCGCACCAAGGACAGCCACCAACAGCCCATACACCGCGCCATCGCGATCCACAACAACACCGGCAAACGACAGTCGGGGGATACCGACGAACCCAGAAGGCCCCCCCGTCAGCTCCACGGCCTCGGTAAACAAGATGTTCAGGATGATACCCAACCCCAAGGTGGCCATGGCCAAGGCGTGCCCTCTGAGGCGCAACGTCGGCAGCCCAAGGAGGGCGGCGACGACCACGGTGAGACCGACCCCCCCAGCCATGGCAACCTCCACCGGCAGGGCGTACCGTACGCTGAGGATTGCCGAGGTATAAGCGGCCAGCCCATAGAACCCGCCATGACCCAGGGAGATTTGGCCAGCATGCCCGACCAGCAAACACAGTCCCACCGCATGCATGGCGTGGAGCACACTCAAAATAAGCACTGTCAGGGAATAACTGCCTGGAAATACCAAGGGAAGGAGACCCATGACCGCGATAGGAACCGCGACCTGAAGCCAAAAAGGGCGTCTCATACCCGCGTCACATCCCGGGGCCCAAAGAGGCCTGTGGGGCGGAAGAAAAGGACTGCCAGGAGGACAACCAAGGCAACCGCGTCTTTGTAGGCCGACGAGAGATAGCCCGCAGTCAGGGATTCCACGACACCAAGGAGGATGCCTCCAGCCATGGCGCCCAGAGGACTCCCCAGGCCGCCAAGAACACAGGCGGCAAAACCTTTGAGCCCCAGGAGGATGCCCACGTCATACGAGGTCATGGTGATCGGAGTAATGAGCACCCCTCCCACGGCTCCCAGCAATGCAGACAAGGCAAAAGAGAGAAGGGTCATGCGCGGCACGCTGATTCCCACCAAAGAAGCAGCAACAGGGTCATGGGCACAGGCCTGCATGGCCTTGCCCTCAAGCGTCGCAGAAAAAAAGACCTTTAGCCCTCCCACTACAGCGGCTGCCGTGGCCAGGACCCACACTCCCTGCGCCATGATTGCGGCACCAAAAACCCGTAGCGGGACGTGCCCTGAAAAGGGTTCAAGGACATGGGTCTCTTTGCCCAAAAAGAGCATTACCAGTCCCCGCACCACCATGGCCACACCGAGGGTAACGATCACGACGTCGAGGACTGGGCGACGACCAAGCGGACGGATCATCGTCCGCTCCACCATCGCCCCCACCACGGTCGTACCGGCCACCGCCAAGAGGATAGCCCACAATTGGGAAAGGCCTACCGCCACCCCTGCCACCGCCAGCATGCCGCCAAGCATGACAAACTCGCCCTGGGCAAAATTGACGATACCCGTAGCACTCCAAATCAAGGTAAAACCAAGAGCGGTCAGCCCATAGGTACTTCCTAGGGTAAGACCACCCATGAGATATTGGATCAACGGCGCCATGACGCTACGGCAGGACCTTCCACGTACTGCCCTGAATGCTCACCATAAGAAAGGCACTGGCATCCAGGCCATTATGGTTGTCAGCGGAATAGGAATAAATGCCGCTTACCCCAGCAACATTCTGAAGATTTTCCAGGGCATCCCGAATGGCAGCAGGCTCGGCAACCCCAGCCTTCCTGACAGCGGCAGCCACAAGGCGCACGGCGTCATGGGCATAGCCCCCAAATGAAGAAGGCGGCATCCCAAAACGCTTGGTATAAGCCGCAACATAAGCCTGGAGCACCGCTTTTTGGGGATGACCATCAGGGACTTGATCCACGGCCACCAATCGTCCAGCAGGCAGCAGAATGCCTTCGGCAGCTGGCCCCGCCAACTCGATAAATTTGGGCGAAGCCACGCCATGGCTCATGTAAAGCGGAATGCTAAGCCCCAACTGCATCCGGTTGCGGGCCACTACTGCCGGGCCTGGATTGGTGCCCCAGCAGATGAGGGCATCGGCACCAGCCCCGACAATCTTGGTGAGCTGGGCGGTCATATCCGTATCTTTGGGACCGTACACCTCATCCGCCACAAGAGAGAAACCTTGGGCCGAAATCAATTCCTGGAGCACCTGACGGCCCGCTTGCCCATAGCCATCCGATACGGTGAGGAGCGCCAAACGCTTATGCCCAGCAGCCTTGGCATGCTGGAGGATTGTGATTCCTGCATGGCGATCAAGCTGGGGGGTATTGAAGACCCACGGATCCACAGGCCGCACGATCTTTTCTGCCGCTGCCATGGAAATAAGCGGGACTCTGGCCGCTGCCGCAACCTTAGTGACCGCCAGGGTATTGCCAGAAAGGCTTGGACCGAAAATCGCTACGACCTTGTCCTGATCAAGAAGCCGACGAACCGCCAAAACGCATTTGTTGACGTCAGACTCGTCATCATAAACGACAATCGTTATTGGCCGGCCATCGAGCCCGCCGGCGGCATTGATCTCCTCCTCCAAAAGAAGAAAAGTGTTTTTCTGGGGCTCGCCCAAAAAGGCCGCTGGCCCTGTGGCGGAGACGACAGCTCCAAAAACAATGGGCTCGGCCGCCCACGCAAGACCAGTTCCCACCCATCCCATGACGATCACAACCAGCCAACGCCATCCCAGCATACACCACCCCCTGGGCTTAAGTATTCGATAATCGATAGTAGAGCTGCTTGCTGCCTGTCAACGCAACACCGCTCTGGGCTCGCATTGCCGTCAGGCCCCTGCGCCTTGACCGGCTTTCATGGCTAGCCTACTTTTCCCAGAACTGTCCCAGCGACTTGCCCAGCCAAGGAGGCTTTATGTTCCAAGTCAAAGACATCATGACCGAAGAGGTGTTTACCCTCAAAGAAACCGACACCCTCAGTGCGGCGCGGGACCTCATGAACCTGGCGCGCATCCGCCATATTCCCATCGTGGACAACAGCGGCCGCTTTGTCGGCTTGGTGACCCACCGGGACATCCTCGCGGCGACTATTTCCAAGCTCGCGGACATCGACGCCGCGACCCGCGACGAGATCGAAGCCACCATCCCAGTGCGCGAGATCATGCAACGCGAAGTGACAACAACTTCCGAAGAAACCTCGCTCAAAGAAGCGGCCAGCGTGCTGTTGCGTGGCAAGTTCGGTTGCCTGCCCGTACTGCGCCAGGGCAAACTGTGTGGCATCCTCACCGAGGCCGATTTCCTGCGCCTCACCATCCAGCTTCTTGAGGCCACGGACCTCGACGAAGGGGCCATCTGACCGCACCGCCGGCCTTCGGAGCCCAATCCTACATGCCTGCCATCCATCCCATCATCGAGGAGGCGCTCGACGCCGTCCTGCAAGGCGAGGAGATCTCCCTCGAGGCAGCGTTGGCCCTGGCGCACCTGCCCGAAGAGGAGACGCCAGGACTCCTGGTGGCGGCCCGTACCATCCGCCGAGCCCTGCGTGGCCCCATGGTGCACCGCTGCACGATCCTCAATGCCAAAAGTGGCCGCTGCTCCGAGGACTGTGCCTTCTGCGCCCAGAGCCGCCATTACGCCACCGCAGCGCCGGTCTCACCCCTCGTGTCGGCAGAGGCCATTGTGGCTCGCGGCGAAGCCGCGGCCCAAGCCGGGGCAGATTGCTTTTCCATTGTCACCAGTGGGTTGCGCCTCAACGCAGTGGAATTGGCCACCGTATGCGAAGCGGTTGCCGAACTGCGGCGGCGCACGCCGCTGGAGATCGCCGCCTCCCTCGGGCTCCTTTCCGACACCGATGCCGCCCTCCTGCGCGCCGCAGGACTCACCCGCTACCACCACAACCTCGAGACCGCGGCCTCCTATTTTGCGCGCATCTGCACCACCCACCCCTATGCCGAGGATCTGGCCACCGTGCGTCGGGCCAAAGCCCATGGTCTGGAGGTCTGCTGCGGTGGCATCCTTGGGTTGGGGGAGAGCTGGGCCCAACGCATTGAACTCGCCTTCACCCTGCGGGAACTTGGCGTGGAGCGCGTGCCCCTCAATTTGCTCACCCCTATCCCCGGCACGCCTCTCGAAGACCAGCCCCTCCTCTCGCCGCACGACGCCCTCAAGTCCATCGCCCTCTTTCGCTTTATTCTCCCCCACGCCGGGATCACCATCGCCGGAGGCCGGGGGCACGTCCTGCGTGACTACCAATCGTGGATCGTTCTTGCTGGCGCGGACGGCTGCATGATCGGCCATTACCTCACCACCCCAGGCCGGGACCTCGCCACTGATATCGCCATGCTGGAGGCCGGGGCATGGATTTGACCATCATGCACCAATCCCCAGAGCGGGCCGAAGCCTGCCTCTCCTTTGCCGCCCATGACCCCTGGGTGCGGGAACATTTTCCCCATATGCCCATCTTGCCTGGATCCTTGGCCCTCGCCGCCATCCTGCATTTAACTGAACGTCTTACCTCCACCCCAGAACTTACTGTCCGACGATTTCGTTGCCATACCCCGCTTTGTCCAGGAAGTTACCGTGTCTCCGTGATCAAAGAAGGAACGCATTGGCACGGGAGCATCGAAGACAATCAAGGCCAGCATCTTGTACGCGCGGAGATTTGGGAATGTCCCTAACCTTTCAAGGCAAAAATGTCCTCCTCCTCGGCGGCAGTTGTACGCTGGGCACCACCCTCATCCCCATGCTCACCGCCCAGGGACTCGTGGTACGAGCCACCACCACGACACCAAGCCACCAAAGTCATCTGGAAGAGTTTCTTCCTCCCGAACGCATCGTTGTCCTCCGCTTGGGCAATGCCTCCAGCCTCGCCGCCTTCCTGGAGCATCTTCCTCCTGCCGACTATCTCGTGGACTTGGCCCATCCGCGCGGCGAAGACCTCCTGCTGGCCCAGGACCCCACCGTTGCCGAGGGCCTTTTTCTCGCCATGGGTGTGCACCGGCTGCGCCTGCTCCAGGCCCTAGGCCGGGCCATGCTCGCCCGCCGTTTTGGGCGCATGCTCTATGTCTCTTCCACCGCTGCCGCCACACCCGCTCCTGGGCAAGGCCTCTATTGTGCCCTCAAACGGGCAGCTGAAGGAATGTACCAGGCCTTAGGTATCGAGCTGGCGGGCCGGGGAGTAAGCACCGTCAGCTTGCGCTTGGGTATTACGGATGCTGGCCGAGGGGCTCCCTTTTTAGAAAAACGCCCCCAATTGCCGGGGGTCAACCCCCAAGACGCCGCTGCCTGCATCCTTTATCTCCTCTCGGACCAAGGACTTTCCTTTTGTTCCACTACCATCACCATGGACGCTGGCCTGCTTGCCCGCAAATATCCCCTATGACCGACGCCATCATCGCCATCATTGCCGACATTATGGATATGGACCCCACGGCCATCACCCAGGCGACCTACCTCGTGCGCGACCTCGGCGCCGAATCCATTGACCTCCTGGAAATCGGGGTCGCCATGGAGCACCGCCTTGGCATCCCAGTGCAAGACGATGCCCTCTTTTTACGGGACCTGCGCCTTGTCCTTCGCCTGGCCGAAGAAACCAACACCCCGGCAGCAACGGCCCTGGCAAGCCGCTACCCCCACCTCACCTCCGCCCGCATCCACGCCATCCTTGAGGACCTCGCAAACGGGCCGGTCCTCCAAGTGGCGGACCTTGTCGCCTACGCTACCTTCCACCGCCCCTCATGAAGGCTGTCCTCACTGGCATCGGCGCGGTGACCCCCCTTGGGGCAACCCTCCAGGACATCCACGCTGCCCTAAAGACCCAGCATGTTCCAACACTCCCCTCGCCGTGGGGCTTCCCCATTGCCCCAGCCCCAGAGCCCAACCTTCGAGGCCTTGTCGGTCGAGACAAGAACCTGCGCTACCTCACGCGGGCCGGACAACTGACTTTGGCTGCCGCCATCCAGGCCACAGCCCATGCTGGGCTCAAGCGGCCCCTCTCCCATGCCCACCTGATCCTCGGCCTCGGCCCTCACCTCGAACCTCCACCTCCCCAGGCCCTGTGGCTCCTCTCGGCCATGCCGGCCACGACAACAGCCGTCACTGCCGCTGTCCTGGAGATACGCCACGAGGCCAGCACCATACTCGGTGCCTGTGCCGCCTCCACCCAGGCCCTTATCATGGCGAGCCGGAGCATCGCCGAAGGCCGAGCCCCCCTCGTCCTAGCAGGTGGTGGTGATAGCCGGGTGGGCGAACGGGCCGTGGCCGCCTACGCTGCGGCCGGGGTCCTGACCTCCACGGCCATGCGGCCCTTTGACATCAACCGCGACGGCTTTCTCCCGGCCGAAGGGGCAGCGGTTTTTGTCCTCGAACACCCGGCCCATGCCGCTGCCCGCGGGGCCGAGGTCCTGGCCGAGGTCGTGGGCACCGGTTTGGCCGTGGATGGCAGCCGCCTCACAGCGCCTTCGCCTGAGGCCATGGCCGCTGCCGTGCGTGCGGCCTTGGCCGGGGCTGAGGTGAACCCAGCTGAACTCCTCGTCCTTGCCCACGGCACTGCCACCCCCGCAGGCGACGCCGCCGAAGCCGCCATGCTCGAGGCCATCGTGGGGTCCACCTTCCCTGGGGCAGTCACGGCCCTCAAATCCTGGATCGGTCACGGGGCCGCGGCCTGCGGGGCCATGGAACTGGCCGTCTTCTTTGCCGCGCAGCAGGCGGGGTTCGTGCCTGGCATCCAGGGCCTTTGCCATCCCTGCACCACGCTGCCCCTTTTGCGCACCCCTCGGCCCTGGCGTCCTCGCTGGGTCCTCCTCGAGAGCTTTGGCTTTGGCGGGATTGCAGCGGCTATCTTGCTACGGCTCACCTAGCACCGCTTGCCCCCGCCGCCAGAGCCCTGTCTCTGGCAAACCCAGGGGCGTGCCATGCGACCCTCGGCCGTATGCTCAAGTAGGTGAGCGGCAAACGGCCACCTCAAGGCGCTGCTTACCGCTGCCGAACTAGTTGCAGCTACGGCGCGTAGGGTGCACAGCCGGCGCCCTCCTGACAACGACCCTGACTGCCAATGGAAAACCGCCCTCTTCCCCGGTCATTGGCTGCATCGCTGGGGGATGAACGAATCTGTGCTCAAACACATCGCTGCCCCACTTGGCTTGCCTTCTGTCTGCAGATGGCTATACTTGAGACAACGCGGGGCCGCCCTGGTTTCGACGGGGATGAAGCGGCCAAAGTTGCAGGTCGAGGGGCTGGGAGGTCCTCGTAAAAACCCAGCACAATCACAAGTGCCGAAGACAACTTCGAGTACGCTCTCGCTGCCTAATTAAGGCAACGGGAGTCCTGGCGGCAAAAAAAGACCGCCACATCCGTACGGCCGAGGCCCCATACGCCGTATCCGGGTGTGACCCCCATGGGGCTGGCAAAGGTCCGATGCCAGAGCGGACCGGCGCAAGAGACTCTCTGGCTGGCCAGTCGGACGCCTGTCTTGGGGCTCCCCGCCTGGTGAGACACCGCAACCAAGACTAAACCTGTAGACGCTTTGCGCCAAACGTTCTCGGACGCGGGTTCGATTCCCGCCGGCTCCACCACCCTCCTCCTCCAGTCCACCGCTCCTTCCGTGCAGGGCAGTCTTGCCTGTACCAGGAGCACCGATCCTAATGCCCCAAGCCACCGACCGTTTTGTGCCCTGATTCCGCCCCCCGGCCAAGATGGAGACAAGGTGGAAGACCGCGAGGACACCCCGCCCAAATCTCACTGGAAACACGGATAATGTAGGCGTCTTCCTCTGTTTCCAACAGAAAGGCACGAGGACACCCCGCCCAAACCTCATGGTGCCGCCGGGCATTCCTTCCGTTGCCAACCCCAGCGACCCGGGATAGCGTACAGCCGCTTGTCCATACCCTGGCCATGATTCTTTTCGTCTCTTTGGAGAACGACCCGATGCAGCCCCATATTGTTTTCGACGACGCCTCTTGGACCTTGCAGCTCCTCGATCAGCGCCGCCTGCCCCAAGAATCCATCTGGATAACGTGCAATACCGTCGCCCAGCTGGTGGACGCCATCCAAACGATGGTCGTGCGTGGCGCACCGGCCATTGGCGTAGCGGCGGCCTACGGCTGCGCCCTGGCCTGCCGTCAAGTGGCCTCCCAAGATCACTGGCGAACCAGTCTCAAACCCCTTCTCGAAACCCTCGCCGCGGCCCGTCCTACAGCGGTCAACCTCCGCTGGGCGGTAGAGCGCGTAGCCCAAGCTGTCGCCACCGCCCCCAATCCCCATACTGCGGCCGCCTTGGCCCTTGCCGAGGCCCGGACCATCCACGAAGAAGACATCGGGATGTGCCAGGCCATGGGCCACTTCGGTGCGGCCCTACTTCCCGACTCCTGCACCGTGCTCACCCACTGCAATGCCGGTGCCCTGGCCACAGGCGGATACGGCACAGCCCTGGGCGTCATCCGCGCGGCCGTGGCTATGGGCAAGCAGGTCCGCGTGCTCGCCGACGAGACACGGCCCCTTTGGCAAGGCGCCCGACTGACCGCTTACGAACTGGCCTGCGATGGTATCCCCGTGGAGGTTCTTTGCGAGGGGGCTGCGGCCTCGCTCATGGCCCGCGGCGAGGTCCAGGCCGTGATCGTGGGCGCTGACCGTATCGCAGCCAATGGCGATACTGCAAATAAAATCGGAACTCTAGGAATTGCAGTGCTTGCCCATCACTTTGGCATCCCCTTCTACGTAGCCGCCCCGAGCTCCACCTTCGATCTGGCCACGGCCAGCGGCGCAGCCATCCCCATTGAGGAGCGGGACGCAAAGGAGGTGACCTGCCCCTGCAGCACGGCCATCGTGCCTCAAGGCGTTGGGGCGCGAAATCCTGCCTTTGACGTCACTCCCGCGGGACTGCTCACCGCCATCATTACGGAAAGGGGGGTCCTCTACCCGCCCCTGGAAGAGGCCATCACCGCTGTCTTGGGAGGTCGGCCATGAAGGGTCTGCCCCTGGTGGCGGTTGTCGGCCGGCCCAATGTGGGCAAATCTACCCTCTTCAACCGCCTCGTCCGAGAACGCGCCGCCATTACTCACGACGAACCAGGGGTCACCCGCGATAGCATCTGGCGGGAAGTCCACCTCGAAGGACGGCCCTGTGTCCTTGTGGACACGGGCGGCATCCTCCTGGAAAGCGATGACCCCCTCGCTCAGGATATCTTTGCCCAGGCCCGCGAGGCTATGACCGAAGCAGACCTTGTTCTTCTGGTCGTAGACGGCCGCGACGGTCTCCACCCGCATGATGAGGCGGTGGCTGGATTTTTACGCCATAGCGGCAAACCGGTCCTCCTTGTGGTCAATAAAATAGACAGCCCCGAGCGGGCGGATCTCCTCATGGCCGATTTTCATGCCATCGGTTTTCCAGCTCTCCCCGTATCCGCAGCCCACGGCCACGGGGTACCAGACCTGGAGGAGGCCATCGCACAACACCTGCCAGAGCCCTTGGGACTTTCCCAGGAGGAGCCCCTTGCGGGACTGCGCCTTGCGGTCGTGGGCCGCCCCAATGTGGGCAAGTCCTCCCTCGTCAATGCCCTGGTGGGCCAAAAGCGGCTCATCGTGAGCGAAATGGCCGGCACTACCCGCGACGCCGTAGACGTGGAACTCTTGCGCGAGGGCAAGCGCTATGTTTTCGTGGATACTGCGGGCATCCGCCGCAAATCACGGATACAGGAAAGCCTCGAATATTTTTCGGTCCTGCGGGCCATGGGCGCGGCCAAGAGCGCGGACGTCACCCTCTTGGTGGTGGATGCCACCACCGGCGTCGTCGCGCAGGATAAGCGCCTCGCGGCCTTCCTGGACCAGGAAAAACTGCCGGTAGTGGTGGTGGGCAACAAGATCGACCTCCTCCACCGTGACGAGGCCCACAAAGCGCGCCAAGCCGTTGCCGAAGGCCTTGCTTTCCTTACTGCCGCACCGGTGGTCTTTACTTCCACAGTCACCCGGGCAGGTCTCGGTGGTTTGCTCCCCTTGGCCGAACAGGTCCACGCCCAAAGTCAGGTGCGCATTCCCACCGGAGAACTCAATCGCTTTTTGCGCGCGGCCACCGAACGCCAGGCGCCACCCTCCAAAGGGGGCAAACGGGGCAAAATCTATTACCTGACTCAAGCGGATACGACCCCGCCGACCTTTGTCCTCTTTGCCAATGACCCGGAGCTCCTGCGCCATAATTACCTGCGCTACTTGGAAAACGGCTTGCGCAAGACCTTTGGCCTCGACAAGACGCCCATTCGCCTTGTGGTCCGCAGCAGCCACGGCGAGCAGCCGCCACGGAGCCGATGAACCACCAATTTTTTTCTTGACGGCACCTGCCAACCTCGGCATTGGCTCCCGTCGGAGCCAAACCTGGCGCCTTTCACGCCAAGGTGGCCTTGGGTCAAGATACACAAGGCTTGGCCGGGCGCCATAACCGTTTAGCAACTTCTGCGTCCCCATCGTCTAGTGGCCCAGGACACCGGCCTCTCACGCCGGCAACAGGGGTTCAAATCCCCTTGGGGACGCCACTTCGACACCACACTCCCCCCGACCAAGGCTCCTTCCTCCCTCGCTGCTGTGCGCTCTCTGCTCCCGCCCCAAAAAAGGCGCTTGGCCGTATTTTTCCACCTTTCCAAAAACCCTGCCGCCCCCCCTGGCCACAAAAGAGTTTTTTGTCCCTTTACGACGACCTTTTGTTGTCTCAAAAACGAATTGCCTCTTTACGAGAAGACCTCTTTTCGACTAGCCAGGCACCACATCGCTGTACCGTTACTTCAAGAAGGAGCACCCATGGATGCCGCTCGCCTTATCCCCCAAGCCTTGGCCGTTCCAATTCATCCGGGATGGTTCGTGGTCCTTCAGTTTGTGACCCTCATTCTCCATTTCCTCGCCATGAACCTCATGCTCGGTGGCAGCCTTATCGCCTTCGCGCTCAGCCTTCATCGCCCCCAAAACCCAACTCCCTCTACCTACGCCCTCGCCACCAAACTGCCGTTCACCATTGCCTTTGCCGTCAATTTCGGCGTCGCCCCACTGCTCTTCACCCAGGTGCTCTATGGCCAATTCTTATACACCAGTAGCGTGCTCATCGCCGTGCCTTGGATCTCGGTCATCGGGCTCGTGATCCTCGCCTATCTGGCAGCTTACCTCGTGGACTTCCGCTTCTCCCTCCTGGGGAGGCTGCGACCCCTTATCTTTGGCGTCATGGCCGCAAGCCTCGCCACCGTGGCCCTCATCTACACCACCAACATGACCCTCATGCTCCAGCCCGATCGCTGGACTGCCTATTTCACCAATCCTTCGGGCACGATCTCCAATTTTAGTGATCCTACCCTCCTGCCCCGCTACCTCCACTTTGTCCTTGCCTCGGTGGCCGTGGCAGGCCTTGGCCTTGCATGGGCCGCCCACTTCGGCATCGCCAACCTCCCCCCACAATGGCTAGGCCATGGACTCACCTGGTACGCCGGCGCCACCATGGGCCAATACGCCACAGGCATGTGGTTTTACTCCGCCTTGCCAACCACTGTGGCCCATGCCCTCGGCGGCGGCGAATTCCTCCCCACCTTCACCTTTGCCATCGGGGCCATCCTCGGCCTTGCGAGCATCGCCACGGCCCTCCAGCGGCGCCTCTGCGCCACGACATGGATGCTCCTTATGACGGTTGTCCTTATGGTAGGACTGCGTGATATGGTCCGTGATCTATATCTTGCACCGTATTTCTCTGTATACCAACGAACTATCACCCACGAATACAGCCCATTTTTGCTCTTTGTGATAGTCTTTATCCTTGGTCTTGGCACCATTGCCTGGATGTTGCGCGCAGTCTGGTTGGAAAAAACATCGGAGGTACAGCCATGAACTTCCCGATTTGGGAACTTGGAGCTGCAGGAGGTGGCCTGCTCGTAGCTCTGATTGCCATTTTTCATGTCTATATTGCCCACTTTGCGGTGGGTGGTGGGCTTTTTCTCGTGACTTCAGAGCACATTGCCTACCGTCAAAATGACGCCCATCTCCTTGCCTACATCAAACGGCACACTAAATTTTTTCTCATCGTCACCATGGTGCTGGGGGGTATTACAGGAGTTGGTATTTGGTTCATCATTTCTCTTCTCTCTCCCCAAGCAACGACTATTCTTATCCATACTTTTGTCTTTGCCTGGGCCACAGAGTGGGTCTTTTTTGTAGGAGAAATTGTCTCACTCTTTCTCTATTTCTATCTCTTTAACAAAATAAGTCGCAAACTTCATCTCGCTTTAGGTTGGATCTACTTTATCTGTGCGTGGATGTCGCTCTTCATGATCAACGGCATCATTGGGTTTATGCTCACTCCTGGAGATTGGATTACGACCCGCGATTTCTGGGACGGATTCTTCAATCCCTCCTTTTGGCCGTCTCTGGTCTTTCGCACCGCCTTTTCCCTTCTCCTTGCCGGACTTTATGGGTTGGCAACTGCTGCCTGGGAACAAGACCCAGAAGTCCGTAGGCGACTGGTGCGCTTCAATCTCGTATGGCTTCTCCTCCCCTTTGTCCTCCTTGTGCCTTCGGGATGGTGGTATCTCCAGGTGATTCCCAAGGCTTCCCAGCTCATGATCCTAGGCGGCAATCCCCAAATTCCATCTTTCTTCCATGTTGGATATACTGTCTGTGTCCTTCTTGTCGCAGGAGGGCTCCTCATGGCCCTGCGCCTGCCGGCCTATTTCCACCGGGCCCTGGGTATCATCCTCCTTGTCCTGGGAATCGGCTCCCTGGGGAGCTTCGAGTGGATCCGCGAGGCCGGACGACGGCCCTATCTCATCCCAGGATATCTCTACTCCAACGGTATCCTCGTGGCGCAAGCCCCTCAGCTCACCAAAGGCTATTTGGCGGCCTCGGGGTGGAACCAACACGCCAATCTGGCTGATCCCATTGCAGCGGGCAAAGAACTCTTCCGTGGTCAATGCTCCGCCTGCCACTCCATCGGGGGGCTGCGCACCGATATCCGCCCACTCTCCGCAGCCTTTGGGGTCATGGGCATGGAAAGTCTGCTCACGGGCATGGGCAAGCTCTACGGCTACATGCCCCGCTTTTTCGGCACACCCCAGGAACGGCACGCCCTAGCCCAATACGTGGCGAGCCTCACCCCGCGGCCAGAGGAACCCACCGCAACCCTCCTGCACGAGAACCAGACCATCCCTGTCTTTGATCCGGAAAATACGCCCTATGTCCTCCTTGCCTGGTGCACCCTCGGCGAGAAATGTATCTCGGATTGCGATGCCCATTTCTCCTTCCTACCGCCGGGCAGCGCCCTCACTGCCCAATTGATTCGCCGCGGCCCCCTGCCAGAGCTGGTAACCGAGGGCGTCGAGCTGCACTACATCGCCCCTGCCGGCCATGAACACCCCTCCCAGCATGTGGAATTCTGGAAGTACGCCCAAAGCCTCGTGGGGAAGACGATCCCAGCCAACACCAGTGCCAAAGGCCTCACCCCATCCGGGACCTTGAAAAAGATGGATGGCGCTGCAGTCTTTGTGGCAGACGGTATTCCGGCCCTGCCTTACCGTGACGATGGGGCCATCGACCCCTATCCCGTGTGGCGCGTGGAAGCCCGCAACGCCACAAGCGGTGCAGTACTCGCCACCACCCAGGTCGTCCTACCGGTATCCACCGAAATCGGCTGCAAGAACTGCCACGGCGGGACCTGGCGGCGCATCGGGGCCATGGGCATTGCCGCCAGCACTGCCTCGGACGTCCTGGCCCGCCATGACCGACGCCACAAAACGACTCTTCTTCCTCAGGCCAAAGCCGGCACCCCTGTGCTTTGCCAAAGCTGCCATCCAGACCCGTTGCTGAAGGCGCAAGGCAAACCAGAGGTCCTCAACCTCCCGGCTGCCCTCCACGGCTTTCATGCTCACTACCTTGCCGATCGTCCGGGCGCCGAGGCCTGCCATGCTTGCCATCCCACTGGACCAACGAGCTACAGCCGCTGTGCCCGCGGGGTCCATGCCCAGCGTGGCATCTCCTGTGTGTCCTGCCATGGCACCCTCGAAGACCATGCCCTCTCTCTTCTACGCGCTGAGGCGGCAAAGCCCAGTGCCCAA
This sequence comes from uncultured Desulfomicrobiaceae bacterium, assembly GCA_937989665.1. GTDB lineage: Bacteria > Desulfobacterota > Desulfovibrionia > Desulfovibrionales > Desulfomicrobiaceae > Thermodesulfomicrobium. The sequence goes on along the minus strand of CALKRN010000014.1, from coordinate 2,559 downwards.
CGTCTGCTCACAGGCCTCAAACCCCGCCTTGTGGCCTCGGTGGAAGAGATCCAACCGCGAATCCCCTGGGAAGACGAGCCCGACTGCCTTGCCTGCCACCAAAACTTTACACCACAGCCGCCGCGAAATGCTTCGGCCTTCAACGCCTGGGCGCGGGGGGCAAGCGCCCTCTACCGCAACCGCAGCGACGACGCCGGCCTACGTTGTCCGGCTTGTCATGGTCCTACCCATGCCGAATATCCTGCAGTAAACCCAGTGCATCCCCAACGCGACGCCATCCAACCTCTCCAGTACCAACAGACCGCCGGCCCCATTGCCGCCAAAGGTGGCTGCGCCGTGTGCCACACAGTCCCCATGGATGTGGAATTCCACCACGAAAATATCCTCGCTGGCGCCAACCAATGAGCCTCCAGGGGTAGAAATACCCCTGGAGTTCCTCGACCTCCGCGATCCGAAGGTGCCCTGTTTGTGGCGCATCGTGCCCAGCACTCCTCGGGCGCGTAACGTGACCTGGGCATGATGCAAGAAGCGTAGTGGAAAAAAGGAAGCCCCCTGGGGAATCGATAGTCCATCCACGTGCAGGAGATAAACCGCAACGCGCGCTCGTCAGCAAGCGCACAAAGATGCGGTCAAGGCCCGAGGAATCGAGCCTTGACCGCGGCAATACGCTCCCAGGACTCGGCAATGCGTGCCGCCGGGATCCGCCCCGAACCCACGGCCTGTTCGAGGGCAAGCACGAGGCGTGGGACGACCTCGGGGTCGAAGTCGAGCATATTGCCCACCACCAGGACATCCACTCCCGCTGCAATTGCCTGGATGGCCGCTTCCTCTAAGCCGTATCGGTCGATAATCGCTCGCATCTGCAGGTCGTCAGAGACGATGACTCCCTCAAATCCGAGCTCCTGACGCAGCAGGCCCTGCAGCAGGGCGGAAGAGAGCGTGGCCGGAACAACCGGGTCCGTTGAGCGCAGCACGAGATGACCAACCATGACACAAGGGACAATCCCCGTGGGCAAAATGCGACGATAGGGGATAAGTTCGTCTGGGGTCCAGGTCGCCGAAATATCCGTGACCTCATGATGGGAATCTATCCGGGCGCTACCATGACCTGGAAAATGCTTCAGGCACGGGATTACGCCCTGGGCGCGCAGCCCCTGGGCAAAAGCAAGGGCATGGCGGGCAACAGCCTCCGGGTCCGACGCAAAACTGCGCCCCAAGGCACCAATGGCTGGGCCTGCTGGATCCACCGCCACATCCACCACCGGGGCAAAATTGAGGTTGATGCCCACTTGCCGCAAGGCAACGCCGGTGCGCTCTCCCCAGGCTCGGGTCTCTTCAGGGCTCCCTTGTCCCATCTTCTCAGCAGAAGGCAGGGGGGCAAAGCCATGCTCCTCCCGTAGACGCCGCACCCTACCACCTTCCTGATCCACAGCGATGAACAAGGGAATGCGGGCATACCCTTGTAAAGCTGTCGTGAGGGCACACAGTTGCTGGGGAGTTTGGATGTTGCGCGCCGCGCCCCCTGTACCCACATCCCGATCGAACAAAATCACGCCCCCCAGGTGCCACTGCCGGATATCCCGGACAATCGAAGACCCATCTTCCACTGTTTTTCCGCGAAAGCCCACTAGAATCATCTGGCCGAGCATCTGGCGCAGCGTCATCTCCTCCGCCAAGGCGCCACCAGCCCAAAAGATACTCACCACCACAAAACACCACCTATGAAGCCATCGTGACACCATATTTCCTCCCACTCCAGACTCGAGATCACCTCTTCTTGGGCTATGGCTGAAACCAGCCGTTCGCCCCTCCCACAAAACCAGGGGGTAGGAGCAGCGAGGTCTCTAGACAAAGGGTTGCACAGCGCCCTTGTGCTCGCTGCGGATTGCGCGCCACTGTGATGGCCGCGAGATGCACAAAAAGCCTCCCTGGGAGACTCAATGGTTCCCTTTCTGCGTCTTGACCCCGCCCCTTCAAGAGGCCCCTCCTCACCCAAGGTTGAATCGACAAGGGATGCTTTTACCCGAACATCGCTCCTGGAGAACCCTTTGACGCCTTATCTCTGACAGGATATCAACCCAAAGCAATAGCTTATGCTCACCGAGCAACTTCGCATTCCCCAGATCCACAACCACGACTGCCCCTGTCGCTCCGAAGGACTTCCCATGCCCCGCAAACTGCCCATCGGCATCCAGACCTTTGCCAAGATCCGCGAAGAAGGCTACTATTACGTGGATAAAACCCCTTTTGTGGCAAAGCTCGCCGAAGGGGGAAGCTACTATTTCCTCTCCCGGCCCAGACGCTTTGGTAAATCCCTGTTTCTCGACACCCTGGCCGAGGCCTTCTCTGGCACCAAGCGGCTCTTTGCCGGGCTGTACCTCGAAAACAACTGGGATTGGGGCGTGCAGCATCCGGTGGTGCGCCTAAGCTTCGCCGAAGGCCGACTCGAGAGCCGCCGCGATCTCGAGCGTCGCATCCGCAAGGAGCTCACGACCAATGCCACCCGCCTCGGGGTTCCTCTCGAGGACCCCGACGATATTGCCGGCAGTTTTGGCGAGC
>CALKRN010000013.1 GCA_937989665.1 uncultured Desulfomicrobiaceae bacterium | reverse complement strand
AAACGCCACAAACTGCCCCTGACCACGCATACTCGCAATCTTCGTGATCGCTGCCGTCAGCGTCGTCTTCCCATGGTCAATGTGACCAATCGTCCCAATGTTAACATGCGGCTTCTTACGCTCAAATTTCTGCTTCGCCATACACTCTGCCCCCTCTCAAAAACAAAAAAATAAAGCTCTTTGCCGAACCTATGGGCTACGCTGCAGGACACGAAACTTCAGAGCGAAAGAGTTGCGAAAGAAAACAAGTGGAGCGGGAAATGGGACTCGAACCCACAACCCTCAGCTTGGAAGGCTGATGCTCTAGCCACTTGAGCTACTCCCGCTCGACAATCCTTCGTAGTCAAGCAACAGCTCGGAACTGTCTCCTACTGCGTATATGGTGGAGGGGGGAGGATTCGAACCTCCGAAGGCATCCGCCGACAGATTTACAGTCTGTTCCCTTTGGCCACTCGGGAACCCCTCCATCTCTTCCTTTGTGGAGCTGGCGATGGGACTCGAACCCGCAACCTGCTGATTACAAATCAGCTGCTCTGCCAGTTGAGCTACGCCAGCGCTTCGAGAAAGCGGCTTGTATTGAGTTCGGTGCTCATTGGCAAGCCTTTTTTTCCCCACTCCACTTTCTCATAAAAAACTCCCGCAGCACCAGGCTCCGGGAGCAAACGACTGCAAAAAGGCCATTATCTAAACTACCCATCCTGGGGAGCCAACGGCAGGCCAACGGTCCTCCAAAACCCAGGGCCGCAGCGAAGCGGCACCAGTAATTTCCGAGACCTGCAAGTACTCTTCTGCATGGGCAATGAGCCACCGAGCAAAGCGATTGTTGGCGTCATGCCCTGAGCGATCTACCACAAAACGCCCGCGCAACCGCCACCCCAACACCGCCATGTCTCCGAGAAAATCCAAAATTTTATGCCGCACCATTTCATCAGAAAACCGCAGTCCCTCGGGGTTGATGACGCCCCCCTCTCCAACCACGACAGCATTGGCAAGGGAACCGCCACGAACAAGCCCGGCGGCTCGCAGCCGTTCAACATCTTGTAAAAAACCAAATGTGCGCGCCGGGGCGATCTCCTTCAAAAAGACATCCGGGGCCACTTCAAAACAGGACGACTGCGTCCCCACGCTGGGATGATCAAAACGGATACGATACCAAATCTGAAGGCCTGCATAGGGATAGGCACGGATAGAACGCTCCCCATCCTCAAAAACGAGTGCCTTTCGGATCGAGGCCACATGCCGTGGTACATTGAGTTGCCGTAATCCCGCTGCCTGGATCAGCCGGGCAAAACGCAAGGCGCTCCCATCCATAATGGGGATCTCACTCCCGTGGACTTCCACAAGGGCATTGTCCACATCCATGCCCACGAACGCGGCCAGCAGGTGTTCTACCGTGGCCACATGAGCTCCCTGCTCCCCTAGCGTTGTGGCAAGCATCGTGGCTACCACATTGCCCGGACGCGGCACCACCACGACCCGGCCCTGGGCACTGGGAAGAGAGAACCGAATCCCTGTGCGCGCTGGGGCCGGACGAACAACGATTTCCACTCGCTCGCCGCTATGCAGCCCTACCCCTGCGCACCGAAAAGGTGATTGCAACGTTGTTTCGAACTTCATGCGCGGACCCTTGCATCTTGCGCGCCAAAAGAACAATATGCTGAAAAAACAGAAAAACTTTTTTCTTTTCCACCTGCATGCCACCCAACGTGTTGCCAAAAAGCCGAGAATTATTGCTAAAAAACAACAACCACATACCGCGGCCGCCCAGCCAAATCGAGCTCTAGCCATGCCTGGGCCGCATGAGACGGCACCAAGGCAAGGGCCTGAGAGGCGTGTTCGGCATCCACTTCACAGACGACGAGCCCTCCCCGCGGCATCGATGCCAGCAAGGGAAAAAAACGGCGATAGACGGCCAAACCATCCGGCCCAGCGAACAACGCCCCAGCGGGTTCAAAACCAACGACTTCCCACGAAAGGGTTCGGCCCTCAGGCACATAGGGCAGATTGGCCACCACCACGCAGACAGCATCCAGGTGCACCCCAACGAGCAAGTCCGTACACACCAGTCCGACCCGCGAAGCCAAGTGCAAGCGGCGCACATTCGTTGCCGCCACAGCCAAGGCCGCCGGGCTGATGTCCAAGCCAAGCACCCGTGCCTGTGAAAATACCGTGGCCAAAGCGACGGCCACCGCTCCACTTCCTGTACCCACGTCCACCATGAGTCCAGGGCTATCCGCAGGCACGAATCGACGCACAATATCCACAAGACCCTCGGTTTCGGGCCGTGGGATAAGGACGGACGGCGACACGGTCAGGGATAGACCATAGAACTCCTTCTCGCCCACGAGATAGGCCACAGGTTCACCACGCAGACGACGCTGGGCCAGGCTCGCCATGCGGGCTTCAGCCTCGGGCGCAACAGGATGATCGCGCGCAAGGAGCATCGCCATGCGCTCCATACCGAGCACATAGGCCAGCAACAGCTGCGCCGAAAGACGGGGTGCATCCACCCCCGCCTCGAGGAAACGGCCGTGCCAATGCGCCACAAGCTCGGCGACGCAGGCCATGGGCATCACCCAACGGCTTTGAGGGCTTCGGCCTGATCGTGCTGGACCAAGGCGTCGATAATGGGATTGAGCCCCCCATCCATGACCTGGTCCAAGTTATAGAGGGTCAAATGAATGCGGTGATCGGTGACCCGACCTTGCGGGAAGTTATACGTCCGGATGCGCTCAGAACGATCCCCCGTCCCCACTTGGGCCTTGCGGGTCTCATCATACGCACGTTTGGATTCCTCTTGCGCCGCCTGGAGCAATCGTGAGCGCAGCACCTTGAGGGCCTTGGCCTTGTTTTTGTGCTGCGACTTCTCGTCCTGGCACGACACGACAATGCCCGTTGGGAGATGGGTAATACGAATAGCCGAGTCCGTCGTATTGACTGATTGGCCCCCTGGACCAGAGGAGCGAAAGACGTCCACGCGGATATCGTTGGGATCAATGTGCACGTCGACTTCTTCAGCCTCGGGCAAAATAGCCACCGTCACTGCCGAGGTATGGATGCGGCCCTGACTTTCTGTGGCCGGCACCCGCTGCACCCGATGTGCCCCGGATTCATATTTGAGGCGGCTATACACTCGGTCACCAGAAATGGAGGCAATGATCTCCTTGAAGCCTCCTGTGCCCGTTTCACTGGCACTGACCACCTCCACCCGCCAACCTTGGCTCTCGGCAAAGCGACTATACATCCGGAACAAGTCCGCCGCAAACAACGCGGCCTCCTCACCGCCGGTCCCAGCCCGGATCTCGAGAATGATGTTCTTTTCATCAAGCGGGTCTTTCGGGAGCAAAAGCGTCTTCAGTCGGTGTTCGCTCGCGGCCAACCGGCCCTTCAACATCTCAATTTCTTCCGCCGCAAGGGCCGAGATCTCCGGATCTGGATCTTTGGCCACTTCCTGCGCATCGGCAAGCTGACGCTGGATGGAGCGAAAGATGGCATACTCGGCGACAACCTCCGCCAACTCGGCATGCCGCTTCGCCAACTTTTTATACCGCTCCGGATCCGCCACCACCTCCGGGGCACCAAGTGCACGCTCCAGCTCCTGAAAGGAGGCTACTAAGGACTCGATTGTCTCGAGCATGTCCACAACAGGCTGCTATTTCTTGATATTGGCGTATTTTTTCCGGAAACGATCAATGCGCCCAGCAGAATCCACATACCGCTGCTCGCCGGTGAAGAACGGATGGCACTGCGCACAGATCTCCACCCGCAGATGCTCGCCAACCACAGACTTGGTCTGGAACTCGAAACCACACGCACACCGCACCGTGGTGTCGTATAATTTCGGATGAATACCTTTTTTCATGCAACAACCTCCTGGTAAAAAAAGGAAGGTGGTCCATAGCCTAATGGCATTGCTCTTGGCAAGCCCCCAAGAGCGGCCATGCGCTACGACCTATTCTTGCTCTCACCGAGGGTAATGGAAAAGGCTACGGAAAAAAGATGGTGCACGAAGTCCACATATTCCACAGCGACCGTGTCTGGGACTTCAATACGCGCAGGAGCAAAATTGACGATTCCCTTGACGCCGGCTTCCACGAGATAGTTCGCCGCCCGCTGCGCCCGTTCAGGTGGGGTGGTGATGATCCCAATCTCAATGCCTAGTTCAGCGACTTTTTCCTTGAGACGCCGGGAACAGACCACCTCCAGGCCAGCAATCTCCTCGCCAATCTTGAACGGATCGCAATCAAAGGCCCCCACCAGGATAAAACCTCGCCGCCGAAAAATCCCATGGCGCAACAAGGCACGGCCAAGATTGCCCACACCCACCAAGGCGACGTTCCAGGTACGATCAATACCCAACGAGCGTTTAATAGATGCCAGTAATTCCTGGACGTGGTAGCCAACTCCGCGCACCCCAAATTCACCAAAGTACGCCAAATCTTTGCGAATCTGAGAAGAATTTACGCCACAGGCCTGCGCCAATCCTTCTGAGGAAATAATATCCTGCCCGGATTGGACTAACGACTCGAGCACTTGCACATATACGGCGAGGCGCTGGATCGTGGCTCGGGGGATATGGTCATTTTTAAGCGGCATGAAGCGTGAAAAAAAGCACGAAACAAAGAACTAAAAAAATGGGGAGGCCGACAGAGGCCTCCCCTTGGGTATTAGCCAACAAAGGGGTTGGCAAAGAGCAGAATGAGATTCACCACCAGGGCATAAATAGCCAGCGATTCGATCATGGCCAAACCGATGAGCATCGTCACGGTAATCTTACCGGAAGCTTCGGGGTTGCGGGCCGTGCCTTCGCAGGCAGCCTTCAGACCCAGGCCCTGCGCGATACCACAACCAGCTGCCGCAATCGCCATACCGAGAGCAGTGGCCATGGCGATGTTGGAAGCCACGGACGGGTCCGCCCCAGCGGCGAAGGCCGAAGAAGCCACAACGAGCAGGGCCACGGTGGAGAGCAGCGAGACAATTCCTTTCCGCATGTTCAAAAACCTCCATGTATAAAATGTTACGGTCACAGAAGACCAATTCCCCCACGATATTAATGCGCCTCTTCAAAGGCACCCTTGAGATAAAGCATCGACAGCATGAAGAAGACAAACGCCTGAATAACGTCGGCCAACATGAAGAGAAAATACATGGGCACAGTGGATACGATTGGTGCCAGAATAAAAAGCAGGGCCAATACGATATCTTCACCGCGAATATTCCCAAAGAGACGCAGAGACAGCGAAAGCATACGCGCAAAGTGCCCGATAACTTCAATGGGGAACATGAGTGGAGCCATCCAAATCATCGGCCCTGTAAAATGCTTGATATAGTGCAACCCGTGCAACTTAAATCCCCAATACTGATAATATACAAATACAAATACCGCCATAGATGCTGTGGTATTGATATTTGCCGTCGGCGCATCACTTCCAGGAATCAAACCGCCTACATTGCAGCAAAGAATGTAGATAAACAATGTTGCCAACACGGGAAAGACCTTGCGACCATCTTCGCCCATATTGGCCACAACAAAGTTCTCGAGGGACCCAATAAGAAATTCAAAAAAATTCTGGAGCCCCCGCGGTACCAGCGCGAGGTTTTTGGTCGCCAGGATAGACAACACGATAAGTACAGCCATAAACGTCCAAGAATACAGGACATGCGTCGGGACAAGGGCATGCCCATGGGCGTCAACCAGCCCAATGGCTTTGACCGCTTCCTCTACAAGAAAAATCGGGTGCAATCCTCCAGCCATGCTTCAAGCCTCCTTTGATGTTCTCCCAACACAATGGAACATTCCCCAAAGCAAAATATTGAGCACTACCGTGGACAAACCAAGTACAAGCATGACCACGGAGATTTGCCACATCACGATAAGCACATATAGCGCAGCAGCGGTCAAAAACAACCGAATATAGAACCCCAAAAGAAGGGCAACGATCGCTCCACGGCGCAAAAAAACAAGCTCTTGAATCACTCTAGCTAAAGCAAAAAAATTAAGCCCTCCCAATACGGCACCAATACTGAGGTCTCTTGCCCAAACACCTAAAGGAATCAACCCCAGTGAAAGAAAAACAATAACCACCTGAAGCGCAACCATCCGCCGCACTTCCGGGACAAAATACCCCAATCGATATAATACTCTTTCAATCACTGGAAACATTCTTTTCCTTCCGCTGGATGCGATCCATCTCTCGAAACATATTTCGATATCCAGCAATAATCCCAAAGATTAAAAATACAATCAACATCCATGGCTTTGTTCCCAACCATCTATCCAAATAGTATCCCATGACGAGCCCGACGATAACCCCGGAGACCAGGTGGATCCCCATCACCGAGGCCATCCCTAAAAGCTGCCACCAATCATTTTTTTTCTTCCCAAAGAACATGGAACCATCCTGCGGCAATGCCGCCTTGTGCAACAAATCACAAATCGGAGGCTCGGCTAGCACAAGCTACCCAAGCCGTCAACGAAAGTTTTTGTTTTAAGATGTGAGTGCTGCGACGCAACCACATTGTCTTGTTATATCGGGTAATTATAAATATTCTTGCCGGCAGTCCCAAGCCTTTCTATGGAACCCCTCATGCCATCATTGCCATCCATTACGCATTGTCGTCTTTCGTTTCGGGATTTGGGCATGTCCTCAAGCACGCGGCGCGTTTTGCGCACCTGGAAGCCAGGGGTCACATCCAACGCCGAGGCCCTCTTCCAAACACGAGCCATCCGTGCCCTAGAGCGTGGGACCAGTATCCTCGATAAGGAATACAACATCTATGTGGCCGGTTCGTCCGGATTAGGCCGTGCGCACCTCGTGGAACAATTCGTCCGAGAACGCGCCCGCAAAGAGCCTACACCTCCAGACCTCGTTTACGTCCACAACTTCCATGACCCAGACCGCTCAATCCTCCTCTGCTTGCCGGCGGGCTTAGGGCGCACCCTCAAAGAAATGCTCCAACGGGCCATGCGCCGCCTGCGCCGAGACCTCCCCCGCCATTTCGAGCAAGCAGGGTATGTGCGCTCCCACAACAAACTCCTCGCTCAACTCGCATCGGCCCGAGAAGACCTCATGGGCAAAATGGAGGAAACCGCTGGCCGCCACGGCTTCAGTTTGAACCTCGACGCCACGGGAGGAATCGCCCTCACCCCTCTTGTGGAAGGCAAGGTCCTTACTTCGGAAGAGTACGAGCGTCTTGATGCCCTGCGCAAAAAAGACCTCAAGGCCCAAAGTGCGGCCGTACTCGCCGCCCTTTCAGATCTCACCCGGCAGGTCAATCGCTGCGAACAAGAATTCCGCCTCCAAGAACAGCGCCTGGAAACTGCCCATGGCGCCAACCTCGTGGACCGCCTCCTCGCCCCGGTGCGCCGAAAGTTTGCCGCCTACAAGGCCGTCCTCCAGTACCTGGACGCCGTGCGTGCCGATATCCTCGAAAATCTCGATCGCTACCAGGCTCGACCCGAACGCGAGGCCCGCCCCGGCCAGGACCCCTCTCCAGAGGCCTATCTCGATTCCTTCTTCCAACGCTATGAGATCAACCTCTTTGTCGACAACAGCGAGACAGAAGGCGCCCCGGTCATCCACGAGACCAACCCCTCTTTTGCCAATCTCCTCGGATGCATCGAGCGCGAAACCGAGTGGGGGACCCTCTTTACCGACTTTAGCCTCATCCGGGCCGGCGCCATCCACCGCGCCAATGGAGGCTATCTCATCCTCCGCGTTGACGACCTCTTGGCCCATCCCCTTGCCTGGGAAGGACTCCTGCGCTGCCTGCGCACGGAGCTCTCCCGCATCGAGGACCCCAGTGATCACTTTGACACGCTTCGTACCCACACCATCACCCCAGATCCAATCTCCCTGCGGCTCAAGGTCATCCTCATCGGGGACGACGAGACCTACGAAACCTTATACGCCTATGATGAGCGCTTCCGCAAACTCTTCAAGATTAAAGCCCACCTCCAGGAGTCTATCGAACGAACCGATACCACCATCCTCTCGTATGCCGAGGTCCTGGAGGCCATGCGCCGAAACGAACGGCGTCGACTCTTCACCAAGGATGCCTACGCTGAACTCATCGACTACGCCGCCCGTCTGGCCGAAGACCGCACTCGCCTTGCCCTCGCCTTTGGCCTCCAACGGGAGATCATGATCGAAGCCGAGGCCGTTGCCCAATCCCGGGGCGCCAAAGCCGTGGACGCCACCATCATCCGTGAAACCCTGCGCGAGCGCGATCACCGCAACAACCTCTACCACGAAGAGTTCCTGCGCGACTATGACCGCCGCATCATCAAAGTGCGGACCCACGGCCGCGAAGTGGGAGTCGCCAATGGCCTGTCGGTGACGCAAATCGGCGAATATATCATGGGCCTGCCACACCAAATCTCCTGCACCGTGGGCGTGGGGCACGGTGGCATCATGGACCTGGAGCGGGAGGCGGAACTAGGCGGCCCCATCCACACCAAAGGGATGATGATCCTCAAGAGCTACTTCTACAACCGCTTTGCCCAAGATAAACCCATCGTCCTCTCGGGGAGTATCTGCTTTGAACAGAGCTATGCGGAAGTGGATGGCGATTCGGCCTCAGGGGCAGAGTTGGCCGCGCTGCTCTCTGCTATCTCTGGCATTCCGCTTCGCCTCGACCTCGCCTTTACCGGGGCCGTATCCCAGAGCGGGGCGATTATGGCGGTAGGCGGGGTTCCTTATAAAATCGAAGGCTTCTTCGAGGTCTGCCGGCGCCACGGTCTCTCCGGCACCCAGGGCGTCATCCTCCCACGGGACAACGTCGACAACCTCGTCCTCAAAGAAGAAGTCCTGGCGGCCATCCGCGACGGCCAATTTCATCTCTATGCCGTGGCCTCCATTGAGGAGGCCATGGAGATCCTCACTGGGGTTCGAGCAGGGATCCGCTGCAAAAACGGCCGGTTCTCCCCCGGTTCTCTCTTTGCCGCAGTGGATGCACGGCTCGCCGAGCTCGCCTGTCTGGCAGATAAGTCCACCCGCAGCCGGAAGACCTCCTCCTGCCGTCTTCGGCGATGCCCCTCCTCGTGAACCTCCGAGGAGATTACCCCTTTACTGCCGATTCCGGAGCACACCCCTCAAGGCGTCGAAAGGGGGGTGTCCCGACAGCCTCCAGGGCCCTTTATTGCCGATTCCTGAGCACACTCCTCAGGGCGGGAGCCGCCGGCGTGGCGGTACCTGCGCCGCGCGGGCCCGTTACGTCAAATACCTCGGAGTCCTTTCCGGAATAGTGCCTGGTCCCAGGTTGCCAAGCTGGTGGTGCCGGCCCGGTACGTCAGATTCCTCGGAGTCCTTTCAGGGACACTGCCGCCATGCGATGGCACCGCGTTATGGCTGTCCTGCATCAGGACGACCACTGCCCATGGCGGCGACGAGACGCGCCACGGCAATCCGGTGATCGGCCAAGGCTTGGATGAGGCGCGTCTCGGCCGCGGTACGGGCCGCTTGGGCATCGAGGACATCGGTATTCGTCCCCACTTGGGCCTCGTAACGGGCCTGGGCCATGCGTAGGCTCTCCGTGGCAGCGGCCAGTTCTTCGCGCGCGGTCTTTAGCCGTTGCTCTGCCTCGCCTATCTGAAGATAGCGCTGCCGCACCTCAAACTGCGCTTCCAGGCGTAAGGCCTCATATTCCTGGAAGAGCCGATCCACCTGTTTGTCTGCCTGCCGCGCCAACGAATAGGTCTGGCCCCAATCAAAGACCTTCCAACGCACCCCGGCCTGAACCTGCCAGGCGCTGGGGGTATGGTATGGCCCCCCATCCACCGCAGGGTCTTCGCCAGTGCGCTGGTACTGGAACCGTGCATCCACCTGCGGATAAAGGGGGGCGGCGGCAATACGAGCCTGCTGCCGGGCAATATCCACCGTAAGTTGTGCAATCCGCAGATCCGGCCGCTTGCGCAGCCCCTGTTCAAGGCATGCCTCCAAGGACAACGGGAACGGGACAAATTCGAGCTCCCCCTCAAACGAAAGGGGACCTGGGGCCGCTACTAAGGTCTCGAGGCGCGCCTGGGCCACGGCCTCGGCGCTTTCGGCCTCTACCACTGCCTGCTCAGCCCGAGCCAATTCCACCTGTGCCTGGAGCACATCGAGCTTGGGCCGCAATCCGGTCTCATAAAAGGCGGTAATGCGCCGCAGATGGGCCTGAAGACGAGTACGGCCATCCTCCGCGGCACGCCGAGCAGCCCTGGCCTGGAGGAGCCCCAAAAATGCTTCGCGGATATGGAGCGCTAATTGTTCCCGAGCATGGTCGAGACGCGAAGCCATCTCCTGCTCCTGCACCTTGGCCCGCTCCAAAGCTGCAAGCAAGGCAAAGCCCGTAAACAACGGCTGATCCACCCGCACGCCAAGCTGCCAATTGTCCCGCGTCCCCGCCTGCATCCCCAAAAGCTGTGGGGTCTCGTCCAAATGGGTATACCCATAGTCCACCGACACCGATGGACCAAAGGCCGCCTGGGCTGCGCGCACACCGAGCCGGGCAGCCTCCATGGCCTCTTGAATGGCCTGCAATGACGGATGAGCGGCCAGGCCTGCCCGCACGGCAGCCTCCATATCCATGCCCACCGCCCCGGTACTCCACACGAGTACCATCATCCCTACCAGCACCATCTGGCGCATGTTGGCATCCTCCTGTTCTGGAGCGTTTGTCCCTCGCTAGGCGAAGACCTCTCTCAAGGCAACCGCAGGACCTCAGGCTGCTGCCCCCTCACCCCCTCGGTCCACCCAAGCCGCTGCACGCCCTTTGTCTTCACTGAATGCAGCACCGCTTGTCTTCCCGAAGTGACCGTTTCCTTGTCCCGTGCGCATAGTGACACTCCCATTGTCCAGCAGCACCAAAATACCGCTTCCTCTTGACATGCATTTCTTTTTTTGTGGAAAAGCAGAAAGAATTTTTTCTTAAGGAGGATTCTATGAAGCGTCTCTTGGCCCTCGGCATGATGGTCTTGTTCCTGGTCCTCGGCGGTGGGGTATGGGCCGCCGACCTCATCGACCTCAACACCGCCACCCCGCAGCAACTGGAATCCCTGCCCGGCATTGGTCCGGCCCTCGCGGCCAAGATCATCGAGTACCGTCAGACCAAACCCTTTACTTCCATTGAGCAAATCAAAGAAGTTAAAGGGATTGGTGATGCCAAATTTGAGCAGATCAAAAACCTCATCACCGCAGGTGGGAGCCAGCCACAAGCCAACGCCACCGGTGGCACGGCGGCGCCCAAGGCCCCCCAACAATAACTCCTCAAAAAAACAGCTTTCGCCACGAGGGCCTGCCCCCGAGCAGGACCACCTGTTTCCCAGCAACGCGGCTACTCGTGCGGATAATACCATAAGAGCTTGCCCCCGAACCGGGGGCTGCTTTTTCTTTTTCTGAAATACGGGCATTACCCCCGTGGGGTGATACCATACTTTTTGAGCTTATACTGAAGCAGGCTTTTAGAGACCCCAAGCAGTTCCGCTGCCTTTACCTGGACAAAATCCGAGCGCACCAGGGCACGGCGGATAAGGGCAGCCTCAATCTTCTCCAAGGTCTCCGAAAGGTTGAGCTGCAATGGCAACAGGTCCACCGCGCTTTTGTACTGCGATTCTTCATCGCGCAGCTCCGGCGGCAGGTCATGGACGTCAATGTCCGGGCCAGCAGCAAGTACAGCGCAGCGCTCGACGACGTTTTCCAGTTGGCGCACATTCCCAGGCCATTCATAGGCAGACAAATAGTCCATGGCCTGAGGGGTAAAGCCTCGCAGGTCGGTGCGGCCGGCTTCTTCCGTGCTCCGGCGCAAAAAATGGATGGCCAAAAGCGGAATATCTTCGCGGCGCTCCCGCAATGGCGGGACATGGATATTGATAACATTGAGGCGGTAAAAAAGGTCTTCCCGAAACCGACCAGCAGCCACCTCGGCAACAAGGTCCTTATTGGTGGCCGTAATGAGACGAAAGTCCACGGGGATAGACTCCGTCCCCCCGACCCGCTCCACAACCCGCTCCTGGAGTACCCGCAAGAGTTTGACTTGAATCTCGGGGCTGATCTCGCCCACTTCATCGAGAAAAAGAGTTCCGCCTTGGGCGAGCTCGAAACGCCCTCGCCGCATGGCCACAGCCCCAGTAAACGAACCCTTTTCGTGACCAAAAAGCTCGCTTTCGAGCACGCCAGGGTTGAGTGAAGCACAGTTGACCGAGACAAAGGGCATATCCCGGCGTTCAGACCCCAAATGGATGGCCCGTGCCACAAGTTCTTTGCCCGTCCCAGACTCGCCAGTAATGAGCACCGTACTGCGGGTCGGCGCCACCTTTGCTGCCAAGGTAAGGACATCACGAATGGCGGCCGACTGCCCCACAATGGCCCCCGCCCCAAAACGCTGGGCCAGGTGTTCCCGCAAAATGCGGTTCTGGCGCTGGGCCTGGGCGAGGTGCATGGCCCGACGCACGGAACGCAAGATTTCGTCGTTCGCAAAGGGCTTGGTAATGTAATCGAAGGCCCCGGCCTTCATGGCCTCCACAGCGCGGTCAATGCTCCCAAAGGCGGTCATAATGAGCACCGGGATGTGGGGGAACTGTCGGCGCACCCCTTCGAGGATCTCTTGCCCACTCATCCCCGGCATCTTCATATCCGTGATGATGGCATCAACTTCCGACTCTTCGAGAAACGGGAGTGCCAAGGTGGGATCCGCCAGCGTCGTTACCTGATAGCCCTCCTCCTCCAGTATGGCCTGGAGAACGAGGAGATAGTTCCGTTCATCATCAAGAACGAGAATATGATTGGCCATTCCTTTCTCCACTACCTACCAGCGATCCGACGAGCCAAAGGCCAATTCCCATCGGTCACGGCGCGGCACCCGCAACGCAAGCAGCCGCGAAACCCGCTCTTCTGTGGGCGGATGGGTCCGCAGCCAGGAGGGCTCTGGCGTACTGCGCCCAGGAAATACGAGCCGCCGCCACCCCCGCTCCACCCGCTCGAGCTTGCGAAGTGCCGAGGCCAAGGCCTCAGGGTTCCCGGTGAGGACAACTGCCGTCAGGTCGGCATCCAACTCCCGGCTGCGAGAAAGGCCAAGCTGCGCCACGACGCTCACCTGCGGCGCCACGGCAATGAGCGCCAACCCGAGCCACGGGACCTCACCGCCAGCGAGGAAGTACGGCAAACTGAGAACGAGGCCAATCCCGCCTATCCATCCCAAGACCGAGGTCAGACGAGCAATGGCGTCTGCCAGACCCATGACAAACAGATCGCCATGGGCCACGTGGGCAATCTCATGGGCAAGGACCGCGATGCGTTCCTCCTCGCTGAGGGTATCCATAAGCCCCCGAGTGATGGTAATTGCCGAATCCTCCCGGGAACCAATGGCAAAGGCATTGGCCATGGGCGAATTGAGCCACCACAACTGGGGGATGTGGCCCAGTCCGGCCCGTTGGGCGAGGACGCGAAGCACCGCGTAGGTCACCGGCGCCGCAGCCACAGCCACCGGCCGCGCCCCCATAAAGAGGAGCTGCCACCGCCACGCCCGCCCGGTTCGCACCATCCAGGCCAGGCCCAACCACACCACCATAAGCCATAGCCCGTGGTCGCCCCACACAAGCACTCCCACCACCGCCGCGTGCACGGTCATCAAAGCGAGCAAGGCCCCCGACTGCAGGAGATTTCGCCAGCGGTGACGCCGCAAGGCCGCAGTATCCAAACCAAGAGAGCTCATCGGCCTGCAGCCCGTCTCCCAGCCTCGCGGACCCGCGCTTCCACGTAGGCCACTGCCTCATCATCCTCGCCGTCGAGGTCAAAGCACCGAGCATCTTCCCCCATCAGTCCGTTGGGAACGAGATCTCCTCGTTCTTCTGGGTCGGTGACGAGATCGGCATAGAAGCATACCGAAAGCCAACGGAGTTCCGGGTCGTCGTCAATGATATCGATCAGCACAAAGAGTTCTCGTCCGCACTGGGCCGGATGACTTCCCCGCAGGGAAGCACTCACCCCCGGCCGGACCTTGGCCGAAACCACGACCCCGGGAAGAGATTCCAAGGCAGCCCGCACCCTCCCAAATGCCGCCTTGGCCGGGCAATCTTCCCAGGCGGCCAAAAATGCCTCTAAGGTCTCGTCCATATACTCTCTCCAAACGTTGGGTTCTTCCATCTCAATCGCACCTAAAGACACTCCTGCGCGCCCCCTCCACTGACTCCAAAGGAGGGCTCGCCACATCTCGGGTTGCGCCTCCTAGCGGACCGTTCCACTTGCCCTCGAGCAGCCGCCCTTGTCTCGGTCCTTCCCGGCTCCGAAGTCCTCACCCATCCCCTTGCCCATTCGCAGGGGCATCGCTCTCCCCAACCGCTTGCAGGTTAACCCCGTTGCCGGGTTTCTGTCCCAGCCGCAATCTCCCTGCCCTGCTGCAGCCCACAGGACAGGGACTACGCTGCCCGAGAAAGACCGACGGCTATTGTTCCACCTCCACTACCCGGCCGGTGGTTGTAAACGAAATCCCCTGCGAAGCGCGGGTACCAATCATAACGGCCTCCACAACCGGTGGCAGCACGGGTTGGTCCGCCTGCCAGCGCACAAGGCACGACGCCCCACTGCCGCCAGCCACATCGGACTCCGGGATGACCAGCCGCACCGAGGCAAGAGGCGCGATGGTCTGCGGCGCCCGCACGAGTTGGCGCACCATGCGTCCGTTGCTGTCGTAATACTCCGCTGCCACCAGCGTCATGGACGCCGAGGGGTCCACATTACGCACCGCCACGGTCACGGCCAGTAGAAACGGCCGCTCACGGTCCCCGTGATAAACATGCGAATACACCGGCACATAGACGGTCTGGCCGCGCACCCGCTCGGCCCACACCGGCGGTGCCAGGGCCACGGCCACCACCAGCCAAAAGAGACGCAGCAGCATACCGCCCTCCTGGAGTTACGCCGGCGGTTTGAGCCGGGGCAGCAGCGCTTTCGGCGGGGCCGACTCATAGCGCAGGGTATGGGCCAGGGGCGTCATGATTGCCATGGCCTCCTCCAGGGACATGCCCTGTTCTACTAGTTCTTCAATCCGCGCCCGCTCCCGCCACATATCCCCCAAGGGGTCATGCTCCCGGCGCTTGAGGGCCCCGGTAACCTTCTCCCAATCATAGGGGTCGGCATCTTCCTTGGCGACGATCTCCCAATATTCTCCTGCCTGGCGCTCCTTTCCTGGGCGCTTGGCTGCAGCTTCATCCAGAATTTCGGCAAAGCGGGGGACCTCTTCCGGCCAGAGGGCAATGACTGCCTCCGGGGCCTTGATGGGATCCCCTTGCCGGCACCGATACACCAGAAAGGGCACCATGGTTTCCTCCCGTTCACAAGGTGATGAGGGTATATCCGTCCTCAAGGTACTTTCCCATTGCCGGATGACCATGCATTTCACCAATGAGCGCAATCCCGGCGGCCTGCACTGCCTCCGCCACCCCGAGTTTGGTGGCACAAGCCCGGCAAGCCCCGTCAAAAAGGCCGGCGGCCTTGGCCTCCATAAAGAGATGGTGCAGCGGGTGCCCTGCCTTGGCGACCTCTGGCAGCACCGTGGTGGCCGCCCCTTCTAGGACAATACGGACCGTTCCTCCACGAGCCTGCATGTCGAGCCCATTGAGGAGCACATGAATAAAGCACATGGGGTCCGGGTTGAAAACAAACATCGCAACGCGCATCTGTCCTCCTTACTGACGAGCCAAAATGACACCTACAAGCACACAAATCGCCCCCGCCAACCGGCCCAAAGACACGGGCGCGCGGGGGACCCCCAGCCAGGCAAAGTGATCCATAGCCAACGCAGCCCCAAGCTGGGTCGCCACCAGAAGCACCATGACTGGGAACACCCCAAGCCGCGGCACGGCTACCAAGGTTACGGTCACCACAAGCACCCCGAGGGGCCCAGCCCAAAGCACGGCAAGGGGAATTGCTCCCCACGATTTCCACGCCGGCAGCCCGCTAATGCCAAGGGCCAGGGGGACAAGGAGTGCCAACCCTGTAGCAAAAGACAAACATGCTGCCCACCACGGACTGCCCAAGGCCTGCGCCGCCCAGGCATTGAGAATCGGCTGCACCGGCATAACGGCGCCAGCAAGAGCCACCAACAGCCACAACCATCCGTCCATGTACACCCCCTCTTCCCAACGTTGCCAGCCGCAGCACGGCGCACTAAACAGCCCCGCCAAGAGATGGCTGTGAAAAAACCCATCCCACGTTTTCCATCAGGAGTCCCTATGCTTGATCTCCTTCGCCAGCGCCGCAGCATCCGTGCGTATACCGATGCGCCGCTCGATGCGGCGACCATCGCAGCCCTCCAGGAAGCCGTCCTTCGCTCGCCTTCTTCTCGGGGCCTCAATCCCTGGTCTTTTCTCTTTATCACCGACCGGACCTTGCTGGAAAAGCTCGCTACCTGCAAGCCGCACGGGGCCGAATTCCTCCGGCAAGCCCCGCTGGGGGTCGTTCTCCTCGCCGACCCAGAGCGTGCCGACACCTGGATCGAAGACTGCGCCATCGCCGCCATTATCCTTCAACTGGCTGCTGAGAGCCTTGGCCTGGGGAGCTGCTGGGTGCAAGTGCGCCTACGCAACCACGCCTCTGGCATCCCTGCCGAAGACTTCGTCCGCCACGTCCTCGACCTCCCTGAAGGATGCCGCATCCCGTGCATCATTGCCATCGGCCATCCTGCCCGACGCAAACCAGGCCATCCTCGCGAGAGCCTCCCTTGGGACAAAGTGCGCACACGTTCCAGCCTATGACGGTCTCCACGACACCGGCCACCGGCCATCCCAAACCCCTTTCTTGGGACGAACTCCGCTTCTGCCCAGGCTGCGGTGCGCCCTATCCCCTGCCCTTGACCACTCCTCGTGTCTGCCCGGCCTGCACCCGCGTCCTCCATCCTGACCCAAGGGTCGTCGTCTGCGCCGTCCTATGGGTCGATGGCGGGATTGTCCTCCTGCGCCGGGTCTTCAAGGATCGCGGTTGGATGCTCCCCGGCGGTCATGTGGACCAAGGGGAGGCGGTGGAGGCTGCCCTCCAGCGAGAAATCACTGAGGAAACTGGCCTGTCCGCCACTATCACGGATCTTGTGGGCGTTTTTTCCACCCCTGGCGAGCCCGTTGTCCTTCTTGCCTATACCGCCACGGCCCAGGGTATCCCTCAAGCTGGCAGCGAAACACAAACCATTCGCGTCTTCGCCCCCCACGACATTCCCTGGGACCATTTGGCCTACCCAGCCACAGCCCTGGCCCTCGACCAAGCCCTCAAACGATTTGCTGCCACGACCATTGCCACGGCCGCAGCTCCCTCCACCTTTTCTTGTGGTAAGGATGTGCCATGACCTCCCCCTCCTCTTCCCATTTTCTGCGCGAACGGATCCACGACGACCTCTCCCGCGGTGTTGTCTCGAGCGTCGTCACCCGCTTTCCCCCAGAGCCCAACGGTTTTCTCCATATCGGCCACGCCAAGTCCATCTGCCTCAATTTCGGCCTGGCTCAAGAATTCGGTGGCCGCTGTCATCTGCGCTTTGACGACACGAACCCGGAAAAAGAAGACCCCCTTTTTGTGGCCGCCATCCAAGAAGACGTACGCTGGCTCGGCTTTGATTGGGGGCACCACCTCTACCACGCCTCGGACTATTTCGAGCGCCTCTACCAATTTGCCGTGGAACTGATTGAGAAAGGCAAGGCCTATGTCTGCCATCTCTCTGCCGAAGAGCTTCGGGCAACGCGCGGGACTCTTACCGAACCGGGCATCGAAAGCCCCTATCGAAACCGCTCGGTAGCCGAAAACCTCGACCTCTTTGCCCGCATGCGCGCCGGCGAGTTCGACGAAGGGGCCTGTACCCTGCGCGCCAAAATCGACATGACCTCGCCCAATCTCAACATGCGCGACCCAGTCCTCTACCGCATCCTCAAGCGTCCACACCAAAACACCGGTGACGCCTGGTGCATCTATCCCACCTATGATTTTGCCCATGGCCTCTCGGACGCCCTGGAAGGGGTCACCCACTCCATCTGCACCCTGGAGTTTGCAGACCACAAACCCCTCTATGATTGGCTCCTCGAGCAGCTCGACGTCCCCTGCCACCCCCAGCAGATTGAGTTCAACCGCCTCAATCTCACCTATACCGTGACAAGCAAACGCAAACTCAAAACACTGGTGGAGCGCGGCATTGTCGCCGGTTGGGATGACCCACGCATGCCCACCCTCTCAGGACTGCGGCGCCGCGGGGTGCCACCAGCCGCCATCCGGGAATTTGTGGAACGGATAGGGGTCAGCCGTTCCGAGAGCTGCGTGGACATGGCCCTATTGGAGAGCTGTATCCGCGAGGAACTAGACCGCACGGCCCCCCGGGCTCTGGCGGTGCTCAAACCGTT
This sequence comes from uncultured Desulfomicrobiaceae bacterium, assembly GCA_937989665.1. Classification (GTDB taxonomy): domain Bacteria; phylum Desulfobacterota; class Desulfovibrionia; order Desulfovibrionales; family Desulfomicrobiaceae; genus Thermodesulfomicrobium. The sequence goes on along the minus strand of CALKRN010000013.1, from coordinate 3,407 downwards.
GCGCCTCGTGGTGACCTCCTATCCAGAAGACCACGAAGAAATCTTCCTCCTCCCCAACCACCCCAAGGACCCCAGCTTGGGCACCCGCGAAGTACCCTTCTGTCGCGAGCTCTGGATCGAGGCCGAGGACTTTACCCTTACCCCGCCCAAAGGTTTTCGGCGGCTCTCTCCTGGCCGGGAGGTCCGCCTGCGCGGGGCCTATTTGGTCACCTGCACCGGGATTGAAACCGACGCCCTCGGCCAGGTAACAACGGTCCTGTGCACCCATGATCCGGCCAGCCGTGGGGGAGATGCCCCGGACGGACGCAACGTGGGGGCCACCCTCCATTGGGTGTCGGCCCGGCATGCGATCCCCCTCACCGTGCGGCTCTACGACCGCCTGTTCACCGCCGAACATCCCGGCACCGAACGGGACTTCCTCGAGGAGATCCACCCCTCCTCCCTGGAGGTCTGCCACGGCTTCGGAGAACCTGGACTTGCCACGTGTGCGCCCGAATCGCGTTTCCAATGGGAACGGCTCGGATTCTTCTGCGCCGATCGCGTGGACCACTCCCCAAACCAGCCGACATTTAACCGTATCATCGGGCTGCGCGATTCCTGGGCCAAGAAGACAGCACGCCAACGATGATCCTCTACCAGCCACCGGAACCTTCACCTCCTATCCCGTGCCCCTATCTGCCGGAGCGGGAGCTCACCTACGAGCAATTCTTTGCCGGTGAAGTCCAACCCCGTGAGCTTGACTGGCTCCTGGCCCGCGGCTGGCGGAAGTTCGGCAATTTCTTTTTCCGTCCTGCCTGCCAGGGCTGCCGGGACTGCCATCCCCTGCGCCTGCGGGTCACTGATTTCCAACCCAGCAAAAGCCAACGCCGGGTACTACGCAAAGGCGCCCACATCCGCTTCGAACTGGGCCCCCTGCGATACCGACCAGAATACTTCGACCTCTACGCTCGCCATAGCCAAGTCCGGTTGCGGCAACCAGCAGACCTCGAGGACTTTCTTGTCCACCTTCACACCCCTTCCTGCCCGACCCTCCTGGGACACTACTACCTCGAAGACAAGCTCGTGGGGCTCAGTTATCTCGATATAGGCGAAACAAGCCTCAGCTCCGTCTATTTTGTCTTCGATCCAGACGTTGCCAATCTCAGTCTTGGCATCCTTAGCATCCTGCGGGAGATTAGTCTCGCCCATCGCCTCGGCCGGGGCTACTACTACCTCGGCTTTGCTGTCCCTGGGTGCTCCCGCATGGCCTACAAAGAGCGCTTCCGGCCGTTCCAAACCTATTGTTGGGAAACCCACACATGGCAAACCCTCCCCAAACCCTGACCATGCCCCCTTCCTTGCCAAAGCCCTCCACCAGTCCTACAGAGCCCTGGCGGAGGGATCATGGATAGCGAGACAAAATGGATGGAAGACTACATTATCCACCATGCCCAGACCGGAGCAGCGCTCCGGACAGCGTACCTCTCTGCTGCGGCCCCCACCATCGCCGCTGCAGCGCAGACCATGGCCGCGATCCTAAACCGCGGTGGCAAAGTGCTCGTCTGTGGTAATGGCGGCAGCGCTGCCGATGCCCAGCACCTGGCGGCAGAACTCGTCAACCGCTTCCGCCTCAATCGGCCCGCCCTGCCGGCCATCGCCCTCACCGTGGACACCTCAATCCTCACGGCCATTGCCAACGACAGCGCCTTTGAGGCCGTCTTTGCCCGGCAAGTGGAAGCCCTCGGCCAGCCCGGCGACATCCTCGTGGCCATCTCCACCTCGGGCCGCAGTCCCAACATCCTTGCCGCATTACGAACCGCTCAAGAACGTTCCCTCAGCTGTCTTGGACTTTGCGGCGCCTCTCCCGAGGCCATGGCCCCCCTATGCCACCTACTTCTGGCCGTGCCGCACCAGAGCACCCCGCTTATCCAGGAAATCCACATCACCATCATCCACCTGCTATGCGCCTTGGTGGAACAGACCTTGTTTCCCCATCTCCAGCCTCAAGGAGGATGCCATGCCCATCTATGAGTACTGCTGCTCGGCATGCAGCGCTGAATTCGAAGAGATTGTCCTAGGGAAGGAGACCCCCTGCTGCCCCCAATGCGGCAGCACCGCGGTGACCCGGCTCGTCTCCCGCAGCCATTTCCGCACCGGTGGACCCATCGTCAAAGGCTCCCCCAGTGCCAATGCCATCACCACCCGCGGCAAGAGTGGCTGTGCCTCCTGCGCCGGAGGCAGCTGCTCCACCTGCCATTAGGACATGCCCATGCCGATTATCCGCATCGCCACCCGCGGCAGCCAATTGGCCCTCTGGCAAGCGCGCTGGGTCCAACACCAGCTCTCAGCGCGCTATCCCGGCATCCGCACCGAGCTGGTCATCATCAAGACCCGGGGGGATAAAATCCTCGACGTCCCCCTTGCCAAAGTGGGCGGCAAGGGCCTTTTCGTCAAAGAAATCGAAGACGCCCTTCTGGCCGACGAGGCAGACCTGGCGGTGCACTCCATGAAAGACGTGCCCGCAGAACTGCCCGCTGGCCTCACCCTGGGCATCATCCCCCAGCGCGAGATCGCCACGGACACCTTGCTTTCTATGCGCTACCCAAGCCTCAACGACCTGCCCCAAGGTGCCCGCGTAGGGACCAGTAGCCTGCGCCGCCACACCCAACTCCTCGCCCTACGGCCCGACCTGACCATCGTCTCCTTACGCGGCAACCTCGACACCCGGGTGCGCAAACTCCACGACGGGGCGTTTGACGCCATCGTCGTGGCCAGCGCAGGGCTCAAACGGCTCGGGCTCTCTGCCCCATACGCCGAAGAACTTGCCCCGCCACGCTTCTTTCCCGCAGTGGCCCAAGGGGCACTGGGAATTGAATACCGCGACGACCGCGCTGACCTCCACGAGCTCCTGAGCTTTCTCGACCACCCCGCATCCCGCTGGTGCGTTACCGCCGAGCGCGCCTTCCTCTTTGGCCTCGATGGCGGCTGCCAAGTACCCATCGCTGGACACGCCGTCCTCGACGACACAGGCCGCCACCTCCAACTGACCGGCCTGGTGGCCGACCTGGCGGGGACGACCATTATCCAACACAAGGCCACGGCCAAGGTCAAAGACGCCGCGGCCCTCGGGGCCCAGGTGGCCCAGATGGTGCTCCATGGCGGCGGTCGGGAAATCCTTGCGGCCGTCTACGGGGAGGACGTCCGTACCTAAACATGCCACAGCCAAACGGGGTGCTCGGCGCCCCCCGTCCAGCAGGCAGCGGGCACAACGGCCTCGCGCCACAACTTACCGCATAACGACCACAAGTCCACAAACGACTGCTTCCCGAGTGGAGTTGGCGGGCAGATGGCGCTGATGCACGAGCGCACGGCGAGCACCACCTCATGGCGTTGCCTCCGGCACCAGGACCTCGAGGTCAAGACGCCGT
>CALKRN010000012.1 GCA_937989665.1 uncultured Desulfomicrobiaceae bacterium | reverse complement strand
GGGAGAGGAAATAGTATTTTCCAGCCGCAGCGAGCTTTGCCACAAAAGGGGTTTTATCCACGTAATAGTAGCCTTCGTCGCGGATCTCGCGCAGGTTCTGGATGCCAATGGGGAGTTTCTTGCGGGACATGGCGGGTCCTTTAGGGTGGCGGAGTATTCGATTTGGAGGCCAGTTGTTCGATCCGGCTGGGAAGGAGAACCTATTGCCTTCAGATATCTTGTCAGAGCCGGGGCGTCAAAGGCCTCCAAGGAAGGGCAATGCCCTCATGGCCCCATTGGCTCCCTTCGCTTTTTGCTCGAGTCGTGACTTCAAGGCCTTTCCAGGAGAGCGGTTTGGACAACGACATTGAACCCAATGGCACGGGAGTATGGTGCTAAGGGAACTGTCCGTAGGTATTTCAGGTCAAAGAGCTTCCAGGGGGTTGCCTTGTCGTTGCTTGTTCTGGGAGGTGATTTGCGGCAATACTCTTGCCGTTCGTTCGCTTTTTTGGAGTTTGTGGCATGAGTACCGTTTTATTGGAGCCGCTTGTCACGGTTGCGATGGTGCGGGTCACGGCAGAGGGTGCCTGGCACCGTTCGGATGTCGTGGCCACGGAAGTGCCGGTGACCGTGGAGGTTAACGACAGCGAGATCGCCACGCTTATGGCCAGTCCCGAAGCCTTGGACGATCTTGCGCGAGGGTTTCTCGTTACCTCAGGTCTGCTGCAGCCTGAGGAGATTGGCGCGGTGGAGGTGGACCCTGCCATGTGGCGGGTCAGCGTGACGGCATCCCGCGCTGTTGATCCGCATCTTCTCTCCCGACGGACCTATACTTCAGGCTGTGGCAAGGGGATTGTGTTCGCCTCGGCTCTTGAAGGCGATGTCCCGCCGCTGCCGCTGACGTACCAGGTTTCCGCAGGGGAGATTTTTGCGGTGGTATCCGCTTTTCGCCGCCAGTCGGAACTCCATGAGGCCACGGGGGGTGTTCATTCCGTAGCCTTGGTGCACCGTTCCTCGTTGCTGGTGGTGTGCGATGACGTGGGTCGGCACAATGCCCTTGATAAGGCCGTGGGCTGGGCGCTGCGCCACGGCCTGGACTTGGGCGAGGTATGGGCCGTGACGTCCGGCCGCATCGCTGCTGAGATTGTTCATAAATGCCGTCGGGCGGGTATCCCCATGGTGGTCTCTCTTGGGGCAACCACCCATCAGGCTGTGCTGACGGCCCGGCACCTGGGCATAACGCTCGTCGCCTTTGCCCGTCAGGGACGGTTTTCGGTCTTTGCGGCTCCTGAACGGTTGGGGCTGCCTCCGCATGGGTGTTCGGCACGGTGATGGTGGAGTGTCCATGAGACGGTTCTTGAACATCTTCATGGCGTTCGTTGTGGTGGCTGTCGTTTGGGATTTGGGTATATGGAGCTATGCTTGGGGCGCATTGGAACGGTATACGATGCTTTGGGAGGGCAGGGAGCGCATATATTTCGTCTATTTCCCATCCCAACAGACGGCAACGGCCCCCAAACCGGTCATCTTTCTCCTGCATGGAGGCGGTGGCGCCGATGCCCATGAAATGGCGAAACGCACCGGTATACACCCCATCGCGGATCGAGAAGGATTCCTTGTCGTGTATCCTTATGGCGTGGACGGGCAATGGAACGATGGTCGCGGCAAGACCTTTCGACGCGCAGACAACAATACCGGGGTCGATGATGTTGGATTCATTGCCGCCATTCGCAACACCTTGGTGCGATCCGGGAGTGCGGACCCTCGCCGTGTCTATGTTGTGGGATTATCGAACGGTGGGATGATGACCTACCGCTTGGGGATCGAGCTGGGAGACAGACTGACGGCGATTGCTGCCATCATCGCCAACCTCCCTGCGAACCTCGCGGGTCAGCGGCCGGTTCGGCCGCTTCCTGTCCTCATCATGAACGGGACCGACGATCCCATGATGCCTTGGCAGGGCGGCTCGGTTCGGGTCCTGGGGAAGGAATATGGCGAGGTCCTCTCGACTGTGGCGACGGTGGAATATTGGGTAAAGGCCGCTGGCTTGGCAGGGCCGGTGGAGACTAAGAAGCTGGAGAACCGGTCGCTCGAGGATCGGTCAACCGTGGAAGTGGACGTGTACCGGAACCCGCGGGGGACGGTCGAAGTGATGTTCTACCGAGTCATCGGCGGCGGCCACAACCTTCCCGGTGGGCAGACTCCGGATCGGCCTTTGCTCCTTGGGCCCAAAAACATGGATATCCATGCCATGGAAGAAGTCTGGGCGTTTTTCAAAAAGCATGGCCCTGGGGTGTCGACGGGCGGGCATCGGTGACCGAATCGTGGCATGCCGCGGTTAGGGTTTTGCGTTGCCCGCAGATAGGGGGTGTTCGACGATAGGCACGTAGCGCGGTCCTTGGGGGGTGAGGACACTTTGCCACAACACCATTCGGTCCACGGTAAAGGCAGGGGCCGGGACCTGGGCGAGGACGTGGGCGATCTCGGCCCAAGGGTCGCCGGGGGTAGCGGATTTGATGCGCGCCAGCGTCAGATGGGCGGCAAAAGGGCGATCCGGGACAAATCCCAGGGGAAGGAGGGCATCGTGAACGGCCAGAGCCAATTGGCCAAGCTCGTTGCTTCCTTGGGCAAAACCTATCCACAGGACCCGGGGCCGGGATGGCCCAGGAAAGAAGCCTGCGCCGTGGGGAGTGAGGACAAAAGGATCCATCGTGATGCTGCGGAGTGCTGCGGTGATGGCGGGCAGTTGGGACTCAGCCACTTCTCCTAAGAATTGCAGGGTGATGTGAAGGAGGGGCGGCGATACCCAGGTGATTCGCGAGCGCAGACGTGGGGCCACGCGCTGGCAGGTCCCAGCGAGGCCTTTGGCCAGGTCGTGGGGAATGGGGATACCGATAAAAAGGCGCATAGGGGGACCTTCCGTTTATGGTTGGCGTATGGACCGCCGAAGAGAGGGGGCTGCCATGGGGTTCGAGATGTTTGTGCTGCTTCGAGACAACGGGAACAATCGAGAAACGGAGGCATTTCCGTTGGGGCTGCTGCGACGTATCAATATGCCTTGCATTTGAAATCGGATCCGGAATACGAGTTGTCCGTTGCAACCACCGTATAGGAGGCTTGTATGCCCCAAACTGTCGCTGTCCTTGGCGCCACGGGCTATATTGGCGGCCGTCTCGTACCGGCCCTGCTTGCTGAGGGCTACACCGTGCGAGCCATTGGTCGCTCGGCAGGGAAGTTGCAGTGTCGCCCCTGGGCCCACCATCCCCAAACGCAGATCGCCACGGCCGACGCCCTTGATCTCGCCTCCCTCTGCCGCGCCCTCGAAGGCTGCCACGTCCTGTATTATCTTGTCCACTCCATGGCCCCGGGAAAGGGCGATTTTGCCCAGCGCGATCGTCAGGCCGCTGAGACGGCCCGTCAGGCCGCGGCAGCGGCAGGTGTGGAGCGAATCATCTATCTTGGCGGGTTAGGGGACCCGGAAACCAACCTCAGCGAGCACCTCCGATCTCGCTTTGAGGTCGGTCAAGTCCTCGGCGCTGGGCCAGTGCCCCTGACCTGGTTGCGGGCGGCCGTCATCCTGGGGGCAGGCAGTGCCTCCTTTGAGATGATCCGCTATCTCACCGAACGCCTCCCGGTCATGGTGGTGCCTCGCTGGGTGGACACCCCCTGCCAGCCCATCGCGGTCTCCAATGTGCTCGACTATCTTGTGGGGGTCCTGCGGGTGCCTGAGAGCGCGGGGTGCATGTTCGACATCGGCGGTCCGGAGGTCCTCTCCTACCGCCAGATGCTCCACCTTTACGCCGAGGTGGCCGGCTTGCCGCGGCGCTATATTGTCGGGGTACCTGTTTTGACCCTGCGCTTATCCTCCTTGTGGATCCATCTCGTGACGCCCATACCGGCGTCCCTCGCTCGTCCGTTGGCTGAAGGCCTGCGCAATCCCGCGGTGTGTCGGGAGAATGCCATCCAGCGCCTTGTGCCAGTGCGGCTCCTTTCCCCGCGAGAAGCCATGGCCCGTGCCATTGAGCGCACTCGAGCGCATCAGGTCACCAGCTGTTGGTCCGATGCCGGCCCTTTGCCGGCACCCGAATGGGCCTCCTGTGCTGACCCCCACTACGCCGGCGGTACCGTCTTTCAGGAGGCCTATGCCGTGGAAGTGGACGTCCCCCCCCAGCGGGTGTGGGAGGTCATTACCCGCCTCGGTGGGGAGACCGGCTGGCTCTTTGCCAACCGCCTTTGGGCGGTGCGCGGCGGGGTGGATCGACTCCTTGGGGGGGTCGGGCTGCGCCGGGGCCGGCGCCATCCCACGGACATTCGCATCGGAGATGCCCTCGATTTTTGGCGCGTCCTGGACGTCGTCCCTGGCGAGCGCCTCGTGCTCTTGGCGGAAATGCGTCTGCCCGGGGAGGCGGTGTTCGACCTGCGCCTCTCTCCCCATGGTGGGGGCAGTCGTGTGGAGCTTCGCGCCCGCTACCGTCCCAAGGGACTGTGGGGTATGGTCTATTGGCAAGCCTTGGTGCCAGCGCACCGCTGGCTTTTCCGGGGGTTTCTCAAGCGGCTTGCTTGGGCTGCCGGGGCGCGACGCACCCAGAACCCCTATCGCCTCCCCCCATCCTCGGAGGACGCATGCACGCTCAGCTACTGAACCCGCCGCCTGCCGAAGTCGTAGAACGGATCCGCACCCTGGTGGCAGCGGAGCGCTCGGCGGTCCTTGCCTTGTGTTCTCCGGAAGGGCCGCGTTGTTTCCAAATGGCGGTGGCTCTGAGCCCTGCGGATTGGCGCCTCTGGATGGCCACAGCACCCGGGAACAAGCTCTCTTTGGTGCGCCAAAATCCCCAGGGGTGTGTGTTCTTTTCCACGGCTCGCAACGAGGCATCTGACCCTCAAACGGCAGCGACCCTCGAGCTCCACGGGAGGCTTGAGGAGGTCCTCGGCCCTGAAGCGGAGGTGGTCCGGCGGGCGTTGGCAGAGCGCCATCCTGTCCTCGAGGACTTTTTCTATCACCCAACCACGGTCATGCTTCAGCTCCCCGTGCAGCGTGTGGTGCTCACCGAGCGCTTTCACGACGTCGTGGTGATCGAAGGTAGCGCTGCAGGTCTCCACGAAGGATTTGCGCTTCCCCCCTCCCTCGGCTAGGAGGCCCCATTCCTCAGCAATAAGGACACGGAATGGAAAGCGTCAGTAAAATCCGACTCGGTATCAGCCGCTGCCTTTTGGGCGAGCGCGTTCGCTATGACGGCGGCCACAAACATGACCCTTATCTCACTCAAACCCTGGGCCAGTATGTGGACTACCTCCCGGTATGCCCGGAGGTGGAATGCGGGCTGCCCATCCCTCGAGAGGCCATGCGGCTTGTCCGCACCCCCCAGGGAGTGCGTCTGCTTACCCAAAAGACCGGCATTGACCATACGGATCGCATGCTCGCTTGGGCAGGGCCTTGTCTTGATGGCCTCGCGCAGGAGCGGTTGTGTGGGTTCATCTTCAAATCCAAATCACCGTCCAGCGGGATGGAACGGGTTACGATCTACAATGAGCAGGGCCATGCGGTGGCCCACGGCCCTGGGCTCTTTGCAGGCCTCTTCATGGCCCGCTTTCCGCTGCTGCCAGTAGAGGAAGAAGGGCGACTCCATGACCCTTTGCTTCGGGAAAACTTCATTGACCGCATCTTCTGTCTTAAGCGCTTTCGTGATGGCGTGGAACAAGCCCCGAGCATCGGGGCATTGGTGGAGTTCCATACCCGGCACAAACTCCAGATTCTCTCCCATAGCCCAGAGCACTACCGCGCCCTCGGCCGGCTCGTGGCCCATGCTAAGGAATTCCCCTTTCCCGAGGTCCTACGCCAGTATCGGGACGTGCTGCTCACGGCCATGCGTCTCAAAGCCACGGTGCCCAAACATCGCAATGTGCTCCATCACCTCATGGGGTATTTTAAACTCGACCTGACGAGTGATGAAAAGCAAGAACTGCTGGAAATTATCCACCAGTATGCGCAGGGTATCGTGCCCCTCGTCGTGCCCGTGACCTTACTCTCCCACTATGCGCGCAAATACGGGGTCTCTTATCTCCTTCAGCAGACCTACCTCAATCCCCATCCCATTGAGTTGAAGCTGCGCAATCACGCCTAGGGGGAGCTATGGATGCCACCATGTATGCTGCAAGTCTTGCTGCAGAACTCTTCCGCATGATCGCCTCGGCCAAGGCCAAAGGCGTGAACTTGGCGGGGGGATTCCGGAACCACGTCTTTGAGAGCCCGACCTTGGCCATCACCTATCTCGTTCTCCCCCGGCGCGAGCTCCTGAAGATTTCGGCCTTGCCGTCCGAAGTGCGGCGTTGGGTGCGCCGCACCAATGCCCTCGTGTACCTCGAGCGCAAGGGGGATGATGGCAGCCGAGAGATCATTGGGGTCCATCTCCTTTGGGCTACCGATACGCCGCTGACAGAAATAGCCCATCCGCAGGCGGTGGAGGCAGCATTGGTGCTGTCAGGGGTGCGGGCGTATACGACGCAACTTCAGGGTCTCCTTCAAGGGTATGCCGCTGCGGCAATGGGTGCCGATGCTTGATGTGCTGCTGCTTTCGGTGGTGGGCTGCGCCGTTGTGGGCTGGGGGACCAATGCCCTGGCAGTGCGTATGCTCTTTCGGCCCTACCGACCATGGCGGGTGGGGCCGTGGTGCGTGCAGGGGGTGTTTCCCAGACGGCAGCGGGAGGTTGCCCGGCGGTTGGGAGACCTCACGGCCCGGGACCTTTTACCTCCGGCGCAGCTTGGGGCAGCGGTGGCCGCGCCCGCTGTTGTGGAGGCGGTGCGCCGCGAGGTCCTTTGCTCCGTGTCGGAACGTCTGGAGGAGGCAGTGGAGCGTGCCCCCGGGGCCTTGACTGGTCTGGGGCACCGGCTTGTTGGAAAGGTCCGTGAGGCCGTGGACAGAGAGTTGGCCTCTCGCCTGCCCGGGTTCATGGAGCAGATGGCCGTGGCGGCAGCCGGGGAGATAGACGTCGCTCGCAGGGTGGAAGAGCAGGTGGGGGCCCTGCCGCCGGAGCGATTGGAAGCAATGCTCGTACAGACGCTGCGCCAGGAATTCCGTTTTGTGGAAGGGGTCGGTGCCGTGGTGGGCGGGGCTGTGGGTTTGCTTCAGGGCCTGCTGTGGATCGCCGTGGGGTGAAGACCGTAGTCCACAAAACAACGAAAAGGAGGACATACTGTGCCTGTGAGTAATGAAGTCCTTTGGCTCCTAGTGGCCTTGGTCGATCTTTCCTTGCTATTGGTACTTTATCGTTTTTTAGGAAAAATCGGTATTTATATTAGTATCGTCATCAGTATCATTGTGTGTAATATCGAGGTTCTCAAGACAGTACAGCTCTTTGGATTGACAACAACTTTAGGAAATGTCCTCTATGCATCTATTTTTCTCGCTACCGATATTCTCAGCGAGATGTATGGAAAAGAAGATGCCAAACGTGGCGTTCTTCTTGGATTTATTGCTTTGATTTTGAGCACTTTTTATCTTCAAGTTGCCTTGCTTTTTGTGCCTGATAGCAGCGATTTTGCGCAGCCTCATCTTGAGGCGCTGTTTGGTTTTTTGCCGCGTGTAGCCTTTGGATCGGTCGCTGCTTATTGGATCTCGCAAATGTATGATGTTTGGGCCTTTCATGCTATCCGCACGAAGACCGGCGATCGCTTTCTCTGGTTGCGGAATAATGGTTCTACCTTGGTGAGCCAGTTTCTCGATTCCATCGTGTTCTGTACCATTGCCTTTCTCGGGGTCTATCCCATGGCCGTATTTTGGGAGATCGTGCTTTCCACCTATGCCATCAAGGCGCTGGTGGCCGTGCTTGATACCCCGTTTCTCTATCTGGCCCGCCATGTCGGGCGTCGCCAATGGGGCGTGCTGGCAGGATAACGCCAGTCCCTTCAGAGCGCCTTTGTCCAGGGGGCCTGCGGGGGAGGATGCCCCTACCATTGCCTTACACAACCCTGGACATCCCGCAGTTTTTCCCATGCGTTGGGAAAAGGAGCAACGCGTGCTCGGAGCGTCCGCGACCGCTGGTTTTATGCCTCTTTTGTGTTTGAGTCCGCAGGCATAGCGCAGCGATGGACGACCCATTCGGGGACTTCTCAGCTGGCCAAGGTGCTCGGGAAACAGTGGCCGGAGAAAAGCGTGGTGTGAGGGGATGTGGTGTTAGTGCTCGTCTTACGGTAAGTGATGTTGGATTCTGGCCGGGCTCAAAAAGTTCCTGCCGGCGGTCCTGCGGGAGAGGCTTGCGTGTGCCCCGCGGTGAGCATGTCCCGCAGCCATGGGGGGAGCCGTACAGGCCTTCCGGTTCCATCCACCACCGCGTGCTGGGTGCTGCCCTCGGCGAGAAGCTGGGTCTTCGTGGCCTCCATGAGGCGGTAGGAGAAGGTCAGGCTCGCTCGGCCCAGGGAGATGAGGTCGATCTCGAGCCACAGGAGGTCATCGTAGCGCGCCGGGGCGCGGTAGCGACAATGGGCCTCGCGCACCGGCAGATAGATGCCGCGGGCCTCGATGGCGCGGTAGCTCTCGCCGTGGGCGCGGATCCACTCGCTGCGGCCGCGCTCGAAGAGATGGAGGTATTCGGCGTAGTACATCACGCCCATGGCGTCGGTCTCGCCGTAGGAGACGCGATGGGAGAGCCATACGGTCATGGGACCTCCCCATGGTGGAGGCAATGGGAGACGCCCAGAGGAAGGGACAGCGGGGGGCGTGGGTCGGGGCAGTGGCCGCATGCGTCTCCCCAATTCCAGACAAGGTCGAGGGTGTGGGGCTGAGGAGAACGCATGGGTTCGTGCACGGGGCTGGCGTTCCAGATGGAATGGATAGTCTCGAGGGCACGGGGCAGAGGAAAGGGCATGGCTATGGCCTCTCTTGGCGGCGGCGAAGGGCGAGGTGGAGGAGTTCAGGTCCTGAGGCGAGATGAAGGCCTGTGGCCGTGGAGGCCTCGCTGAAGGCCGCTGGTCCGGGTTGGGGACAGCCGTCGCGGTATAGCAAGAACGGGACCGGCTCAGCCACGTGGGTGCGTTTGGCAACTGGCGTGGCGTGGTCGCAGGTAATCACGAGGGTAAACGGCTCGCCCAAGGCTCGAAGTCCGTGGAAGACAGGGGCGGCGATGCGTGCGTCAAAGCGGCTGATGGCTTCAGCCTTGAGGGCAGCGTCTCCCATGTGGCCGCATTCGTCCGGGGCCTCCACGTGGAGGAAGACGAAATCGCCTTCCTGGAGAAAATCCAGGGCAGCGGCCACCTTGCCTTCGTAGTTGGTGTCGAGGAGGCCGGTGGCCCCTGGGACGTCAAGCACGGTGAGGCCAGCGGCCCGGCCTAAGCCGCGAATGAGATCCACGGCAGAGACGACGGCCCCGCGCTGGCCATAGGTGGTCTCGAAGGAAGGAAGCTGCAGCGGCCGGCCCTGGCCCCAGGGCCAGATGGCATTGGCGCGAGAGGGGTTGGCCTGGGTGAGGAGGGCGTGGCTTGCCGTGGCAAAGGCAAGGAGTTCAGGAACTTGGGCGAGGGCGGTGAGGTCAGGGGCAATCTCCTGGCCCAGGATGTCGTGGGGGGGGCGAATGGTGAGAGAGGCTGCCACGGTGCCAGCAGCGTGGCGCTGGACGAGAAGATGCCGGTATTGGACGCCAGGAAAGATGTCGATGCCCGCCGGGGCTTCATAGCGCAGGCGCTCAAGGAGGAATGAGGCCGTGGCGGTGTCAATATGCCCAGCGCTATAGTCCTCCATTTGTCCCTCTGGCGTCCAAGCAGAGACCGTCACCAGGTTCATGCGCCATACGAGGTCGTTGGGGTCTAAGGTGAGACCCTGGGCTGCGGCCTCAATGGGGCCTCGGCCCGTATGGTACTGCCGGGGGTCAAAGCCAAGGAGGGCCATGTTGGCCACGTCCGAACCTGGGGGCATGCCCGAGGGAATGGTCGCGCACTGGCCGACAAGGGACTGGCGAGCGAGCCTGTCGAGCGTAGGGGTGCTCGCCCCCTCTAGGGCCGTCTGCTCTCCTAGTTCTCCGGGCCATCCGCTCATGCCATCAGCAACGAGATAGACGAGTTTCATGCCAGAATCCGGTAGTGGACAGGGCGGTCAAGGACAAAGCTAAACGAAGCAATCGTGGCCAGGGCCCGCTCCACATCGCGCATTTGGGCATTGTGGGTGAAAAAGACGATGGGCACGCTGCTATCGGGATTGGCACCACGTTGGACCATCTGGGCGATACTGATATTGGCCTCGCCCATGGCCCCGGCAATGGCGGCCACTACCCCGGGCTTATCGACGACCGTGAACCGAAAATAGTGACGGAAGATTGTGAGGGCCGGGGTGAGGACCTGGGCCTGGGGCAGCCGGCTCTCCAGAAATCCAGTATTATTGGGCGAGCACCCGGAGCGGGCCAGGGCGAGGATGTCGGCAAGCACGGCACTGCCGGTGGGGAGGTCCCCGGCCCCTTGGCCGTAGAGCATAATGGGCCCTACGGCATTGCCCTCGAGAAGGATGGCGTTGAAGGGGCCGTCCACCTTGGCTAGGATGTGGTCTTCGGGCAAAAGTGCTGGATAAACACCGGCTTGGAGGCGGCCGGATTTGTCGCGCATCTGGGCTACAAGCTTGATACGGTAGCCAAATTCACGTGCCAGGGCGATGTCTTGGGCCTCAAGGCCACGGATCCCCTCCACCACGAGCAAGGAGAGCGGGACATCTTGGCCTGTTGCCAGGCGGATGAGGATGACGAGCTTGTGGGCGGCGTCCCACCCCTCCACATCGAGGGTGGGGTCGGCCTCGGCATAGCCGCGATCTTGGGCCTTGGCCAAGGCGGTGGCAAAGTCCTCGCCATGTTGGGTCATCTCGCTGAGGATAAAATTGGCCGTGCCATTGAGGATGCCGGTGATGTTTTTGATGCGATTGCCAGCAAGGCTCTCTTTGAGGGTCTGAATGACCGGGATGCCACCGGCCACACTGGCTTCATAGTAGAGCCCCAATCCGCGGGAGGCCGCGAGTTCGAAGAGCTCGGGCCCATGCTCGGCCAAAAGGGCCTTGTTGGCCGTGACCACCGACTTGCCATGGAGGAGGGCCTCCCGGATGAGCCAGCGTGGAAAATCGATCCCCCCAGCGAGCTCGACAACAATGTCGATGTTGGCGTCGGTAAGAAGCTCCTGGGGATCGGTGGTTAGCCGGGTGTGCGGCGAGGGAGAGATGGGACGGGGTTTGGCGGGGTCACGCACGAGAATGGTCTTGACCACCAAGCGCTTGCCGAGGCGCCGGGCGATCCAGTCGCTGTTTTCCTCGATGATGCGCACCAAGCCACAGCCTACCGTGCCCAGGCCCGCAAGTCCCAGATGGATGACCGATGCTTCCACACATGCCTCCTGCTGGCGGCCCAAGGTGCCGCATAATTTCCGCGCCCTGTAGCCGGAGGCGCTGGAGCTGTCAAAAAGGGCAGCGCTCCAAGGGGCTAGGTTCTTGGTCTTCTTTGGTGCGGAGTTTTCGGTTGACGACCCCTTCTGCCTTGGCTACAGGCCGGCTTCTCGATGGATGGAGAGGTGGCCGAGTGAGGACGAAGGCGCTCGCCTGCTAAGCGAGTATAGGGGCATACACCTCTATCGAGGGTTCAAATCCCTCCCTCTCCGCCAGTTCTTCGGAGCCGGGGAGATCCTCCATCTGGGCCTGGCACAGGCCGCTTCTGATCCCTCCCCCTGCGCCGACAATTCTTCGGAGGGTTGGCAGAGTGGTTGATTGCACCGGTCTTGAAAACCGGCATGCCTTCACGGGCATCTGGGGTTCGAATCCCTAACCCTCCGCCACGTTTTGTTTGAGCACGGGTTGCTCCCCTTGCTCCCCATCGTGACGGCAATGCGCGGCTGCCCCTTCTTTTTTTGAGCACTCCCTCTTTGATGTTGGCTATAAGCCGTTGTCGTACGCGCCGCTCGAGCCGCACACCGTGGCGTGAGGCAACACCTTCGCCCTTGCCCCCAACAAGGGTTATCCCAAAGACCCTCCCATTGGGAGTGTGCCCCCTGATGGGGAGGGAGTTGTCGCCAGATGCGCGTGGCGGTGCGGGTTGGTTGCGGCCAACAGCCCCCAGGAAGATGACAAAGACAATCGTTTGACGCACCGCCTCTGAAGTCCTCCCGGCAGGTTCCACTTTAGCAGGCAGCACCAACAGCGGGTTGGGACAGCGGCAGGCCATGGAGAGCATCTTTGCCAAGGGGCAGGACCGTGGGAAAATGGCGGTTGAGCCTTGGGACATCTCCATGTAGGCAGACGCTGCCACGAAGTCCGGAAAGGTGTTCCAGGAGATGCCCATGGTAAATGAACGTACGCAGGATGGTACTCTGCTCCGTGACTCCAGGCGAACGGTCCTGGAGCTCTCTTTTCGGGGCGAGTTTTACTTCGCCCTCGTCCTCTCGTTGGCCATCGGGACACTCTTGCGTCTGACCGAGTTTCCCCAATGGATGGAACCGTTTTTTTGGGTGGGGGATGAACCCCTCATGGCCACCCATGATGCTTATGCCTGGCTTGCTGGCGCCAAGGGGATTGGCGACTATGTGGATACGTGGATGGCGCACGGCCTCGCGGCCCTGCACGCCCTTACGGGTTTGCCCCTTGGAGTGATTGGCTTTTGGCTGCCGGTGGTGGTGACCCCCATCACCTGCGTGCCAGTATGTTGGCTGGCTTTTCGTTTGGGTGTGCCAGAGGCAGGGGCCTTGGCAGGGGTCATGGCCGGCACGAGCCTTGGTTTTCTTGTGCGCACACGCATTGGTTTTTGCGATACCGATATCCTCTCCCTTTTTTTTCCGACACTGGTGGCTGCGCTGTTGGCCGTCTGGAGTCAGAGATTTTTGCGAAATCCTTGGGGCTCTCAGGACGATGAGGGCCGAGCGGCACTCCTTTGGCCCTTGGGCATCGGTCTTGCTGGCGCGGCCAGCCGGGGGTTTTATCCGCAAAGTGGCACGGTGCTTTTGGCGGTATTGGTCTGCGTTGCGCTTGTCGTGCTGGTCTTCGGTCAGCCGAAGCGTTGGAGGGAAGCAGTCCTCGAGCTTTTGGCGGTATTCTCCATCATCTACCTTGGTCTGCCTGGGCTAGTAGCCGCAGCCTTGGCGGTGGGGGCCTTGGCCTGTGCGGCGCAAGGGCGCCGACTCCTCTGGGCGGCGGCGGTGGCCGCCATCGCAGCGGTGTACTTTTCCGATTTTGCCCGCTTGCTTGAGGAGTATGCCGTCCGTTTGGCCATGTTTACGAAAAATTCGTCGGTGGACCTCGTGGGCTCGGGGGATACCCTCAAACTGCCCTCCGTTGTTCAGAGTATCCGTGAGGCCCAGAACCTCGATTGGTTGGGGACGATGGAACGGATTGCAGGCCGACCTTGGCTTTTTGTGGTTTCGTCCCTTGGATTTGCCGTGAGCCTATGGCGTTGGCCGAATCTTTTTGTCTTTGCTCCCTTTTGGGGGCTGGGGGTGGCCAGTGTCTGGCTCGGCAATCGCTTCACCATGTATGGAGGCGTGCCTGCTGGCATTGGGCTCGCGTTTGGGCTCGCTTGGGGAATACGCCAGAAGATCTCCCGCCAAGGACAGCGGTGGATTATCCAGCTTGTGCTCAGTTGTTTTGCCCTTTGGCCGGCAGCCGATGCCATGCGACAGGTCGTGCCGATTCCGGTCATTCCCAAAACGTTTGCTGAGGTCTACCTGTCCTTGCGGGAGCAGACTCCGCCCGACGCCCGGCTGTGGCAGTGGTGGGACTATGGCTATGCAGCCCAGTATTTTGCGGAGCGCAGGAGTTTTGGTGACGGCGGCTTGCATGATGGACCGTGGCTTTTTCCTCTGGCGCGGGTCCATATGACCGAGTCGCCCCGCCAAGCCGCCCAGCTCATGAAGTTGGTTACCCTGCATCAGCTGAGCGCGGACAACGGCACCTACACTACCGACCCTATGGTGGGATTTCGCCCCTTGGGAGCGAAGGGGACCAAAGAGAGCCTGCGGCGCTTGGCGCAGGAGGACCTCCCTTGGCCCCTGCTTCCGGAGCAGTACCTCGTGGTAACCTGGGAAAATATGCGCATTGCTGGCTGGATCTCGTACTTCGGGCATTGGGATGTGGAGAGCGGAACCAGTGCCCCGGCGATCCTCCAACCAGTGGTGGGGAAGACGGATATTGACACCCAACAGGGGGTACTCAGGAATGCGAACCGCGTTTTCCCCCTGGAGGGACTGCATATCGTTGGCCCACCGCCACGGCTCCTTACCTGGAAATCTGGCTCGGGACTGTATGCCATCATCAATGAGGCGGCCAATTCCATCTATTTGGCGGATCGCCGTGCCTATGGTGCCATGATGGTTCAGCTCCTCTTAGGCGATCCGGCGCATGTGGCCCCGTACTTGGAGCTGGTCGTCGATCGTTATCCTTGGGTGCGCGTCTACCGTGCCCGTTAATCCCAATCGTGGAGGGGGAAGCATGCTCCATACTATCCACACCACGGCGGCCCCGGCGGCTGTGGGACCCTATGCTCAGGCGGTGCGAAGCGGCCATTTTCTGTTTATGAGTGGCCAGCTCGGCTTGGACCCAACGACGGGGTGTTTGCGAGAAGGGATGGAGGATCAAACCCGGCAGGCCCTGGCCAATGTGGAGGCCATCCTCGCGGCCGCTGGAGGCACATGGGCCGAGGTCGTCAGTGTGGATGTCTTTCTTACTGACATGGGCTCTTTTGCGGAGTTCAACGCCATCTATGCGGCGGTGTTGGGTGAGCACCGCCCTGCTCGGGCAGTCGTGGGTGTGGCGGCCCTGCCCTTGGGTGCCGCGGTAGAAATTCGGGCCGTCGCTGTCCTCGCCACGCTCTAGGAGATCCTATGCCCAAACTTGCCCGTCGTTTTGGAGTGTTCCCTTCTGCCCATGAAGATGCCCATGCTGCAACACTTCATGCCGATTGCCCGCAGACCGCCTCGCCCTCGTACCGTTTGGCCTTTCAGGATGCTGATTTTCTCCTGCGGGAGGAATTGCGGCCCGTGCGTCTCCAATTGGAGCTGCTCAAACCAGAACTCATCCTCCAGGAGCAAGGCATTGAGTCCACGGTGGTAGTGTATGGCAGTGCCCGGCTCCTCGACCCTGAAGCAGCAGCGGTGCGTCTGGAAAAGGTCCTCGAGGCCCTCAAAAAGCAGCCCGATGACCTTGTGCTCCGTCAAGAACTCGCGCGCGCCCGCACGGCGGTGACCTATTCGCATTTCTACGACGAGGCGCGGGCCTTTGGGCGTCTTGTTTCTGAAAAAGGCCGGGAGCGGGGACTGGTGATTATCACTGGGGGTGGAGGTGGCATTATGGCCGCCGCCAACCAGGGGGCCCATGATGTTGGGGCCAAGAGCATCGGCATGAACATTGTGCTCCCATTTGAGCAGCATCCCAACCCCTATATCACCCCAGAATTATGCTTCCAATTCCACTATTTTGCTATCCGCAAGATGCATCTTTTGATGCGTGCCAAGGCCTTGGTGGCCTTTCCGGGTGGCTTTGGCACCCTCGATGAGCTCTTTGAGGCCCTTACCCTCATCCAAACTCGCAAAGTGCGACCTATCCCGGTCCTTCTCTTTGGCAAGCGCTTTTGGACCAAGGTCATTAACTTCGAGGCCCTGGTGGAAGCCGGGACCATCAACCCCGAAGACCTGCGCATCTTTTGCTATGTGAGCAGCGCCCAGGAGGCCTGGGAAATCATCGAGGCGTCCCTCATCCATCAGCCAGCCCATGGCGAGACGCTCTGTCCGCTCCGGAGTGCCCGCTAGGCTGTGCCGGACTGCTTAGCGGGTTCGTGCGGCGATGGCTTCATAGGTGTCCCGCACTATTTGGGCCGAGAGACGGGCCATGGCCTGGCTCATGGCTTGGGCGAGCCCCAGGCCATGGGGAGCGCTACAGGGTTCCGTCGCGTCATAGCGGCGCTGGAAGAGCACGGCTTGGGCGAGGGGGGCATGGGTATCCACGAGGGTGATGGTGAGCCCAAGACGGGCCATCCGTTGGCCGGGTTCCCGGTATTCGCTCCACTCTTCCACAATCCCTTCCAGCTGGTAATCAATGGGCAGTGCGGCCCCAGCATCAACTACGGCCCGGAAAAGCTGGCTGGCCACGAGGTCGCGGCGCAGGAAGTCAGTGGCTAGGGCCGAAGGCAGGGCCCGCCAGCGATCCCAGGGCAGATCGCTGCGCAAATACGGCTGGCTTAGAACCAGGGCCGGCGTGCGCAGCTCGGGGACAATTGCAAAGCGAGCCACGCGGATGGTGACGGGCAAGAAGGGGGCGGTGAACTGGGGTGGAGCGTATTCCAGGGTGTGGAGGCGGATCTCCGGGAGGTGTTGGGTGGCGCAGGCCGTCAAAAGAAGACTGAAAATGAGGGCGAAGGCGTGGGGCATGGCTTACTCCGTGGCAGATGGCGGGGCAGAGAAGAGAAGGAGCGAGGGTTGGTGCTTGAGATGCGTGGTCAAGCTCTCGAGGTTGGCGGCGCTGCGCTCGAGGGCATCGAGGGTCGTGAGGAGGCGGTCTTGGCCTTCCCGGGTCGTGGCACTCACGGTGCTTATGGTCTCTTGCGTTTGACGCAGAAGGACCGAGAGGTTTTGGGCACTCGTGGCAAGGGCAGCGAGGCTCGCGTCGAGGTGGGGGCGGTTGTCGGCCACCAGGGATCGCAGATCACGGGTAAGTGCTCCCAATTCAGCCACTTGGGTCTGCGCTGCCAAGGCTGCGCCGCGTAGGGCGTGGGCTGCCTGGCTCGTGTCTGCGGCTAGTCGTTCGAGCCGTTGGCGGGAGAGGGCGTGGTGCACGTCCTGGACGAGTTGGAGGGTGGCATTGGCGATGTCGGCCACGCGGCTCGCCTTGAGGGTAGTATCAAGGGTGTGGAGGACCTGAAGGGTGGTGTGGGAGATGCCCGCAAAGTCCACGGCTTGGACCTGTTTGGCGATGGTGTCGATCTCGCGAAAGAGTTTTTTGATCTCCGAAGGCCGGGAGGCGATGACCGGCGCCGGCGGTTGGAAGGTCAGGGGTGGGGAAAGGTTTGGTTCGTGGGGATGGCGGGTGTCAATTTCCACAAACATGGCGCCGGTGATGCCCACATTGGAGAGGGTCGCCACGGCGTTTTCTCGCCGTGCTTCCATGGCTGGGGCGTGCTCTTTGGAGATAGTGATTTCCACGGCAATGAGGCGGGCGTCTGGGGCGATGCGGATACCGCTTACCCGGCCCACTGGGACACCTCGATATTTGACGGGCGAATCCATGGACAGGCCTTGGACCGACTCATCGAAATAGGTGACAAAGACCGCACCGCGGTCGAGGATGGAACTGGCACCGAGCCAGATGACGACCCCGGTGGCCAGGGCGATGCCCATCGTGAGAAAGAGCCCGACAGCAACGTGCAGGGGGGTAGCTTTCATGCGTGTTCCTCATGGCTTGTGCGGTGGAAGAATTGGGCCACAAAGGGATGCGGGGGGTGCTCGCGCAGGACTCGCGGATTTCCCTCGGCAATGATGGAGGCGCTCTCTTTGTGAAGGACGATGGCCCGGCTCGCTACCGTGAGGATGGAGGCGAGCTCGTGGCTTACAAGGACGATGGTGGTCCCCAGCTGCCGGTTGATGCGCAGGATAAGGTCATCCAGTTCAGCGGAGGTGATGGGGTCCAGACCTGCCGAGGGCTCGTCGAGAAAGAGGATGTCGGGGTCAAGGGCGAGCGCTCGGGCAATGGCGGCGCGCTTCCGCATGCCCCCGGAAATTTCTTCGGGCAGAAAGTGCTCGAAGCCTGCAAGGCCCACATGGGCGAGTTTGCGGCGAGCCAGGGTAAAGGCGAGGTCCTCGGGGAGGTCGGCTTTGTCGGTGAGGGGAAGCATGATGTTCTCAGCAAGGGTGAGGGAGGAAAAGAGTGCGCCGCCCTGGAACATGACCCCCATTCGGGCGAGGATTGAGGCGTAGCTTGTGGCGTCATCAGGAGAGAGAGGCGTCCCGGCGATGGTGATCTTGCCTGCCAGCGGCCGCACCAGACCGATGAGGACTTTCATCAGGGTGGATTTGCCGCAGCCACTGCCGCCAAGGATGGCGACGATCTCGCCGCGGTGGACCTCGAAGGAGGCATCCCGCAAGAGGATGCGCTGGCCAAAACCCATGGTAAGGTTGTGGACCGCAATGAGAGGGGACATGCTATCTCCAATACCTGAGGATCACGGCGAGGACTGAATCGACAAAGATGATGAGAAAGATACTCGTCACCACGGCCGAGGTCGTGGCGTGGCCGACACTCTCGGCTCCGCCGCGGACAGCGAAACCGCGGTGGCAGCCCACAAGGACAATGAGCAGGCCAAAGAGGCCGCTTTTGAAAAAACCCCAGAGGACGTCAAAGAGCGTCAGGGTGCGTAGCGTCTGTTGCATGTAGGCCATGGGCGTGAGGTCGAGCAACAAGACGCCGACAGTCAGGCCACCGGCAATGGCAAAGACGTTGGCGTAGAGGGTGAGGATCGGGACCACCACAGTGGCAGCGACGAGTTTGGGGAGCACGAGAAAACGGATGGGATCAAAGCCCATGGTAATGAGGGCGTCAATTTCTTCCGAGACACGCATCGTGCCGATCTCCGCGGCAAAGGCGGAACCGGAGCGTCCGGCTACGAGAATGGCCGTCATGATGGGGCCAAGTTCCCGGACCATGGCGAGGGCGACGAGGGAAGCGACATAAATGGTGGCCCCAAATTGGGCCAGTTGGACGGCGGACATAAAGGCCATGATGAGGCCGAGAAGAAAGCCGATGAGCCCGACGATGGGCACGGCATCGACCCCGACGCGGGCCATGGCCGTCACGGTGTCGCGTCCGCGCAGCAGCCACGGCCGACGCAGGACGGCAAGCAAGCTCATCGTGACAGTGCCCAGAAAAGCGGCGTGGTCGAGGCTGGTGCGCAGGACTTCCACTGTCTTGCGGCCAAAACGGGCAAAAAAATGTTCGCGTAATAGCGTCACGCCTTCCTGGGGGGAGGCGGCGAGGGAACAAAGCGCGCTCTCGAGGGGCTCAGAACAAACGACCTGGAGCCCTTGCGCTTTGGCGGTGCGGGAAAGGTGTTCGGCGAGAACGACAACGGTATCGGGAGGCGGGGTCGGGGTGGAGAGGTCCATGTGCACATGACGGATGGGAGGGCGCAGTTGCGCCACGAGGGCCGCGAGCGCGGCAGGGAGCTCTTCTGGGGGCAGATAGGCGGGGAGGACGAAATGGATCGTGTCTTCCGTGGCAGAGGTCTGGTAGGGAGTATCCATAGCAGGGGATCTATCCCAACCGTCCCTGCCCGTCCACCGCGGAGGCCCTTGAGTTCCCTTGCAGCCTATGGAAGGAGCTGGGGTGCATCGTTTGTGGGCGTTGGTGGTGCTCACCATCAATGCCCCATCAATGGAGGAGGTCTCGTTCATGCGAGCTGGATGGATCGTGGTAGTAGTCATGGTTGTTGCAATGGCGGCTCCCGTTTGGGCCGCTCCTCAGGAACTCTCCCTGACCCCAGAGTTAGGCGCGGCCATTGAGCGGTTGTTGGCAGGGCCGGGCAGCGGAGCGGACCTTGATGCCGCGGCTGTTACTACCCTTGTGCAGATGGCTCGCGATCTGCCGGTGGGTGGAGAATTCGCTTTGCCGCGGCGTAAAGGTCTTTCTGGAGCGCTATCCGTGTTTACGGTGGCCGTCCCGTTTGCCCGTGTTGTCCCGTATGCCTACCATCCAGACATTCCCTCCTACGCCACCATGCCGTCGTCCATCCGCCTGCAGGAGTGGACGAGTGAGGCCGTCAAGGCGGCCATGCGCCAGCTGGTGGCAAATCTTTCGCAGCCGCGCACCGTCCATGGGGTTGAGCGGGAGGTCATTGTCCCCAATCTCGATACTGGTGGATACTACGAGTACCTCCAGGAGCGGGTCATAGCCTTGGTGCCAGTGGAGGGGACCATGGTTTTGGCCTCTGTGGCTTGCCAAGTACAACCGTCGTCGGTGGGCCGGCGGGGGTTGGTGGTGGGGGATGACCGGCAGTGGAACTATCTTTTTTCGGAAACGGTGGGGCTAGGCGGGGCTTTGGGTTGGGTGAAATCCTACATGTACGAAGGCTGCTCCTTGGCCTTCTTTATCCCCGAACAAGAGAAGACCCGCGTGGTATCGTTCAAATGGTTGCGAGCGGGGTGGTCGGGCATCAATATGGTGCGGCCTAGTCATATCCTGGAGGGGATGCGGCGCTTCGGTACAGATTTTCGGAGCATCCTGGAGTCCCCATCCTTGCCCTCCCTGGCCGAGACCATCGGTTTGGCGGCCAAGGTGCGGGGGCTTCCCCAGGATCGTTTGGCTGCCCTCGCCCAAGGGGCGCTCACCGCGATGCTTCCTCAGGTATCGGATCGGCAATTGAGCGAACTTGTCCGTGATAGGCAGTATTTGCAGAACGTTCCGCGCGACGAATGGGAGCGCTTGGCGTTTTTAGAAATATGGAAATGCCGCTTGGGTCGGACCTCAAGCCTTACATCTTGCCTCGAGCCTTTGGCCTCAGTCTACCCTTAGAGGATCCCAAGACGTTCGAGGAGATATGGCACCGGAGTAGTGATGGTCCATCCAGGGACGTAGTGGGTAAGGCCTTCGGCCAGAGCCCAAAAAAGCCCCATGCCTGCGAGGATGCCGGTGAGTGCCAGGCCGACCATGAGGACTTTGTGGCGCATGGGGTGTTCCGCACGGGCAAGTATGCCGCCGAGGATGGCGGCGAAAAGCAGGAGGCCGGCGGCGAGAAGGCTGGGCAGGGTGAGCTGGGGAAGGAAGAGATTGGCCACGCGGTGGTAGGAGGACCAAATCCATCCCAATGCGAAGACTGGGAGCAGGAACGTGCCAAGGACCCATCGGCCCAGGGTGCGGGCAGCATAGCGGTAGTAGTCTCGGCCCCAGTCGTCCACCGAGCGGCGCAGGATAAGATAGAGCGGGCCACACGTTGCGGTGAGAAAGAGCGCGGTGAGCGGCCAGAGGCTGGCCAGGGCCCAGGGGATGGTCTCCGGTTCGGCGGCGGCCACCAGCAATGCGGCGCCCCAGTAGCCGTATTTAAGGCAAAGGTTTGCCCCGATGCCCAAGGCGAGATGTAGGCCGCGGCGGCTGCGGGCCACCGACCAGGTGAGTCCCCAGGCAAGGGTCAGGCAGGAGCCGGCGGCGGCCACGATGAGGGTGGTCCAGGGGAGGGCGTCTTCGGGGGAGGGATTTGGGGATGCGGCCACCCACAAGATGGCCCCTGTTGCGATCCATAGGGCTGGATGGATCACGCAGGCGATCCCGGAGAGTTGCTGGGCCAAGCGAAGGAGCAGGGGCCGACCGGAAACGATGGCCCCCAGTTCGCAGGCCAAGGCGACAATGGGCGCCCCCCAGAAGAGGGCCAGGCCTTGGAGGGCGACCGGGAAGAGAAGCAAATTCCAGCCGGTGAGCGTCAATGTCATGGGAACTATCCTTAGCGAACGATTGTGGTGGGGAGGACTCATGCCGCAAAGAAGCGAGGGGAGCAAGATAGCCCCATTTCCGTCAACCAGCGTGGACTGGCGGCGTCGGCTTTGCGGGCGCTGGCCTGTTGAGAAACGACATGGCCTCATTTCCGGCAATTTGAGAGTGGGATAGAAACGATGGTGCGGGCAAAGAGAAAAGGGTCCCATGGCCCTATTTGAGGAGACGGAGCGATGATCACGTTGGCCCTCACCGTATTTGTGGTGGCGGGGATCTCCGCCCTGTGTTCGTTGGCTGAGGCGGCCCTCTACGCGGTGCCGTGGAGCCATATCGAGGGCTTACGAGCGCAAGGGCGTCGTAGCGGAGAAATGCTCCACCGTCTGCGCACCCACATTGACCAGCCCATTGCGGCGATCTTGACGCTCAACACCGTGGCCAATACCGCCGGAGCAGCGGTAGCCGGTTCTTTGGCTGTAGGGACGTTGGGTGAGGAGTCGTTGTGGTGGTTTTCTGCCGCCTTTACAGTGCTGATTTTGCTCTGTGCAGAGGTTATCCCCAAGACCGTCGGGGTGGTCCATTGCCGGGCCGTGGCCGTGGCCTTGGCGCCCTTTATGATCGGAGTCTCCAACATCATGCGCCCCGTCACGCTGCTCGTACAGGGCTTTGTGCGCTGCATCAAAGGCACTGGAAACCAAGGCCCGCTGGCCACTGAAGAAGAACTCTTAGCCATGATCCGACTCTCCCGGCAGACGGGGGTTATCCGGCCCCAGGAGGAGTCGTCGCTCCACAATATCCTGGCTCTCGATCGCAAGACCGTGGCCGACATCATGACCCCACGACTGGTGATTTTCTCCCTCCCTGTGGATTTGACCGTGGAAGAAGCCTGGCGTAAGGGCGCGCCGTGGCCGCACAGCCGGGTACCCGTGTATGCAGGCAATGATCCCGAGGACATTGTTGGCCTGGTGTACCGCCGTGAGGTCCTCCAAGCCTTGGCCGAAGATCGGCACCAAATGCGGCTTTTCGAGCTCACCCGACCGGTGGAGTTCGTGCCTGAAAGGATGCGTTTGGATCGATTGCTGGTACGCTTTCTTGAAAGCCGGATCCACCTTTTTGCCGTGCTGGACGAGTATGGCGGTTTGGCGGGTGTGGTCAGCTTGGAAGATGTACTCGAGGAAATCTTAGGCAAAGAGATTGTCGACGAAACCGATCAGGTGGCGGATATGCAGGAGCTCGCCCGACGTCGGCGCCAGCGGTACATGCCGCCTCAATAAGGAGGACTATGCCCAAGGCAAAGCAGACATGGATGTACGCCGCGGCCTTTGCCCTGGTGGCCGTGGGGGTTGGGTATTTGATCGTTAGCGGGATCTCCCAAGAAGCCGTGTACTTCCTCAATGTGCGTGAGGCCCTCGCCATGCCGGCGGGGCAAAAGCACCAAGCCCGCATCTTTGGTCTGGTGCTGGAAGAAGGCTTGGAACGCCCAGCCAATGGCCTGGGGGTGCGTTTTCATCTCCAAGACAAAGATGATTCCTCGCAAGTGGTGGAGGTTCGCTACCGTGGCGCGGTGCCCGACACCTTCAAGCCCGGTGTAGAAGTTATTGTCGAAGGAGCGCTGCTGGGGCGGGAGGTGGAGGCGACGGTCCTCATGACCAAATGTCCGTCGAAATACCAAAAAGACGACCAAGGCCGGATGCGGCCACCAGGTTACGTTGGGTCGTGATGGGGAGCGCTTTTCGTCTATACGTCTACGGCCTGATTCCTCCAGGGGTCGATGGTACTGCGGAGCATCAATTGTTGTCCATGTGGTTTGGTCCATGTGGCAACAACGCAAAGAAAGGCATGATGCCACGCGGGCTCGATGGTACTGCGGAACATCAATTGTTGTCCGGCGCTTCACTTTCATAAGGAACGACCATGCACACCATTTGTTTTGTCCTTCTTTTTGCCTCATTGGTAGGAGGTATCTACCTGACGATGACCACGGCATTGCGCCTTGCTCGTGGGGAGAGCGTGGCTGTGGCTGTCCTGGAGCGCGCCCAGATGGGTTTTGCTGCCATTGCTGTGCTCGTCTCCCTTGTACTTCTCTATGCGTTGGCGGTGCGGGATTTTTCTTTTGCCTATGTCCGAGATTATACGGACACCTTTCTTCCCCTGTTTTATGCCCTCTCGGCTTTTTGGGCAGGCCAGGACGGCTCTTTTTTATTTTGGTACCTTGCTGTGGCCCTCATGGGGGTGGGGGTCGTGTATTCGGCAGGCTACCAGGGCCTGAGCCCAACGGGAAAGACCTTGTTTTGGGTCTTCTATTTTTTGGTCGAACTGTTTTTCCTCTATGCCCTCACGGGCCCAAGTAATCCCTTCTTGCGCTTGGACCCAGCCCCTCGGCAGGGCAATGGTCTCAATCCGCTCCTTCAAAATCCAGGGATGGTGTTTCATCCTCCGCTTCTTTTTCTCGGGTACGCAGCCTACACGGTGCCAGCATGCCTGGCCGTGGCTGGCGTCCTTGCTGGGGATCGGTCGTGGCTTGCGGCGATGCGGCATTGGAACCTCTTGGCCTGGTGTTTTTTGTCGGCCGGGATCGTCCTGGGGGCCTGGTGGGCCTACATGGAGCTTGGCTGGGGGGGCTATTGGGCTTGGGACCCGGTAGAAAACGCCTCTCTTATCCCCTGGTTTGTGGGGACGGCCTTTCTTCATACCGCCGTGGCAGGTCGCAGCGGGGCCATGACGCGCACCAATATCTTTCTTGCCTGGTTGGCCCTGTTGTTGTGCTTCTTTGCTACCTTTGTGGTGCGCAGTGGTATGATTGAGTCGCTCCATGCCTTTGGCGGCAGCCGCATGGGGATGCCGCTGCTCTTCTTTTTGTTCTTTGGCCTTGCATGGACCATCTATCTGACTTGGTACACCCCCCCAGGGACAGCCACGGATGACACCATCTGGAACCGCACGGGGATGCTTTTTGTGGCGGTGTGGCTTTTGGTCGGGCTGGCGGTGATTGTGTTCCTTGGCGTCAACTGGCCGCTTCTAAGTGGCCTTTGGAGTGCGACGACCCAGGGTTTAAACGCTGATTTCTATAACCGGGCTTGCCTGCCGCTGGGCGCCCTTTTGATGGTCCTCATGGCCGTGTGTCCGTGGATGGCCCACCGGGTGGGGGTGGCGGATCGTCTCGGTCTAGGGAGTGTGGGAGCGGTGGGGATATCTGCTGCGGTGGGGATGTACACCGCTGGCTATCGGGACCCCCTTGCCTTGCTCGGGGCAGTGGGCGGCATCATGACCGTGGTCTGTGTGCTGCTCCTTTTTCTTCGTCGTCCCCATTGGCTGCGCTCGTCAGCGCTGCTTGGAGCTTATGGCGTGCACCTTGGCATGGGGCTCATGGCAGTGGGGGTGGCCTTTTCTGCCGCGTACAAAAGCGAGGTGGAAGTGGAACTCGCCCGCGGGGGAGAGACGCAGCTCGGGGCGTATCGTTTTGTCTATGAGGCGTTGGTCCATGATCATGCGGGGCCCATCGAGCGGCATACCGCCCTGGTACGGGTGTGGAAGGATGGCCAAGAACTTGGGGTGGTGACCCCAGAAAAACGCCTTTACCCCAATTTCCGTCAGAGCTTTGCGGAGGTCTCGGTCATTCCCTCCTTGGGGAGAGAGGTGTACGCTAGCCTTCTTGGTTTCGACGAGACGGAGACAGCGAGTTTCAAGTTCAGCCTCCAACCACTGGTCAACTGGATTTGGATCGGCGCCACGCTGGCGTGTCTGGCGTCCTTGCTCGCCATGCGACGGATGCGGCAGGCATGAGCGACGTTCTGCTAGAAGCCCGCGGCGTGACTATCGCCTATGGCCAACGTCCGGTGTTGCGCGAAGTAGATGTAACGCTGGCCCCAGGTGAGGTCCTGCTTGTGGTCGGGCCGAATGGCGCGGGGAAATCCTCGCTTTTGGGGGTGCTCGCTGGCCTTAGCGAGCCCTGGCAAGGGCAGGTGGAGCGCTTTGTGGAGGGAGGGGCCATGGCCTTCTTGGGCCATGGCACTGCCATTTATGGAGCGCTTTCGGCCTTCGAAAATGTGCGGTTTTGGACCAAACTATATGGCCGCTCTGATGCAGATGCCGCGGTGGAAGCTGTTTTGGAGCGGGTAGGCCTGGCCTCTGTGGCCATGGAGCCTGCAGCGACCTTCTCCCGCGGTATGGCCCAGCGTCTGGCCTTGGCCCGAGTCCTTGCGTTGGCCCCGCGGCTTGTCTTTTTGGATGAACCCTCCACAGGGCTGGATATGGCTTCAGTGGCCATTTTGCACTGGGAAATCGCAGCCATGGCCGCCAAGGGCACAGGGGTTGTCTGGGTTTCCCACGACGTGGCTCGGGATCTCCCTCTGGCCACGGCAGTCCTTCACGTGCGTGCAGGCCGTGTCCAATTCCATGGCCCGGCAGCGGATTTTGTCCCGGAGGCCGTATGCTGAGGGCCGTGTGGGCTGTAGTCGCCAAGGACATGCGTCTGGTCGCCCACCGGGGGGGAGTGGCCCAGCCGGTGCTCTTGGGGTTGCTCTTGGTTTTTGGCTTTAGCTTGTCTGCTGGTCCTGGGGATCGTTTTACTCCGCAGGATGCCATGGCCATTTTTTGGCTGGCCTCGGTGTTTGCCAGTATCCTCCACAGCGGGGCCTTGTTCCGCTTGGAAGAAGAAAATGGAGTCCTCACCGCCCTCCAGTTGGCGCCGTTGGCGCCGCAGGGGCTGTGGTTGGCCAAGGCCATAACGGGACTTGTTTTGCTTCTGCTGTGCCAAGCGGTGTTCGTGCCAGCAGCAGCAGTGTTTTTGGGGACTGGGTTGTTCCACGAGGGGTTTGTGTCGCTGCTTGTGGCCGTGGATGTGGGGCTGGCCGCCCTGGGGGCCCTCCTGGGAGCCCTTGGCCAGGGGGCGCGGGACACGATGCTCACAATTATCGTGTTCCCTTTGCAGATGCCGCTTCTTTTGGCCGGGGTCCGTGGAGGAGCCATCATCCTTGGCGGGGAGGCTGGAGTTGGCGACTGGTTGCGCCTTGCTTTGGCCTTTGATGCTGTGTTTGTGGGGGTAGCTGTGGTCTTGTTTCCCTTTGTGCTACGAGGACGGTAAATGGCTCGGTGGAATCTTGTGCTGGCAGTGGCCGCGGGCACTACTCTGGCGGTGGCCCAATGGTTTGTGTGGGTCTACGCCCCGATGGAAGTGGTCATGGGCGTGGTGCAGAAGATCTTTTATCTCCACGTCCCCTTGGCGTGGTGGGCCTTTGTGTGCTTTTTCGGGGTCTTTGTGGCCAGTATTGGGGTGTTGTGGCGAAAAAGTCTTCGAAGTCATGCCGTGGCCGGGGTCCTTGCCGAGGTCGGGGTCCTTTTGGCCGGGCTTGCCTTGGTGACCGGGGCACTCTGGGGCAAGGCAGCGTGGAATACCTGGTGGACTTGGGATCCGCGCCTGACGACCACCCTCGTGCTGTGGTTTGTGTACGCCGGCTATTTGGCCCTGCGGGCTGCGGACTTCGGAGCGCGAGGGCCGGTGGTGTGTGCGGTGGTGGGTATTGTGGCTTTTGTGGACGTCCCGTTGGTGTTTTTGTCGGCGCGGCTGTGGCGTTCCATCCACCCGGTGGTTTTGGGACAGGGTGGGGGGATGGAGCCTGAGATGTGGGTGGCGCTTGGGGTGTATGGTGTGGCCATCGGCCTGATGGTGGCCGCAATTGTGCTCCTGCGGTGGCGCGCGGTGGACCTTCAAGGTAGAGTCTCGCAGCTGGCGCTCCAGCAATTGCTGCGAGAGGAGTCGCGGATATAGAGAGAGCCCTTCACGAAGGAGGATATGACGATGGAATATGTCATGGGAGCGCACGCTGCTGTTTGGATGGCGTTGGCAGCCTATGTGGTGTGGATTGCTGTGGGTATTGCTCGGCTCGAACGGCGTCTTGAACGTCTGGAGCGCCAATCATGAGCGGGAGAGAGTGTGGGGCGTATTTTGCCCTGGCCATGGCTGCCCTCGTGGGTTTGGCCGCCCTGGCGTACCGCGTGGAGCATCCCTCCATTGTCGTCCAGGAGCAGCGGGCGGCTATGTCCGAGGGGATGGGGAGTATGGCTGAGGTTTCGGCCCTCATGCAGCGTTTGCAGGCCAATCCCGAAGACCTCGACGCCATGCGGCAGCTGGGAATCCTCTTTATGCGCATGGAGGCCTGGGAGCGTTCCATGGGTTTTTGGGACATGGTCCTCGCCAAGCAGCCCCAGAATTTGGAGGCCCTCAACCAAAAGGGCGTGTGCCTGTTCCAACTGGGGCGCTATCCGGAGGCTGTGGAGGTCTTTTCCCGCATGCTGGCGGTGGAGGCGGATAATCCCCATGCCCACTACAATTTAGGGGTGCTCCATGCGTACTATCTCAATGCTACGGACACGGCGCGGCGGCATTTTGAAGCTGTCGTGGCGGGGAGTGATGCGCGTTTGGCTGCCCAGGCGCGCGAGGACCTCGCGGCCTTGGGAACGGAAAACGTTTTGACACCACAAAGCCGCTGATGGTAGTTGTTTTTGATTACGAAGTTGTATTCCTGCTCTCGTACGGGGCAGAATTCATAACCTACGCCACGGAGGTGCGTGATGAAAGGGAAGATTTCGAGTTTTGCCATCGCGGTGTGCCTGGCGCTGGCCGGAGCTGCCTCTGCGGACACCATTAAGATTGGTGTGGCTGGGGCGCATACCGGAGATTTGGCGTCGTATGGCTTGCCTACGGTGAATGCGGCCAAGATCGTGGCCAAGCAGATCAACGACAAGGGTGGCATTGGCGGCAAGCAAATTGAACTCCTTGTCCAAGATGAGCAATGCAAACCGGAGTTCGCCACCAACGTTGCCACGAAGCTCGTTTCTGATGGCGCCAAGGTAGTCATTGGTCATATTTGTTCGGGGGCGACGAAGGCGGCCTTGCCCATCTACACTGAAGCCAAAGTCATGGTCATCTCCCCCTCAGCCACCAATCCGGACCTTACCCAGAGTGGTCAGTACCCTACCTTCTTCCGGACGATTGCCTCGGACGATGCCCAGGCCAAACTCGGGGTAGATTTTGCCTTGGGGAAGCTTGGGGCGAAGAAGATTGCCGTGCTGCACGACAAGGGCGACTACGGCAAGGGGTACGCGGAATTTGCCAAGAAGTTCATCGAGGCAAGTGGCAAGGCCCGGGTGGTCCTTTTTGAGGGGATCACCCCGGGGGCAGTGGATTATTCGGCGGTTGTGCAGAAGATCCGCCAGGCAGGTGCCGATACGGTGATGTTTGGTGGTTACCACCCCGAGGCCTCCAAGTTGGTGTCCCAGATCAAGAAGAAAAAGATGGACATCCACTTCATCTCCGATGACGGCGTGAAGGACGACACCTTCATCAAGGTGGCGGGCAAGGATGCCGAGGGAGTTTATGCCTCAGGACCGAAAGACGTTTCGGACTTGCCCCTCAACAAAGAGGCGATTGCTGCCCACAAGGCCATGTTTGGCGCTGACCCCGGTGCCTTCTTCGACTCGGCCTATGCGGCCATGTTGGTGGCGGTCAATGCGGTGAGCAAGGCGGGTGGCCTGGATTTTGACGCCATGGCAAAGGTGATGCGCACAGACCTTGTGGACACTCCCGTTGGGAAAATCAAGTTCGATGCCCGTGGTGATGCCGAAGGCGTTGGCTTCTCCATGTACCAAGTCCAAAACGGCAAGTACGTCGAAATCAAGTAGGTATTGCCGGGGGCGGGGTACTCCCGCCCCTCTCTTTTGCCCATATCCACTGGGCATCCGTATGTTTCGCTTTCAGGAAACCGACCCATGGATCTGCAGTATTTTTTTGAACTGACGTTGAGCGGGTTGACCCGCGGCTCCATTTATGCCCTCATCGCCATTGGATATACGATGGTCTATGGCATTATTGAGCTCATCAATTTCGCCCACGGCGAGGTCTACATGATTGGCGCGTTCACCGGGCTCATTGTGGCCGGGATTCTCGGGACTATGGGCTTCCCCTTGCCCGCGATCCTGGTACTCGCTGCCCTGGTGGCCATGCTCTATTGCGCCGGTTATGGCTACACCATTGAAAAAATCGCTTACAAGCCGTTGCGTCAGGCAGGGCGGCTCTCCCCGCTCATTTCGGCAATTGGCATGTCCCTTTTTCTTCAGAATTATGTGATCTTGGTGCAGACTTCGGATTTTGTCCCTTTCCCTTCGCTCATTCCTGAGTTTGCCTTCCTGGAACCCATTGCCCATATTTTTGGATCTTCGGATTTTCTCATCGTCGTCGTCAGTGCCGTGCTCATGGCGGGGCTGACGGTGTTCATCAAATATACGAAAATAGGCAAAGCCATGCGTGCCACTGCCCAAAACCGGAAAATGGCCCTGTTGCTGGGGGTCGATGCGGATCGCATCATCTCCGTGACCTTCATCATCGGTTCTGCGCTGGCCGCAGTCGGTGGGGTGCTCATCGCTTCTCACGTGGGCATGGTGAACTTCGCCATCGGCTTTATTGCCGGCATCAAGGCATTTACGGCTGCCGTGCTGGGGGGCATCGGTTCACTTCCAGGAGCGATGCTCGGTGGCCTGTTTCTCGGTTTGGCGGAAAGTTTTGGGGCAGGATACATTTCCAGTGATTATGAAGACGTCTTTGCCTTTTCGCTGCTCGTCATCTTCCTCATCTTCCGGCCGTCTGGCATTATGGGCAAGGCTAAAGTGGAAAAAGTTTAATTATGGTAGCACGAGAACTCTTGAAATCTTTTGGCGTGAGCCTTTGGTTTATGCTCCTCACCTTCCCCTTGGTGGGGGTTCGTTTCAATCCGGTAGAAAATATCATCCAATGGCGATGGAGAAATCTTGCCCTCGTCGGCATCGGGGCCTTTGTTCTCTCTGCGCTGTGGCGTTGGGCACTAGCGCGGCGGGAAATGGTGATGGTCTCTGCCGCGGGCCAATCTTCCTTCCGTCAAAGGAGCATCTGGGATAACCGAACCCTGCGCTGGAGCGTTGGGGGAGGCGTGGTGGCAGGCCTGGTGGTCGTGCCGTGGCTGGTGTCCACGTACCAGACGAATATTTTTATCTCCTTTTTGCTCTACGTCATCCTTGGGGTGGGTCTCAACATCGTGGTGGGTGTGGCCGGGCTCCTCTTTTTGGGCTATGCGGCGTTCTATGCCATTGGCGCTTATGCCTACGCCTTGCTCAACCACTACCTCGGCTGGGGGTTTTGGGCCGTGTTGCCGCTGGGTGGGGCGCTCGCTGCCGTGGCGGGAGTCCTGCTTGCCTTTCCGGTGTTGCGGCTGCGCGGCGACTACCTGGCCATCGTAACCTTGGGTTTTGGCGAGATCGTTCGCCTTGTTTTGGAGAACTGGAGCTCGTTTACCGGCGGGCCTTCTGGGATTTCCAATATCGATCGTCCCGGCTTGTTCGGCCAAGAGCTCTCCGTGGCGGGCACGAATATCTATATTTACTACATCGTCCTTGCCATGACCCTGCTGACCTTGGTTGTGGCGGAGCGCCTCAAAGACTCCCGCGTCGGTCGAGCCCTTCAGGCCCTGCGCGAAGATGAGGTGGCCTGCCAGGCCATGGGCATTGACCGCGTTGGCGTCAAACTCATGGCCTTTGGTTTGGGCACAGCCTGGGCTGGGTTTGCCGGTGTCATCTTTGCCGCCAAGACGACGTTCATCAATCCCGCGAGCTTCACCTTTTTTGAGTCGGCCATCATCCTGTCCATTGTGGTCCTCGGAGGCATGGGCTCCAACTGGGGGGTCATCTTGGGCGCTGCCTTTTTGGTGTTGCTGCCGGAGTATCTCCGCGCCTTCTCTGAATACCGGATGATCCTTTTTGCCGTGGCCATGGTCCTGATGATGGTGTTCCGCCCCCAAGGGATGATCCCGGCACGGAGCCGGCAGTATCCTGTGGAAGACGCGGAACGTGAAGAAGGGGGGCGGTAGATGGAAGCGGTATTGGATGTCCGTTCCGTATCCATGAATTTCGGTGGTTTGCGAGCGCTGAGCGATGTCAGCGTGACGGTGCGCGAAGGGGAGATCGTGGCGATCATTGGCCCCAATGGGGCGGGCAAGACGACGTTTTTCAATTGTGTCACGAGTATTTACACCCCCAGCGAGGGGGAGGTGTACTTTACCCCCCGGGGAGGGACGCCGGTGCGGCTCAATGGCATGAAGCCGAACGCTGTCACTGCCCTCGGCATGGCCCGCACGTTTCAGAATATCCGGCTTTTTCGCAACATGAGTGTCCTTGAAAACGTCATGGTCGCCCGCCACTGCCGTACCCGCGCCGGTATTTTCGGTGCCATCTTTCGACCACGGTGGGTACGCCAGGAAGAGGCTGAGATTGTGAGGCGCAGCTACGCCTTGCTTAGGGCTTTGGGCCTGCATCCGTGGTATAACGAGCTTGCGGCCAACCTCCCCTATGGCCAGCAGCGCCGCCTCGAAATTGCCCGCGCCCTGGCCACGGAGCCACGCCTGTTGCTCCTAGACGAGCCAGCGGCAGGTATGAACCCCCAAGAGACGGCGGCGTTGAAGGATTTGGTGGTGCGCATTCGAGATCAGTTTGGCCTTGCGATCTTACTCATCGAGCACGACATGAGCATGGTCATGAGCCTTTCCGAGCGCATTTACGTCATGGAATATGGCTGTCTCATTGCGGAAGGGACGCCACAGGAAGTGCGCCGCGACCCTCGGGTCATCAAGGCCTATCTTGGAGAGGTGGACCATGCTTGAGCTGCGCCGAGTGTGTACGTTTTACGGCAATATTCAGGCCTTGCACGAGGTCTCGCTCACCATTCATAAAGGAGAAATCGTCACCCTCATCGGGGCCAACGGTGCGGGCAAGACGACTACGTTGATGTCTATCTGTGGGGTAGTCCCCCCGCGCCAGGGTGAGATCCTCTTTGAAGGTCGGCCCATTCATATCCTGCCGCCGGATCGGGTTGTGGCCCTTGGTATCTCGCAAGTGCCGGAAGGGCGGCTCATCTTTCCCGAGATGACGGTCCTGGAGAATCTTGAGCTGGGGGCGTTCTTGCGCTCGGATACGGCGGGGATCCAGGAGGACTTGGATTATGTCCTGACCCTCTTTCCTATTCTTGCGGAACGGCGGCGCCAGCTGGGGGGGACGTTGTCGGGGGGAGAGCAGCAGATGCTCGCCATTTCTCGCGCCCTCATGGCCCGTCCGCGGCTCCTGCTTCTCGATGAGCCTTCCCTGGGGCTTGCCCCCATCGTTATCCAGCAGATCTTTGCCATCATCCAACGGGTGAACAAGGCTGGCACGACGGTTTTTTTAGTGGAGCAAAACGCCCATCAGGCCCTCAAAATCGCCCATCGCGGCTATGTCATGGAAAATGGCCGCATCACTTTGGAAGATTCAGCCCACGCCTTGTTGGCCAACGATGAGGTCCGCAGGGCATACCTTGGTATGTGAACGAAGCGAGCAGTCTATGCACGAGAAAATAATTGGTAAGGCCCTGACCTTTGACGATGTGCTCTTGGTGCCCGACTACTCCGAGGTCCTCCCGGATGCCGTGGACCTCGGGACCTGGCTGACCAACGAGATCCGTCTCAATATTCCCTTTTTGAGCGCTGCTATGGATACGGTGACCGAGTCCCGCATGGCCATCTCTTTGGCGCGCGCCGGTGGCATCGGTATCATTCACAAAAATATGCCCGTGGAGCGCCAGGCGTTGGAGGTGCTTAAGGTCAAAAAGTCGGAGTCGGGGATGATCCTTGACCCCATCACCGTGGGGCCAGATGACACGGTGGAGCATGTCCTCGAACTGATGCGTGAATACCGCATTTCGGGCTTGCCGGTGGTGGAGGGGGATCGCCTGGTGGGGATCGTCACCAACCGGGATGTGCGTTTTGTTACGGATCTTGCCACTCCGGTGCGGGCGGTGATGACGAGCCAGAACCTGGTGACCGTGCCCATGGGCATCTCCTTGGAGGAAGCCAAACGCCATCTGCATG
This sequence comes from uncultured Desulfomicrobiaceae bacterium, assembly GCA_937989665.1. Classification (GTDB taxonomy): domain Bacteria; phylum Desulfobacterota; class Desulfovibrionia; order Desulfovibrionales; family Desulfomicrobiaceae; genus Thermodesulfomicrobium. Next base: position 11,302 of record CALKRN010000012.1, on the reverse strand, counting down.
AAAACCGCATTGAAAAGCTCCTCGTGGTGGACGAAGCCAACAAATTGCGGGGACTTTTGACCATCAAAGACATCGATAAAATCCGCAAATATCCCAATGCGTGCAAGGATAGTCTTGGTCGGTTGCGAGTGGGCGCAGCCATTGGAGTGGGCCGGGCTGGGCTTGAGCGGGCCGAAGCCCTCATCAAGGCGGGGGTGGATGTGCTTGTCCTGGACTCGGCCCATGGCCACTCGCGCAATATCCTCCAGGGGGCGCGGGACATTAAGGCTGCCTGGCCAGATATCCAACTTGTGGCCGGCAACGTGGCAACGTTTGCAGGTGCGCGGGCCCTCCTGGAGGCGGGAGCTGATGCAGTCAAAGTCGGTATCGGCCCTGGGTCCATTTGCACGACCCGTATTGTTGCCGGAGTGGGGGTGCCGCAGATTACGGCCATTATGGATTGTGCCAAGGCCTGTCGGGAATTTGGCCGCCGCTGCATCGCCGATGGCGGGATCAAGTTCTCCGGGGACGTGGTCAAGGCCCTCGTGGCCGGGGCCGATACGGTGATGATGGGTTCTATGTTTGCCGGTACGGACGAGAGCCCGGGAGAGACCATCCTCTACCAAGGCCGGACGTATAAGATTTACCGTGGGATGGGTTCCATTGATGCCATGAAGGAAGGCAGCTGTGACCGCTACTTCCAGGAAGGCTCCAAGAAACTAGTCCCTGAGGGTATTGTGGGCCGAGTGCCCTATAAGGGCTCGGTGATGGACACCATTGACCAATTGGTAGGGGGGGTGCGCTCAGGGATGGGCTATGTCGGGGCCCCTGACATCCCAACGCTCCAGGCCAAGGCCCGCTTTGTGGAGATATCCACGGCCGGGCTGCGGGAGAGCCACGTGCATGACGTCATCATCACCAAAGAAGCCCCCAATTATCGGGTGGAGTCGTATTAGCGGAGCGCGGACATGGAGCAGCACAAGGTCCTTATCGTTGACTTTGGTTCTCAGTACACCCAGCTCATTGCCCGCCGGGTGCGGGAGCTCGGGGTCTATTCCGAGATCCACCCTTGCACCACGCCCGTGCCGGTCTTGGCAGCGATGCGTCCGGCAGCCATCATCCTTTCTGGTGGACCAGCGTCGGTGAATGTCCCCCATGCCCCCACCATTGACCCCATGGTGTTTGCCCTGGGCGTGCCGGTACTTGGCATCTGCTATGGTATGCAGCTTATGGCCAAACTCTTGGGCGGAGCTGTCGAACCGTCCACGGACCGGGAATATGGGCGCACCGAACTCACCATAGCCGCGCCAATCCCCTTGTGGCAGGGCATTGACGAGCCCCGTCTGACGGTGTGGATGTCCCATGGCGATACCGTGCTCCACACCCCGCCGGGCTTTGTGGCCACCGCCAGTACCCCGGCGGTGGCGATTGCGGCCATGGCCTGTCCACAGCGAGGCCTCTATGCGGTGCAGTTCCATCCCGAGGTGGCCCACACCGAGCGGGGTGTGGATATGCTGCGCAATTTTCTCTTTGAGGTCGCCCATCTTGCCCCCACCTGGTCCATGGCCTCGTTTGTGGAGGAGACGATACGTCAGGCGCGGGAGCGTATCGGCGATGCCCAGGTCGTGTGTGGCCTCTCCGGCGGCATCGATTCCACGGTGGCCGCGGTGCTTTTGTCGCGGGCCATCGGCAAGCGTCTCCATTGTATCTTTGTGGATAATGGCCTGCTGCGGGCAGGAGAACGTGAGGAGGTCATTGGTTATCTCCAGCGGCACTTTGACCTTAATCTCCACTGCATTCAGGCACAGGAGGTCTTCCTCTCCCGCCTTGCCGGGGTGGAGGACCCCGAACAGAAGCGAAAGATCATCGGCCACACGTTTATCGAGGTCTTCGAGGCCGAGGCGCGCAGAATCGATGGCGTACGTTTTCTTGCTCAAGGGACGCTTTATCCGGATGTTATCGAGTCTGTCAGTTTCAAAGGGCCTTCCGCAGTCATCAAGAGCCACCATAACGTTGGCGGCCTGCCCGAAACTATGGCTTTGGAGCTCGTGGAGCCTTTGCGCGAACTCTTCAAAGACGAGGTACGCAAAGTGGCCCAGGAGCTTGGCTTGCCCGATGCGCTTATCTGGCGGCATCCCTTCCCTGGGCCAGGTCTGGCCATCCGCATCATTGGCGAGGTGACGCGAGAGCGTTTGGAGATCCTCCGCCAAGCAGATCGCATCGTCCAGCACGAGCTCTCCGCCGCAGGCTGGTACACCAAAGTATGGCAGGGCTTTGCCGTCCTTCTTCCCCTTAAGACCGTGGGGGTCATGGGCGATGAGCGCACTTATGAGCATGTCGTGGCCGTGCGGGTGGTGGATTCCCTCGACGCCATGACAGCAGATTGGACACGCCTGCCCAGTGAAATCTTGGCGCGCATCTCCACCCGCATCATTAACGAGGTGCAGGGCGTCAATCGCGTTGTGTATGACATCTCCTCCAAACCCCCGAGCACCATCGAATGGGAATAGGGAGGTCGGTATGTTTGGTATTGGCTCCACCGAGCTGTTGCTCATCCTTGTTGTGGCCCTCATTGTGCTCGGCCCGTCCAAGTTGCCGGATGTGGCCAAGTCTTTGGGTAGGGCGTTAGGCGAGTTTCGGCGCGTTACCACTGACGTCAAGCGCACCATTGAAATGGAGGCTGAGGCTGCCGAACAAAAGGCCAAGGCGGAGGCTGCCCGCAAGGAGCTTTTTGAGACAAAAAAGACAGCACCCGAAGGGGAGAGCGCAGCCCCATCGGGGAGTGCCGAGGGGACGAGCTCTGCTGAAATCAAGGAGGGGAAGGCATGAGCGAGGAGCTACGCGCACCCGCCCAAGAAGACCTTCCTATGGGCGCAGGAGGCAGGGATGCCGTGGCGCCGTCGGATGAATCCGCTCCCCCTTCTCAGGAAGAAGACACGCCTGGGACAAAGGAGGGCCCCAATCCGCATGCGGAAATGACCTTCACCGAGCACCTCAATGAGCTGCGGCTGCGTCTTATTCGCAGCTTTATGGCCATCGGGGTGGGGTTCCTGGCCTGCTACGCCTTTGCTGAGGACCTCTTCCATCTCCTTATGCGGCCGCTGCTCGATGTCCTGCTCCCCACGGGCGGCACACTCATTTATACCGCTCTCCCCGAGGCCTTTTTTACCTATATGAAGACCGCGGCCTTGGCGGGATTTTTTGTGGCAAGTCCGTATGTGTTCTATCAAATGTGGCTCTTTATCGCTCCAGGGCTCTACGAGTCCGAGCGCAAGTATCTCCTCCCCATCGCGCTGCTCTCGGCAGTATTTTTTTGTGTCGGGGCATGTTTTGGCTATTTTATTGTCTTTCCGTATGGCTTTCAGTTTTTTATCGGTTATGCCACGGATATCGTCAAACCCATGCCTTCGTTGAGCGAATACTTTAGCTTTGCGGTCCAGATGCTCATCGCATTTGGAGTTATTTTTGAATTGCCGTTAGTCATTTTCTTCCTCGCGCGGCTGGGGGTCGTCACAGGTCCGTGGCTGCGGCACAAGCAAAAATATGCCGTCCTTATTATCTTTATTGTGGCCGCTATCTTGACCCCCCCCGATGTGGTGTCGCAGCTGCTTATGGCCGCCCCGCTGCTCGTGCTCTATGAGATGGGTATCTGGGTGGCCTATCTCTTTGGAAAGACGAAGCCGCAGGAGGAACCAGCATGAGCCGGCAGGCCAGTGTTGCTCGCCAGACCGGCGAGACGCACATCGAGGTCCAATTGGAGGTAGATGGGACAGGGAAGGTCCATGTCACCACGGGGTATCCCTTTGCGGACCATATGCTCACCCTCTGGGCCCATTGGGCGGGCTTTGACTTGGCCCTCACGGCGCAGGGAGACCTGGAGATCGATGCCCACCACACCCTGGAGGACGTTGGGCTGACCCTGGGTGATGCCCTGCGGCAGGCCCTGGGAGATCGCGTGGGAATCGCTCGCGTGGGTTGGGCCACCGTGCCCATGGATGAGGCCCTGGCGCAGGTGGTGGTGGATTTTTCGGGCCGACCGCATCTCGTCGTGCGTGGGATGGAGATCCTCCCGCCGCTGGTGGCTGGCCAGGAGGCGGACTTGTGGCGAGAATTGTGGAAGTCCCTGAGCACGCGGGCGGGGTGCAACCTCCACGTGGCCTTGTGCTACGGGACCAATGCCCACCATGTGCTGGAGGCTGCTTTCAAGGCCATGGGTTTGGCCATGCGCCAGGCGGTGCGACTGGAGCGGGAGGGGGTGCTGAGCACTAAAGGGGGTTTGGACGTATGAAGCGACTCCTGTTGGTCTTTCTCCTTGTCCTGGTGGCGGCGTGTGCCCCCAAGGTGCCCGTCGCGCCCGTGCCGGAAACCGCTCAGGTGGCGGTGGCGCCTCCTGTGCTGCCGAGCGCCGATTGGGAACTCTTGGCAGGGGCCTTACCCCAGCAGCCGCCCTCGTTGAGCGAGGAGGAGAGTGCAGGCCTTCGCCAGATCCTGGCGCAAGAGACGGCCCGACTGACCCGTCCGGTGCTGGGCATGGATGTGGTGGCCGGGTGTGCGGAGCGCACCGTGGCGCGCGTGGATCGTCGCCGCATGAGTGCCGTGGCGTACTGGCAGGAAGTCGGCCGCTGCGCTGGGGCGGATTTCATCCTCGTGCCTTTTGTCCTCTTCTGGGAGGATCGCATTGGCGGTTCGTGGGGGGTGGAGCGGCCAGCGCATATCATCCTTGACCTCTATCTGGTGGACATTGCCTCAGGCGGTGTGCAGCGCTTCCACTACGAGGAAGAGCAGCGTGGTTTGGTGGAGAATCTCTTTTGGGTCGGCAAGTTTGCCCAACGGCGGGGGCGTTGGCTCACGGCGCATGAGCTCGCCCAGGAGGCCATTGCCCAGGGGCTGCGCTCGTTGGGCCTTCGGTCATAGGTGGATGTGCGATGATCCTTTTTCCTGCAATTGACATCAAAGATGGCCGCTGTGTGCGGCTACGCCAAGGCGATGCCCAGGCAGTTACGGTGTTTGGCGAGGACCCCGTGGCCATGGCCAAACACTGGGAGGCCCAAGGGGCGCGCTGGCTGCACGTCGTGGATCTCGACGGCGCCTTCAGTGGCCAGCCGCGCAACCAGGCACGCATTGCCCAGCTGTGTGCTGCGGTTTCCATCCCGGTCCAACTTGGAGGTGGAATCCGCAGCCGCTCCATTGCCCAGGCCTATCTTGATGCCGGGGTGGCCCGGCTCATTGTCGGTACAATGGCCCTGGAGGAACCAGAACGATTTGCCGAACTCTGCGCCGCTTTTCCGGGGCGGGTGGGAGTCTCTCTTGATGCCCGCGATGGCCGCTTGAAGACCAAAGGCTGGGTGGCGGATAGTGGGCGTACCGTGGAAGAGGTCCTCCCCGGGCTAGAAGCCGCAGGGGCGGCGTTTCTCGTGTATACGGATATCGCCCGTGACGGCACCGGGACAGGCATTGATCCTGCCCCTTATGAGCGACTGCTCGCTCGTACCCGTCTGCCGGTCATTGCCGCCGGTGGGGTGACGGACTTGACAGATATCCAGCGCCTTTACCCCCTGTGCGCTCACGGTCTTGTCGGCGCGGTAACCGGGAAAGCCATCTACACCGGTACCTTGGATCTCGCTGCAGCCCTCGCCTGGGTGAGTGCCCAGCGCTAAGGCGGCCTCGGCAAACGCTCTGAAACCAGAGCTCCTTAGGGCGGGGTCACTCGGCCTGATTTGTGTCGTTTCCACCCAGCTCGGCAAACGCTCTGAAACCAGAGCTCCTTAGGGCGCTTGCCCCGGCCGCCCCAAGAAATCTCGTCATCGGAGCTGCCACTGCTTCTTGCAGCGCTTCTTGCACCAGCGCCTTCCTCTGGCGGCAGTCACTCGCACCTGCTGCCAATACCGACACCGTCGTCTTATGCCCACTTAGGGGCATGGTGGGGTCATGGTTTGCCCTTCTGCTTGCTTCAAGGTCGACCTCACCATCAACCTCTTTCCCTGACCACCGATCTACGCGCTGCTCTCGGCAATTGTGCACCCCATCCATACGCCTCCCCCATGGGAGGAAGAGCCCAAGGTGAAGGGTGGTTTGTTACCGATGCCTCGCCTTGGGCCAACGCGGGAGCAAGGTGGCTCGCCAAAAGGCAGGGGACAGCAAGGTGCGGGGGTTGCGGCGGATGCTCTCTGGAATGAGGTGGTAGGCCCGGTAGCCGTGGGCCTGGACAAAGGACCGTACCGCCTCGAGGTGGCCTGTCTTGCGGGCCGCCAGCAGGGCGGCATCGCGTTGGCAACGGGACCCCAACATGGGGGTGATGAGGCGGGGGCGGAATCCATAGCGGACAAGGAGCGCCCGGAGTCGGCGGTATTCTTGGTAGCGGCACAGGGCATCGGCCTGGCAGAGGAGCACCACCCAGCCCATGAGGCCTGAGAACAGGAGGCGCCAACTCGTGCCCAGGACTTCGGCACACCAGGCCTCGAGTCCAAGGCCAACGCCAAGGGCTTTGAGCGTCGTGAGATGGGGCAGGGGGGCGGCCCGTAGGTAGTCGCCAAGGTGCATGGCCCCTTCCTGCGCAGGGGAGGGGCAGGAGTCAAGAGGCCAGCTTTTTTATGAGCGGGGAGGTTATTGCAGCAAGCCCCTATCTTTGATAGGGGAGCGTCCCTATGCATGCCGATATCGCGCGCCAAATTGCGCTCCACTTGCGCTTAGACCCTCCCCATCTGGAGGAACGGCTGCGGTTTTTGCGCTTTGGGGAGGACGACGCGCGGGTATTGGGGATGATCCACAAACAGATGGGGGCCGTACCGCCAGCCCTCGCCGATGCCTTTTATGCCCATCTCCTTGCCTTTGAGAAAACCCGTCGCATCTTGGATCGACCCGGAACGTTGGAACGCTTGAAACAAAAACAAGCAGAGCATTTTACTTCTATGCTTCTTGGACCATGGGATATGGACTATGCCATGCGTCGTCTAGAAGTTGGATATATCCACTATCTTGTTGGATTGGAACCGCAATGGTATGTAGGCGCATTTTGCCATTATCTCCTCACGATTCAAGAGATCGTGACTCCACTCTGTAGTGAAGCAATTTGTGTCGACACCGCACATGATGCCCTCTCTAAAGTTGTACTCCTCGATATGACCTTGGGCCTTGAGGCCTATCACTATGCTAAATATGTCCAACTTCAAGAGCTGGAACACCTTGCCCTGACGGATGGATTAACCGGTTTGCGGAATCGGCGCTCTCTCGATCGGGCCTTGATGCAAGGCGAGATGGGACCAGGAGCTGTGCTCTTTGTGGATATTGACCACTTCAAAACGGTTAACGATACCTATGGCCATGATGTGGGCGATGCCGTGCTCCGCGCTCTGGCCCATCGGCTTCGTCAAAGTCTGCGAAGCACGGATATGGTCTTCCGTTATGGTGGCGAAGAATACTTGGTGGTAGTTGCTGGCGTTGGAGAGGCCGAAGCCCGTGAAGTGGGGGAGAAGTTGCGCCACGAGGTGGCGAGAGCCCCATTGGCTGGGGTGCGCTGTACGGTGAGCATTGGCGCTGCGGTCTTGGGGGCAGAGGAGGATTTTTGGGCTGCCGTGCGTCGGGCAGACCGCGCCATGTATGCCGCCAAGGCCGCGGGGCGCAATTGCGTCGTCGTCGATGGACAGAACCCCCGCGTAGAGGGGGCCTCAGGGAGTGCCGCGGCAACGCCGTGAGCGCAGTGTTGGGGTGGAAGATCGCCGTGTCCAAAAGCGTCATGGCTCGACCCTGCTGCGGCGATTTTTGTCAACACCCTGAGGTCACGCTCCAGGTTACGAGGACTGTCATCGCTTCGGCCCTTGCCGCGGTAGTGCGGAAAGTGCCAAGGGAGTACGCCATCGGCAAGGAGGGCGGAGGAGATTGTTCTGCACCGACGCCGCCATCCGCCTTGGTGCTGCTTACCAAGGAGCTTGCGGCAGAAGGGAGGAAATGCCCTTGGGGCGTGCTCGGATGCCGATGCTGCACGCTGAGGACTTGGCAGCGGAAGAGCGTTTGGGGCAACGTGTCGCGCGGTTTGATGCCTGCTGACTTGCCGACGGCTTGGCAGCAGAAGAGCGTTTGGGGTTTGGAGGTACACAGAGCCCAGTGGCATCATGCAGAAACGGAGGGAGAAGATGATGAAATACCAGTCTCAGGATCAGGATGGGCGGCCCTGGAGCCCCTACCTTGCCGGGGCCTTGGTGGGGGTTTTGGCCATCCTCTCGGCGTATGCTACGACGGTGTGGATGGGAAAAACGAATTATCTCGGGGCCTCCACGACGTTTGTGCGGGCCGCAGGCCTCATCGAGCAGCAGGTTGCTGCCGAGCATGTGGCAGAAAATGTGTACTTCACCAAAGAAAAGGTTCGGGTTGATTGGCAGTTTCTGTTTGTTGTGGGCATTTTGATAGGGGCCTTCCTTGCTTCTCGCCTCGATGGGAGCTTTCGGCTTGAGGGCGTACCACCCATTTGGAGGGATCGTTTTGGCGACTCAGTGGTACGACGAGCCATCGGCGCCTTTGGCGGTGGAGTGGTGGCCATGTTTGGGGCGCGCCTGGCCGATGGTTGTCCCAGTGGCCATGGTTTAAGCGGCATGATGCAGCTGTCGGTAAGCGCCTTTGTGGCCCTGGCCATGTTCTTTGGTGCCGGCGTTGCAGTGGCGGCTTTCATCTACCGGAGGAACAAGCCATGACGATCGAGCATGTATTGGGCCTGGTGACGGGCATCCTTTTTGGCTTTTTGCTCCAAAAAGGAAGAGTCCTGCGTTTTGAAAAGCAGGTGGCGGCCATGCTCCTGCGCGATATGACCATTCTCAAGTTTATGCTTTCGGCCATTGCCGTGGGGATGGTGGGGGTGGCGGCCCTCTCCAGTGCGGGAGTCATTGCCCTCAACCACAAACCCATGAACCTCGGGGCCGTGCTCCTGGGCGGCGGGTTGTTTGGTGTAGGTTGGGGCATCATGGGCTATTGTCCAGGGACTTCCGTGGGGGCCTTGGGCGAAGGCCGCTGGCACGCCCTGTTTGCCATTGCTGGGATGCTGACGGGCGCTGCCCTCTTTGCCGAGGCCTATCCCTGGCTCAAGGCTACGGTCCTCTCGTGGGCCGATTTTGGGAAGATCGGCCTTCCGGAGGCCTTGGGGGTCTCGCAGTGGCTCATTATTGTCCTCTTTTGGGCCATCGTCGGCGCGCTTTTTCGCTGGTTCGAGGCCAAAGGTCTTTGAGGGCTGGCCAATGGGAGGGTCATCGCCATGTGTTGGCCCTTGTTCGGGCCGCCCGGTTCACCTAATCTCCTTGGTTCGCCCCAGGGGAGGGGTGGTTCAAATGGGTGAGCCATTCCGTTCCCTGGACTGGCGGCAAATGCCCATGAGTGTTGTGGCGTGGAACATCTCGGCTTTTTGATCCACGCCACAGGGCTCTTTGCCCTGGCCTGTCTCTTTCTCCTTGTGGGCCATCGCCTGCGCGTGCCACCGGTGGTGGCCATGCTCCTTGCGGGGATGGCCGCTGGTCCCCATGGGTTTGGCCTCATTGCCGATGCCCAGGATGTGGCGATCGTTGCTGAACTGGGAGTCATCTTGCTCCTTTTTGTCATCGGCCTCGAGCTTTCGCTGGAGGAGGTGCGCCGCTTTGCCCGGCTCATCTTTGTCGGTGGGACGATTTACGTGGGCCTGTGTCTTGGGGCAGTGGAGGCCCTTTTGTGGTTTATCCCTGTCTCCTGGGCCAAGGCCTTGTTTGTGGGCTTCCTTGTGGCCCTCTCCAGCACCGCCATTGTCCTCAAAGGCTTGGCTGATGAGGCCCAGATGGCTGCCCCCCACGGCCGCATCGTCGTGGGCACCCTCCTTTTTCAGGACATCGCCGTTGCCCCCATGATGCTCGCCGTGCCTTTGCTCGCTGGCCTGGGCGAGGACCCTGGTCAGGCCCTCTTGGGAGTGGGCATCAAAACCGTGGCGGTGGCGGTGCTCATCCTCTTGGGCGGGCGCTATGCCGTGCGCTGGCTCCTCTTGAAGGTCGCTTCGGTTCGGAGCCGGGAGCTCCTTTTGCTCACGGCCCTTGCCATCTGTTTGGGGGTTGCCCTTGCCACCGGCTACTTGGGGCTCTCTCTCTCCCTCGGGGCCTTTTTGGCGGGCCTCGTGGTGAGTGACTCGGAGGTAAGCCACTCTGTGGTGGACGCCATTGTCCCCTTTCGGGATGTGTTCACCAGTGTCTTTTTCATGTCCGTGGGCATGCTCTTTGACCCTGTCTTTTTTGTCGATGCCTGGGTCATTATCGCTGGCCTGCTTCTTGCCTTGTTGTTCTTGAAGACCAGCGTGGGCTGCATTGCGGGCCTCTGTTTACGCTATCCTTTGCATACCTCCATTTTGGCAGGTTTGGCCCTCTTCCAAATTGGTGAGTTTTCTTTTGTCCTTGCCGGGATAGGCCTCAAGCATGGGTTGCTTCAAACCCATGAGTTCCAAATCTTTCTTTCTGTGGCCATTGCTTCCATGGCCGTTACGCCCTCGCTGATCCAACTCCTTCCCCGTGTGGGAGTGCGTCTTGCTAGCCTGCGGGGGAAAGCCCCCCAGCGGGGCAGCGAGGTCCAGGCTGGGCTGCGCGATCATCTCATCATCGCGGGCTTTGGGGTGGGTGGACGGACCGTGGCTCAAGTGGCCAAAGAATCGGGCATCCCATTTGTTGTTTTGGAAATGAATCCAGAGACCGTGCGTCGGGAACGGTCGCGGGGAGTGCCTATTGCCTACGGCGATGTCACCCAGCCGGCGGTCCTCTCCCATTGGAATGGAGAACATGCCCGGGCGCTCGTTTTGCTGATTTCCGACCCTGCGGCGGTCCAGCGGGCAGTGACCGTGGCCCATGAACTCTATCCCGGCCTCTCCATTATCGTGCGCACCCGCTATGTGGCCGAGGTGGAACCGCTTCTTGCCCTCGGCGCTCGCGACGTTGTCGTGGAGGAGTACGAGACGGCCATCGAGGTCCTGGTGCGGGTCTTGGTGGCCTATGGGATGCCGGTGGACGACATCCTCCGGTTAGAGCATCAATTTCGCGCCGCTGGCTATGCCACGCTCCGCAGTCCTCGACGCATTGCGTCCTGTCCTGTGGGAGGCCTGTGTTCCTCCTTGGAGACCACGGTCTTACGGGTGGAGGCAGGCGCACCACTCGATGGGCAAACCTTGGCGCAAAGCGATCTGCGCCAGCGCTATGGGGTGACGGTAGCTGCCGTGCACCGGGAGGGGGCCGATATCCTCTCTCCAGGGGCGGACTGGCGGCTGGCCGCAGGAGATGTCGTGCATTTGGTGGGCGCTGCCGAGTCCATCTGGAATGCCGTGCCCCTCTTTCGGGCA
>CALKRN010000011.1 GCA_937989665.1 uncultured Desulfomicrobiaceae bacterium | reverse complement strand
ATTTACCAAAGCGCCTGGGCCGGGAGAGGAAATAGTATTTTCCAGCCGCAGCGAGCTTTGCCACAAAAGGGGTTTTATCCACGTAATAGTAGCCTTCGTCGCGGATCTCGCGCAGGTTCTGGATGCCAATGGGGAGTTTGCGGGACATGGGAAGTCCTTAGTTTAGAACAACAAGCGGGGAAAAAGCCCGTCCATCTGTAAAGTAAAGTAAAGAACGATGGGAAGACATGCTTCTTTGTCCCGTATTCCAGGAGGTGTGAGACGTCAAAGGGAAGGCTCTGTTCACAGCGGTTATAAATCTGGTGGCATACAGGGCCTGATGAGGGGGCTTTGACGTCAGCCGCTTCCTCTGGCAGGAGCCGCAGCAGGAGGCAGGCATGCTCAACGAACGATGCTTGGCTGAACTTGAGGAATACATTCGCTCGGGACGGCTCGAAGAAGACTACGGCTACAGCGCCGAAGACCGTAAAATGGAAATCCTCGACTACCTCGAGCGGCTCATGGACTTGGCCGAAGAGGCGGACCGCGTGGCCACGCGGCTTTTACTCCCGAAAATCGCTGCCTTCGCCCCCCCGCCATTGCACGAGAAATAGCCCTTGGGTTGCCTCCCGGGCGTTGTAGCGCTTGTGGGCTAGAAGGACATAGTCCTCTGGCAAGGGGGGAAGCTTGCGGGTCATAAGTACGACTGCACCGCCAGGTCCAAGGACCTCTCGGGCAGCGCTGAGCAGGGCCGCAGGCGGACGAAAGGCTCGAGCAACCACTAAATCGACTCGACGTGCAGAGAGCGGAAGGTCCTCCATGCGGCTTTGCATCACCGCCGTGTGGGGGAGATTCAATTCCGCGACGGCTTGGCGTAAAAAAATGGCTCGCTTGGCGCGGGGTTCCACGAGCAGGTAATGTCCGGCGCTCCAAAAGAGCCGCAAGGGAATACCTGGCAGCCCTGCGCCGGCGCCGAGGTCAAGGGATCGCTCCACCGGCTGTCCCCACTCCTGGAGCAAGTCCGCCAGGTGCCAGGAGTCTTGGATCAGGGTGAGCATCGAGGGCCAGTCGGTGGCCCCCACGAGATTGATCCGCCTCCTCCAGGAGAGAAGGAGTTCGAGATAGCGCTGCAGACCTTCGGCTTCGTGAGGAAAGAGGGTGCGGCCGAGGCGTTGGGCGGCATGAAGAAGCTCGGGAAGGGGGACAGGCATGGGCTTTACCTGGGCTTCAGGCCTCGCTACAGGGGCGGACGTTTTGCCATTGAGGAGGACGATACCGTGGAACATGCGATGCTTTTCCCTGGCCAGGGTTCCCAGGAGCCAGGGATGGGCCGGGACCTTGCCGAAGCCTGGCCCGAAGCCATGGAGCTTTGGGGGCGGGCCGAGAAACTCGCTGGCCTGCCTTTGCGAGAGATCTTTTGGGGTGACGATATCCAGGCCATGGCGTCCACCCGCGCCTTGCAGCCAGCGCTTACCGTTGTCAATCTAACCTTGTGGGCCAAATGCCAGGAGAAATGTTCCCCCAGGGCCATGGCGGGCCACAGCCTCGGGGAGTGGAGTGCCTTGGCCGCGGCTGGTGTGCTGCCTGTCTCTGAAGTCCTCGAGGCGGTCGTTTTGCGGGGACGACTCATGGATGAAGCGGCCAAGGACTGCCCGGGGGCCATGGCTGCGGTGCTCAAGCTCCCTGAACCAGCGGTGATCGAACTTGTGGAGGCCGCGGCCCAGGCCACAGGCAAGCTCGTGCGCATCGCCAATTACAATACACCGCAGCAGCATGTTCTCAGCGGCGAGAAGGAAGCGGTGGAGGCTGCCTGTGCCTTGGCCAAAGAGCGTAAAGGCAGAGCCGTTCTCCTCCCCGTGTCCGGGGCCTTCCATACCCCGCTTATGGCTGAGGCAGCGGCCGAGTTTGCCCGGTGGATCCAGCGTCTCTCCTGGCGTGACCCCAAGGTGCCGGTCGTGCTCAATGCCACCGGCGCCCCGGCGGCAACGGCGGCGGCCATTGCCCCGGCCATGGCCGAACAAATGATGGCCTCTGTGCGCTGGAGTCAGGGGATAAGGGCCATGGTGGACTTGGGAATCCGCTCATTTGTTGAAGTGGGGCCCAAAGGTGTCCTTGCCCGCATGGTGGGCCAGATTGTGGATGATCCCGAGGTGCGTGCGCTTTGCCTGAGCACCATGGAGCAGATCGTGGCATGGGAGGAAAATTGATGCGTTCCCGTACCTATGTGGAGGCGGCACTGCGTCGAGCTGTGGCAGAACTGGGCTGGACGTGGCCAGAGAAGGCCACCGTGGAGGCGCCGAAGCGCCCGGAGCACGGCGATCTCGCCACCAATGTGGCCTTGGTGCTCCCCCAAGAGGCAGGGGGTAATCCGCGCATCCGGGCCGAGGCCCTGCGCGAGCGCCTCGTGGCGGACTATGCCCCGAACCTCGCGGCCGTAGACGTCGCCGGTCCGGGGTTTTTGAACCTGACTCTTTCGCCGGCCTTTTGGCAGGGCACGATAACTCGGGTCATGGAGGATCCTTGTTTTGGGAAAAGCTCCCTCGGCCAGGGCAAAAAGGCCCAGGTGGAGTACGTGTCAGCCAATCCCACCGGTCCCCTCCACATTGGCCATGGCCGAGGAGCGGCCGTGGGCGATAGCCTGGCGCGCATCCTGCGTTTTGCCGGCTACGAGGTGCATACGGAGTACTACCTCAATGATGCTGGGCGCCAAATGCGGCTTCTTGGTCTCTCGGTATGGGTGCGCTACCAACAGCTCTGCGGTCGGCAGCTCCCTTTTCCTGAGGACGGATATCAAGGCGACTACATTGCTCACATCGCGGCCCGTATCCACCGTGAACGAGGAGAGGAACTGCTCTCCTGGGATGAGGCCACGGCCCAAGACTTCTGCTACCAGGAAGGCATGAACGAGATCCTCGAGGGCATTCGCCAGGACCTGCGCCACTTTCGTGCCGAGCACGAGGTGTGGTTCTCGGAAAAGAGCCTCGTGGAGGCTGGCGCCGTTGCCGCGACCTTGGCTGATCTCCAGGCGAAGGGCTTTGCCTATGAACATGAGGGCGCCTTGTGGTTTGCCTCCACCCGTTTCGGGGACGACAAAGACCGAGTTCTGCGTAAGTCCGACGGTTCGCTCACCTATTTTGCCTCTGATATCGCCTACCATGCCCACAAGATCGGCCGGGGCTATGACCTCATGATCGACATCTGGGGGGCAGACCACCACGGCTACGTGCCCCGCATGAAGGCCGCCATCGCCGCCTTGGGCAAGGACCCCGAGAGCCTGCAGATCATCCTGGTCCAGCTCGTCAACCTCTTGCGCGAGGGGCAGCAGGTAGCCATGTCCACCCGAGCTGGCACCTTTGAGACCTTGGCCGATGTCTGCGCCGAGGTGGGCGTCGATGCCGCGCGTTTTCTCTTTCTCTCGCGCAAAAGCGATGCCCATCTCGATTTTGACCTCGAGGTGGTCAAACGCCAGTCCATGGACAACCCGGTGTACTACGTGCAGTACGCCCACGCCCGCATCCGCTCTCTGCAGCGCAAGGCCCGTGAGGCTGGCATTGGCCTGCCGGAAAAGCCTGTTCCTGAGCTTTTGGCGTTGCTTGCCACTCCAGAAGACCTGGCCCTCCTCAAGGCCTTGGACGGCTTCGGCGATGCCGTGGAGCTCGCTGCCCGCACTTTGTCGCCGCACCATGTGAGTTACTACCTCATGGAATTGGCGGGCCTGCTCCATCGCTACTACACGGAGCATCCGGTCCTGGCCGCGGAAGAACCTGCCTTGCGGGATGCCCGGCTCCTCCTGCTGGAGGCCGTGCGCCGGGTCCTGGCGCGAGGCCTTGACCTGTTAGGGGTAGATGCCCCGACGCGGATGTAACGCATGCGCGCACGACGTCCCAGTACAACCTCTTCTTCCAGCGGCGGATTTTCCGTCCACCTCAAACTCCCGGGGCTCGTGGCCCTCGCGGTGCTGGTGGTGGTGGGTATGGCCTGGTCGTTTATTTTGGGGGTGGTGGTTGGTCGAGGGCATCATCCGGAGCGTGTTGTCGAGGAAGTCGTGCGTCAGGCCTTGCCACCGCAGGACAATGCCACGGCCAATGCCACGGTGCTGCGCCCCGAAGAGCTCCAATTCTTTGAAAAACTCCATCATCTTCCTGCAGCTAGCCCCCAGGTACCCCCCACCAAGTCGGCCAATTCCTCAAGCCCTGCCTTGGCCGCTAAGGCCCAAGGGCCCACCAACGCTTCCACTGCCCCCAAAAACCAGACCTCCGTCCTGTCCAAGACCGAAGCAGCCGCGGTGCCGCAGCCGCAGACCCTCTTTGAGTACCAGCTGGCGGCCCTCGACAACAGCGCCGATGCCGAGGCCATGGTGCGTCGGCTCAAGGCGGCGGGGCTCGATGCTTTTGCCACCAAAGGGGAGAGTAAGGGGAAACTGTGGTATCGGGTGGTTGTGCGCCATCGGGGCACTGTGGAGAGTGCGGCAGAATTCAAGGAACGGTTGAAGAAAATTGGATTTGCCGAGATTGTGCTGCGCTCCAAACAGCCTATGGAGTCTCCAAAAAATTAGTTAAGGAGCGGGGAAGTGGGATATGAAGAAAGCCGAGAATTGCCCACAAGCGGTGGGGGCTCCAAAAAACTGAGGAGCGCTGCGGATGCGATGCTTTGACCTCCAGGGGCCTTCACGGGGCCGGCAGGTCACGGTCCTCCCTGTGCCCTTTGAAGGGGCGGTGAGTTATGGGGGAGGGGCCAGCCTTGGCCCGCAGGCCTTTCTCGAGGCCTCCTGTCAGATCGAATCCTACGACCCGGAGCTCGACCTTGATCTGGCGGACTTGGCCCATTTTGCCGTGCTGCCGCCGGTATCCGGGCCAACAGCGGCGGCAGTGCAGGCGGCCATTGCCCACGTCCTCCAATCCCTCGATCCGCGCCAGGACCTGGTGTTCTTGATCGGTGGCGACCATAGCGTGCCCTTTCCCCTCATGGCCTGGTACCACGCCGCCTTTCCGGAGCTCACTGTCCTCCACCTCGATGCCCATGCGGACCTGCGCGATCGCTACGAGGGTACCCCGCTCTCCCATGCCTGTATCCTGCGTCGGGCGCAGGAGCTTGGGGTGCGGGCCTTTCAGCTCGGACTGCGATCCGTGTGTCCTGAGGAGATGGCCCTGCTGCGGTGCCTACCCAAAGACTCCTGGAGGGCGCGCTTTGCCTGGGAACTTGGCTCACCCGAGGCGATGGCGGCGGAGATTCGAGCCTTTGTGGGGCGGCGACCGCTGTATATCACCTTCGATGTGGACGCCATGGATCCGTGCCTTGTGCCAGGCACTGGGACGCCGGAGCCTGGGGGGATGAGCTACCGCTGGTTGCAGGAATTTTGGCGGGCCTTGTGGCAGGGGGCAGGTCCGCGGCTTGTGGGCCTCGATGTGTGCGAACTCGCTCCCATTGCCGGTAGCCAAGTGTCTCAAACCGTGGTGGCGAAGGTTGTGCAGCGCCTGCTCCTCACTGGGCTGCGAGGGGAGGGGGCGTAGGGTGGGCGCGTGCGCACAAAAGGCCGTGCCATCGGAAACGGTCCTTCTCACGGTTGAGCGGCTGGCGTGGCGCGGCAGGGGTGTGGCCCGACAGGCTGGTGGGCCCACCGTGCTCCTTGCGCCAGGGGTCTTGCCCGGCGAGACGGTGCGCGCGCGCATCATCGCCCGCAAACAGGATTATTGGGAGGCCCGGGCAGAGGCGGTTCTTGAACCATCCCCCCTGCGGCGGCCGCATCCCTGCCCCTTGGCGGGCCGCTGTGGAGGCTCGGCCTTTGGGATCCTCGAGGCAGACGCAGCTCTCGGCCTCAAGGCTGAATTGCTCCGCCACACCCTCGAGCGCAGTCTCGGCCCCTATAGTGGATCCGCCATAAGCAACGGCCTTACCATCATGCCAAGTCCCCAGCCCTGGGGCTACCGCTTTCGGGCCCAAGTGGAAATCGCCGCAGGTCAAGCCCATTTTCGCGCGGCGGCGTCCCACGAACTCGTCCCGCTGGCGCGCTGTCTCCTCTTCGCCGATTCGCTCAACGCCCAGCTGCGTCCCACTGTCCAACGTCTGGCTCCTGGCCGCCATACCCTCGCCGCAAGCCCTCTTGACGGCGCGGTCCTCGCCGATACGGACCCAGGCACGTTGGCCTTGGCCCTGCCGTTTTGTGGCACTGTCCTCATTCCTCCAGGGGTATTTTTTCAAGCCAACCAGCTTCTCAACCCAACCTTGATCGAGACCGTTGCCAGTTGGGTAGAAGATTGCCCGCAGGTGGTGGACCTCTTTGCCGGGGCAGGGAACTTTGCTTTGCCGCTTGCGGCGCAGGGGCACCAGGTGCTCGCGGTGGAGGGACAACCCGAGGGCGTGGTCGCGGGCCGGAGCAATGCCGATCGTCTCGGCCTGCAGGGACAGGTGCGTTGGCTTACGGCAAACCTCCACCGCGGGGTACCTGCAGCGGTGGGCGCCTTTGCCCCCCAGGCCGCTGTCGTCGACCCACCGCGGATCGGAGCACGCGGCCTGGCCTTGGCCCTGGCCTCGATCCCGAGCCTTGCGCGCCTCGTGTGGATCTCCTGCGATGTCGTCAATTCTGCCCGCGACCTCCGACCGCTCCTCGAGCGCGGCTTCGTCCTCGATCGCCTTGTCCTGTTCGACATGTTCCCGGGCACCTGGCACATGGAAGTGGCCATGCTCCTCTCCCGTACCCCCTAAGGACCATTGCCATGCTTGACGCTTGTCTTCATCGACCCTGGCTTGCCCACTACGACCCCCAAGTGCCGCCGCGGCTACGCTATGACAACGTCCCGCTCTATACGTTCCTGGAGCGGGCTGCCGAGCGGTACCCCAAACGCTTGGCCGTGCGTTTCCACAATTGGTCCGCCACCTATGCCCAATTCAAGATGCTGGTGGACTTCGCGGCCGCTCATCTCAAAAGCCTGGGGGTGCGTCATGGCGATCGTGTGGCCATTATGCTGCCCAATTCGCCTCAAGCTCTCATCTCCTATTGGGCGAGCCTCAAGCTGGGGGCTGTCGTGGTCATGACCAACCCCCTCTACATGGAGAAAGAACTGCTCCACCATTTCACGGACGCCGGTGCATCCACCCTCATTACCCTCGACCTCCTGTGGACGCGCATCGCCCCGCTGCGGCCTCGCCTGCCCGGGCTTATTCGGGTGATCGTCACCTCCATGGCCGACTGCCTCGGTTTTCCCCTCAATCTCCTCTACCGGTGGAAGACCCGACGCCAGCAGCCCGTGTCCCCCATCCCCTATGACGGACAAAGCGTGCTCCCCTGGAAGGAGCTCTTGCGGCGCACAACCCCAGACCCAGCCCACTCCGTGAACCCCCACCGGGACATGGCCCTCCTCCAGTATACCGGAGGCACGACAGGGCTGCCCAAAGGGGCCATGCTCACCCACGCCAACCTCAGTGCCAATGCCCAGCAATGCCGGGCTATTCTCCATGCTGTCGGCGATCATGGGGAAGTCATGCTGGGAGTCCTTCCTTTTTTCCATATCTACGGCCTGACGGTTTGCGTCAATTTTGGCACCCTCATTGGCGCCACGCTCTTACCGCTGCCACGGTTTGATCCTCGAGAAACCCTTCAAACCATCCATAACTCCAAACCAACGATCTTCCCTTGTGCGCCGTCCATCTTCATCGCCATGCTGCAGCAAAAAAAGCTGGAGCGCTATGACCTTTCGTCTATCCGCTACTGCATCTCTGGCTCAGCGCCCATGCCCGTGGCGGTCATGGAACGTTTTCAACAGCTCACCGGGGCGCACATTGTCGAAGGCTATGGCCTGACCGAGGCTTCGCCCGTCACCCATCTCAACCCGCTCCATGGCCGAGGAAAACCCGGAAGTATCGGCGTGCCCTTTCCCGATACCGATGCGGTCATCGTGGATATGGAAGTGGGGACCATCCCCTTGCCGCCAGGAAAGATCGGCGAGCTTGTCATCCGCGGGCCCCAGGTCATGCATGGCTATTGGAAACGTCCTGATGAAACGGCAAGTACGCTGCGCAATGGCTGGCTCTATACCGGTGATATCGCCACCATGGATGAAGATGGCTATTTTTATATCGTCGATCGGAAAAAAGACCTCATCATTACCGGCGGCTATAATGTGTATCCCCGCGAAATCGATGAAGTCCTCCACGAACATCCCGCAGTGCGTGAGGCTGTCACCGTCGGGGTCCCCCACGCCACTCGTGGAGAGATCATCAAGGCCTATATTGTCCTCAAAGAGGGGCATAGTGCCACGAAGGCAGATATTCTTGCTTTTTGTCGGCAAAAACTAGCCAGTTATAAGGTCCCGAAACAAATAGAGTTCCGGGATGAACTCCCCAAAACGTTAGTTGGGAAAGTCCTTCGCCGTGCCTTGCGCGAGGAAGAGACGCGCAGAGGCCCTAATACCGCAGAACTGGAGGAATGAGCCATGCCCTGTCCCCGCGATGGCCGCCAATGCATTCTCCTTGTGGAAGACGATCCTCTGACGCGGGATGCCATTCGTGGTATTCTTGCCGATACCTACGTCGTAGTTGCTGTCCCCACGGGCGCCGAGGCCCTTCAGGTCCTCCATTCCGGGGTCCTGCCGGACCTGATGCTCCTTGATGTCCGTCTTCCAGATACCGATGGGTACAGTTTGTTCGAGAAGATCCGCCATGAGGGCTTCATCCGCGACATGCTCGTCATCTTTCTCACGGCCCAATGGGGAGAGGCGGATGAAGCCATGGGGCTGGGGCTCGGGGCCGTGGACTATATCCGCAAACCGGTCAGTGCGGCGGTATTGCGCGCCCGCGTCCATAACCACCTCCAGCTCAAGCGCCACCGCGACATGCTGCGCGATCTTTCCCATATCGACGGCCTCACCAATATCCCCAACCGCCGGCGCCTCGAGGAAGTCCTTGCCCGGCAGTGGGCGCACGCCAGCCGCAATGGGCTGCCGCTAAGCGCCCTTTTCGTGGATATCGATCATTTCAAGGCCTATAACGACACCTACGGCCACCTGGCAGGCGACGACTGCCTGCGTCAGGTGGCACGCGCCCTGTTTGCCAGCGTCAAACGCCCCTGTGACCTCGTGGCTCGTTTTGGAGGAGAGGAGTTCGTGGTCTTGCTGCCGGATACGGACGGTGCGGGAGCCTACCATGTTGCCCTTCGCATGTGCCAGGTCATTGAGGCCCTCAAGATCCCCCATGGCGCCGCATTGCTCTCCCCGTATGTCACGGTGTCGGTAGGCGCCTGTGTGTGCCGGGAGTGTAGGAGTTTTTTACCAGAGGCCCTTTTGGCCTGTGCAGACGAGGCTCTCTATGGGGCCAAAAACCAAGGACGGAACCGGGTATGCCTTCGGATCCTCCACCGCGATCTTGCGGGAAGAGAAGCATGTTTGGAGACTGACCCGTTCGCTGTCCCGGGGGATGGTCCCGGGACAGCGGCGGAGCCCTCTAGCCAAGGATGGCCTTGAGGTCTTCCTTCGGGGTAGTGATGGGCTTGATGGCAAAGGCCTGCACCAGGGTGTCGAGAACAGCAGGCGAGATAAAGGCGGGTAGGCTTGGACCAAGGCGGATGTTCTTGATGCCTAGGGCAAGGAGGGTAAGCAGGATGGCCACGGCCTTTTGCTCGTACCAGGAGAGCACCAAAGAAAGCGGCAGGTCATTCACCGCACAGTCAAAGGCATTGGCCAGGGCGAGGGCGATCTGGATGGCAGAGTAGGCGTCGTTGCATTGGCCAACGTCGAGAAGCCGCGGGATGCCGCCAATATCGCCAAGCTGCTTGTCAAAGAAGCGGAACTTGCCGCAGGCCAGGGTGAGGACAACACAGTCCTGGGGGACGTTTTCCACAAACTCGGTGTAGTAGTTTCTTCCGGGCTTGGCGCCGTCGCAGCCCGCCACAAGAAAGAAGTGGCGGATGGCCCCGCTCTTGACGCCCGCAATCACCTTGTCCGCGACGCCAAGGACAGCCGTGCGGGCAAAGCCCACGGTGACCGAGCCCTTGTCTTCGTCCGTGGCAAACCCGGGCAGGGCCAGGGCCTTCTCGATGACCGGAGTAAAATCCTTGCTGCCGTCTGGCTTGGTGGGGATGTGGGTGACTCCAGGCCAGCCCACGAGGCCAGTGGTGAAGATGTGCTCTTGGTAGCTCGACGCGGGTCGTTGGATACAATTGGTGGTCATAAGGATGGCGCCCGGGAAGGCGGCAAATTCCTTCTGCTGGTTCTGCCAGGCCGTGCCGTAGTGGCCGTAGAAGTGGGGATGCTTCTTGAGCTCTGGATAGCCATGGCAGGGGAGCATCTCCCCGTGGGTATAGACGAAAATCCCCTTCCCTGCGCTTTGCTCAAGGAGCATGGCCAGGTCGCGGAGGTCATGGCCCGAGACGAGGATGGCCTTGCCCGCCTTGTGGCCAAGCGGTACCTGGGTTGGCCGGGGATGGCCATAAGTGCCGGTATTGGCGGCATCGAGGAGCTCCATGGCACGCAGGTTGATGCGACCGCACTCGAGGCACAGGCCCACAAGCGTCTCCATGTCCATGTCTTGCTGGAGGGCGAGGAGCCCTTTTTCGAGAAAGGCGGTGACGGCATCGTCATACTGGCCGAGGATGGCGGCATGGTCGGCATAGGCGGCAATCCCTTTCATGCCGTAGAGCAGGGTCTGTTTGAGGGAGCGCATGTCCGGATGGGTGTCAAAGGAATCGATGCCATGGGTCTCGCCTTGGGCCACCAGACCAGGGAGGTCCTGGGCAGGAGAGAAGGTGCCGGCAGGGGTCGAGAGTTGGGCCTTGGCGGCCTGGGCCAGGGCATCGCGGCGTTGCACGGCTTCGCGGAGGATTGCCCCAAAGCGCTCGGGGTCAAAATCCACATTGGTAAGGGTGGCAAACAAGGCTTGGTAGAGGAAATGGCCGGTATCGCCGAGAGAGACACCGGCACTACGGGCGGCCTGAGCCGCCTCGGCCAGGCCTTGGCAGGCAAAGACGGTCAAATCTTGCAGGGCAGCAACATCGGGCTGTTTGCCGCATACGCCGATCTTGGTACATCCACTGCCTTGGGCCGTTTGCTCACATTGGTTGCAGAACATACGTCCTCCTTGGGGATAAGGGTTGGTGCCGATGGCTCTCCCCGTAGCGGACTCTGCCACAAGGTCCTTTGATGGAAGTCAAATTCTGAACAAAGTTGGGGGTGCTCCCCCTTTCCTGAGAAAAACTGGGATGCAAGCGGCGTTTCTGGAGCAACAGGCAAGCAAGCGTGCCTTGGCATTGGCGACTCAGAGTCCCGTGCTGCACCGCGTTGACCCGCTCGTGCGCTCCCAGTAGAGGGACCTCCCTTGGGAGGCGAGATTATGGAACTTCTTTGGGCAGCGATCCTCGGACTTGTGGAAGGGATCACCGAATTTCTCCCCATCTCGTCCACTGGGCACCTCATTCTCGCTGGACACCTCCTCGGCTTTACTGGCCCCAAGGCCGAGACCTTTGAAGTCGTCATCCAGCTCGGGGCCATTGGGGCCGTTATTGTCCTCTATTGGCCGGTGTTCTGGGGCCTGTTGCGGCCTTCGCGGCGGCGTTTTGCCGGGATCCGGGGGCTGACCCTCTTGGCCCTCTCCACCGCGCCGCCATGTGGTATGGGGCTGATGTTCCACTCCACCATCAAATCACTCTTTTATCCGCAATCCGTGGCCTTTGCCCTTGCGGCAGGCGCCCTGGCCATGCTCGCTGTGGAGGCCCGTCCGCCTCGGGTGCGGGTCTGGGACCTTGAGGCGGTCGCTCCCCGCCAGGCCCTGCTGGTGGGCCTGTGGCAATGCCTCGCCTTGTGGCCAGGGTTTTCGCGCGCTGCCGCCACCATCATGGGCGGCATGATTGTCGGGCTATCCCGCAAAGTGGCGGCGGAATACTCCTTCCTTGCTGCGGTCCCGGTCATGCTGGCGGCCACGGTGTGGGACCTCTGGAAGAGCCGAGACTTTCTCGCCCTGGATGATTTGCCCCTTTTTGCCATGGGTTTTTTTGTGGCCTTTGGGAGTGCTTGGCTGGCGGTGCGGCTTTTTCTTCACGTTGTCGGCAGTACGACCCTGCGGCCGTTCGCCCTCTACCGCTTGGTCTTGGCAGTCGCGGTCCTGGGGGTGTGGCGGTGAAGCGCGAGATGGAGGCCAAATGCGCGGTGGAGGACCTCCGGGCCGTGGAGGGTCAGCTAGCCCATCTTGGCCGGCAGCTTCAGCCCTGGGTCTTTGAGACCAACGAGCTGTGGGACTTTCCTGATGGCCGGCTCAAGGCCGCGGGCTGCCTTTTGCGCCTGCGCGAGGTGGGCGAGACGACGCTTGTCACCTTCAAGGCCCCAGCGCCTGAACGGGCTGGGGTCAAGAGCATGGATGAGGCCGAGACTGTGGTGGCCAGCGCCCCGGCCCTGCGTGCCATCCTTCATGGCCTCGGCCTTCGTCCTGGGTGGCGCTACGAGAAGTTCAGAAGCCTCTGGCAGGTGGAAACCCCGGCTGGTATGGCGGGCATTTGCCTCGATATCGTCCCTTGTGGGCAATTCATCGAGGTGGAGGGCGCGCCAGCCGCCATTGCCGCGGCCTTTGCGGCCCTGGGCCTCACCCCAGGACCTGAGGCCACCCAGACCTACCGCGACCTTTTCCAGGCCTGGCTCGCTGCCCACAACCGCCCCCTGGAGGCGCCCATGGTGTTCACCCCGCAAGAGGCCGCGGCCTGGAGGGCCCATCTGAACATCTTGCCCCAACACGTTCCTCCAACGACAAGGATGACCACTGATGATGGATGCCACGATTCTGGAACGCTATGCTGAGGTCCTCTTGTGGGGCATGTGTGCCGCCCGACGGGAGCCCTTGACTTCGGGCGGCATTGTCCTTGTGCGCACGGACCTGGGCGCCATGGAGTTGGCGGTGGCGGTGCAGCGCGCCCTCATGCGGCGCGAGCTGCACGCCGTGGTCCGCCTCATGCCGCCAAGCCCCCTGGAGCGCAGTTTTTATGAGGAAGCGCATGAAGCTCACCTCCAGTTCCGTGTCCCTGGGGACCAGGAACTCTTCGAGCATCTCGATGGCCTCATTTCCCTTTTGGCTCCAGACTCCAACACCCATTTGCGCGATATTCCCCCTGTGAAGATCGCCACCATGGCCCGTACCCGCAAATATCTGCGCGACATCATGGAAGCGCGTGAGGCCCAGGGAGTCTTTGGTTGGACCTTGTGCCTCATGCCCACCCCAGCCCTGGCCCAGGACGCGGGGCTATCCATGGCCGAGTACACCGAGCAGATCATCCGGGCCGCCTACCTAGACCACCCGGACCCTGTGGCCCGCTGGAAGGAAACCTACCAGCAAGCCCAACGCATCAAAGACTGGCTCAATGCCCTGGAGCTCACCTCAGTGCGCGTGCGCTCTGCCTCCACAGACCTCACCGTTGTCCTTGGTGAACAACGGCGTTGGATTGGTGTCACGGGCCACAACATCCCGAGCTTTGAGCTCTTTCTCTCGCCAGACTGCCGCGGCACAGAGGGGGTTTTTTATGCCGACCAACCTTCGTACCGCAGTGGCAATCTCGTGCGGCGGGTGACGCTTCGCTTTGAAGCAGGCCGCTGCGTGGAGGTGCGTGCCGAAGAAGGGGAGGGTTTTGTGCGCTCCCAACTGGCTATGGACGAAGGGGCAAGCCGTCTTGGCGAGTTTTCTCTCACGGACAAGCGCTTTTCCCCCATTGATCGCTTTATGGCGAACACCCTCTTTGATGAGAACTTTGGTGGGGCACATGGCAATTGCCATATTGCCCTCGGGGCTTCCTATGGGGATACCTACGCTGGCGACCCCCACGACCTTACACCCGAGCAGCGCGAAGCCTTGGGCTTTAACCAGTCGGCCCTCCATTGGGACCTCGTGAACACGGAACCTAAAACCGTCACCGGCCGCTGCCGCGATGGCCGGGAGGTGCTGGTGTACGAAGACGGGATGTTTGCGTGTCCTCTGGCTTAAGGTGGTTCCTCTAGGGCGGTGGGGGCTTTGCTTCTTGCCGTGGGGAGCGATGCCAACGGTGGCGGGCGCAGTAGCCGACGCGGCGGGGTCGGGGCTTTGCTCCTTTGCCGTGGGGGAGCGATGGGCAGATGGTGGACCTTGCCTGTCGGGAGGCGGAGGGCGCGAGGATGGCCGCTTGGGGAATGGAGAGCCCGAGGATGGCCGCCTGGGGAATGGAGAGCGCGAGGATGGCCGCCTGGGGAATGGAGAGGACGAAGATGGCCGCTGGCACCCCGCAAGGCAGACGATCAGGTGGTGGGGCTTGCAGAGACGCGATGGCATACCCCAGAGCGCTCGTGGGGCACTCGGATATCTCCTTTGGGCCTGACCGTTGAGGGACAGCGCTCTATGCCGAGGCCGAACAAAAGGCCTCCATGGTGGCCAACGTAGCGGCCACGAGCCGTTCGACCTGAGTGTAGGCAGCCTCCATGGCAGGGCGATCCCCAGCCTTGGCCGCAAGCTCAAGACTATAGGCCGCTTGGCGTAAGGCTTCCGCCCCGACGGTGGCAGACGAGCCTTTAAGGGAATGGGCGAGGCGCTCCACTTGGTGGACGTCTCCACACGTCCACGCCTGGGCCAAGGCCTGGGCCTTTTTGGGCGTATCCTCGAGATAGAGGCGGAAGAGATTGGCCAGTAGGGTACGATCGCCGCCCAAGCGTGCCAGGGTGAGCTCTATGTCCACAGGGGCATCGTGCATGTGACCTCCTTGAAGCAGGGCAATTACAACCGCTCGCCCGCTCTGGAAAAAAGGTGGGGTGCCACCAGGGGCTCTTCTAGCGCCCTATCATTACGAATCCCGTAAACAAATAAAGACTTAACATCAAACCCATACCAGCGACAATGGCATTGATATATACGCCCCAACTCCGGTGATAGCCTGGGGGGATTTCCGCTGGGGTGAGGCTTTGGAGGACCTTGTTGTGCTGGAAAAGGGAGAGGATTGCCACCAGCACTCCAAGAAGAATGAATCCCTGGCCGCCGAGAAAGGAGAGGCTGCGTTGGAGAGGCTGTTGGGTATGTTGGGCATAGATTTCGAGAAAGAGACCAAAGCGCTCCACCGCGAAACCAAAGGCCATAAGAGAGATGGCCGTTCGGTTCCAGGCCATGAGGGTACGTTCGGCTGCAAGCAGGACTCGCGGGTCGTGGAGGTCGGACATTGAGCTGGTTCCTCTTTGCTACTTGCGACGGGCATGCATAGGGACATAGTCGCGTGGCCCAGGCCCCACATAGATTTGCCGCGGACGGTGGATACGGGCGTTGGGGTCTTGGAATTGTTCGTGCCAATGGGCAATCCAGCCAGGCATGCGGCCAATGGCAAACATGACGGGGAACATGTTGGTGGGGATCCCCAGCGCCCGCAGGATGATGCCCGAATAGAAATCCACGTTGGGGTAGAGTTTGCGCTCGATAAAATAGTCGTCGGAGAGGGCAATTTCTTCGAGCTGCTGCGCAATTTCCAGGAGCTCGTCTTGGACGTTGAGGGAAGTGAGCAGTCGTTTTGCCGCTGTTTTGAGGATTTTTGCTCGCGGGTCAAAGTTCTTATAGACCCGATGCCCAAAGCCCATGAGTCGGAATTCCTTGCGCTTGGCCCGCTCCACGCACTCGCGCACCGAGAGATCCCCGTCGCGGATCTGCTCGAGCATGGCCAGCACTGCGGAGTTGGCCCCGCCATGGAGTCGCCCCCAGAGCGCAGAGATGCCGGCAGACACCGAGGCAAAGAGATTGGCTTCGCTTGAGCCCACCATGCGCACGGTAGAGCATGAGCAGTTTTGTTCATGGTCGGCATGGACCAAGAGAAAGAGGGAGAGGGCGCGCAGGGCCTCGGGAGTGGGGGTGTGCTCGCGGTAGGGGACGGAGAACATCATGTGGAGAAAGTTCTCGCAGTAGGAGCGCTGGGGATCGGGATAGATAATGGGCAGCCCCCGCGACTTGCGGTAGCTAAAGGCGGCAATCGTGCGCACCTTGCTGATGAGTTTGGCCACGGCCTGGCGGAATTCTTCTTCGGTGCGGATATCGAGAAGATCCGGGTAGTAGGTGCCGAGGGAATTGATGACCGCCGAGAGGATGGCCATGGGATGGCCATGGGGTGGAAAGCCGTCGAAATGGTGGAGGAGGTCTTCGTGGAGCAGGGCTTGCTCTCCAAGCAGGGCGCGAAACTCTGCCCGTTCTTCCTTGGTGGGGAGGTCGCCAAAGACAAGAAGCATGGCTGTCTCCACAAAGGAGCTATACTCAGCCAGCTGCTCAATGGGATAGCCGCGGTAGCGCAGAATACCTCGTTCCCCATCGACAAAAGTAATGGTGCTTTGGCAGGCGCCGGTATTGGCGAATCCTGGGTCCAAAGTGATGACGCCCAGTCGGGAACGTAGGCAAGTGATGTCAATCGCCACCTCGCCTTCTGTGCCGCGAATAATGGGCAGTTCAATGGTCTGGCCGTCTATCGTCACTGTTGCTGTTTCGTTCATAGCTTCTCCTTGAAGGTCCACATCCGCCATCACGCGCATTCTCCAAGGCCGCAGCGGGAGATTGTGCATTCGACGCTTCTTTGCGCGGCGAAGCGTAGCAGTGCTTTTATGCCGGGCGGCCAACGCCTCCGGCCGTACTTTGGACGAGACCCGCATGCGGCGCTGCTTTTGTTGAAGGCATTGGCCGTTGGCGGTGAACATATCGATGCGACAAAGATACAAATTAGCAAACGAAGAAGGGGTTCGTCAAAGACGGAAATTCAAGGACTAGCCTTTGGGCTCCCATTCCCAGAGACACAGCCGCATAAGGACCGTCTCTTCTTCGTAGTTGTGCATAATGGTAAATCCAAAACGCTTGGCAAGACCTATCATTGCCTTGTTGTGGGGCAAGGTTTGGCCTTCAAGATACTTGGTTCCACGGCTTTTGCAGTAGCGGATCATCTTTTCAAAAAGGAGCGAGCCCAGCCCTGTTCCTTTCATATCGGAGCGTACGATAATGGCGAATTCCGCAACCGAGTTGTCTGGTTTGGTGGAAGTGCGGACAACGCCTAAGGTTTCCGGTTTGCCATCGTGGCTTCGGGTGGCGATAAAGGCCATCTCGCGGTCATAATCAATCTGGGTGAACTTGGGCATATCGTCGAGAACAAAATGCTGGACGAGGCCAAAGAAGCGCAGGCGCAGGTCTTCTTCCGAGAGGCGGTGGATAAATTCGAGATGGGCGAGGGCGTCTTCAGGCCGGATGGGGCGCAAGAGGACGCGAGAACCGTCTTTGATGGTAACGCATTCTTCGAGCTCACGGGGATAGGGGCGGATGGCCAGGCGCTGCGGCCCAGTTGTCTGGGGTTCGGCGATGGAGATGCGCGCCCCGAGGGCCAGGACACCTTTGTCGTCGGCAAATAAGGGGTTGATCTCCAGGGCCTGTATGTGGGGGAGGTCAATGAGCATTTGGCTCACTTGGATGAGGGCAAGGCAAATATCGTCGATATCGGCCCCGGGGTGGCGTGGGCTCCCCTGGAGAAGGCGGTAGATGCGGGTGCCGCGCATGAGCTCGCGGGCGAGGCTCATGTTGAGGGGCGGCAGGGTCATGGTTTGGTCGTCGATGACTGCAGCAGCTACGCCGCCGTGGCCAAAGGCAATGACTGGCCCAAAGGTGGGGTCAGTAAAGGCACTGATGAGCAGTTCGTGCGCTCCATGGCGGCGTCCCATCTTCTGAACCGTGAAGCCTTCGATATAGGCGTTGGGGACTTGGGCGTGGACCCGGGCCGCCATGTTGGCCGCGGCCTCGAAGACCAGGTCCGGGGTAGTGAGATCCAGGGCCACACCTCCGAACTCATAGGGCTGCGCGATTTGCGGGGAGCGGATCTTGAGGGCCACAGGGTATCCGATCTCGTTGGCCGCCTCCACGGCCTCGGCAGCGGAGGTACAGATGCGCGTTGGCACAACGGGCACGCCATAGGCTTCCAGGACATCCCGGGCCTCTTCTTCGGTGAGCCGCGTGCGGCCCTGGGCCAAGGCCGCAGTGATGATGGCCTCAGCCCGCTCGGTATCCGGAAAAAAGTCCGGTGGCAGGGAGTCTGGGGTCTGGAGCAGGATCTGCTGGGTGCGGCGGTAGGCGAGCATGTGGAGGTAGGCATGCACCGCCTTGCCCGGACGATCAAAGACCGGGATGCCGGCCTCGTCGAAGATCGGCTTTACCTGGCGCATAGTGTCCTCGCCAAGCCACGCCGCAAGGATAAGACAGCGGGTGGTACGGGCTACATCCACCACGGCTCGGGCAACCGCCTCGCTGTCCACCCCTTGGAAGGGCACGTGGATAACAAGGACACAGCCCACATCTTTACTTCGCAAAAGGGTGGCCAGCGTCTGGGCATAGACGGACGCTGGGGCTGTGGCCGGCATGGTCACCGGGTTATCGGAACAGCGCTCTGGTCCGAGGATGTCTTCGAGCTTGGCCTGGATCTCCTCGTCAATGGCCGCCAGGGTGCCGCCACCGTCCTCGAGGATATCCGAGGCGAGCAGCCCGATGCTCTGGCCATTGGTGACAATGGCCAGGTGGCTGCCGCGCAGCGGCTTGTAGTTGGCGAGGGTGCGGGCGCCTTCAAAGAGGGCGTCGATGTCGCTTACCCGCACCATCCCAGCCCGGCGGAAGGCAGCGTCATAGATGCGGTCCACGCGGGTCTCAGACAGACCGCTGGCCACTTGGCGCACCGAGCAGGGCAGACGCCGCGGGCGAATGACTAGGATGGGCTTGTTGCGGGCGCTGGCCCGGGCAGCAGACATAAAGCGCCGGGCTTCTTGGATGGTCTCTACGTAAAGGAGAATGGATTTGGTGGCGGGGTCCGAGCCAAGGTAGTCGAGCACGGAGCTAAAATCGACGTCCAGCTGGCGGCCAAGGGAGATGCAATGGGAAAACCCCACGTTGTTGGCCTTGGCCCAGTCAAGGACCGACTCAAAGAGGCTATCGGATTGGGTGACAAAGGCGAGCCGGCCTTCTTGAGCCCCAACCCGCGACAAGCTGGCGTTGACCCCGAGGTTGGGGATAATGAGCCCAATGCTCTCTGGGCCAAGGACACGGATGCCGTGCCGGCGGACAACCTCGAGGATGCGGGCATCGAGATCCGCACGCAAGCGGGCATCCAGGGCCGTGTATCCCGGGTCCATCAGGATGGCCGCCCGCACCCCGGCGTGGCCAAGCTCATCTAAAATCCCTGGGGCCTCCACCACAGGCGAACAGACAATGGCGAGGTCCGGGGTAAGGGGGAGCGAGGCAATGGAGGGATAGGAGAGGATGCCGAAAATGGCCTCTTGGCGACCAGAGACCGGGAGCACGGGACCAAGAAAACGCCCCGAGAGGAGGTTTTGCATGAGCATGGCGCTCACTGAAGCTGGGTCACGGCTTGCGCCAACGATGGCCAAGGAATTGGGGCGAAAAAGGGCTTCGAGGTTGGTGACGCTCATCGTCTAAAAAACTCCGTTTACCGATGACAAAGACATCGTTCTCCGTTAACGGCCAATTTTGGCCATTTACCAGAAAAGACGAGAAAGCCCAAATCTTTTCTTGTAGCCCCTTCAGGCAACGCTGGTTATCTTGTTTCTTGCAACCGTTAAGGAGTTTGCATCATGACAGCCAATATCGAAAGTCTGCTCCACGAGCAACGGCAATTCCCTCCGTTTCAGAGCCCCCGAGCCTATATCCCGGATATGGCGACCTATGAAGAGCACTATCGTCGTGCCGAGGCCGATCCCGAAGGCTATTGGGGAGCCCGGGCCCGGGAGCTTGTCACCTGGTTTGAACCGTGGACCAAGGTCCTGGACTATGATTTCACGGTGCCGCGCGTCGAGTGGTTCCGCGGAGGCAAACTCAATGTTGCCTACAATTGCCTCGATCGCCACGTCCACAACGGCCGGGCCGACAAGACGGCCTTGATCTGGCAGGGGGAGCCTGACGAGGATGTGCGCCATATCACCTACCGTGAGCTTTTGGCGGAAGTGGAGCGTTTTGCCAATGTGCTCAAGAAGCTCGGTGTGCAGCGCGGGGATCGGGTGGTGCTCTATATGCCCATGATCCCGGAAGCCGCAGTGGCCATGCTCGCTTGTGCCCGCATTGGGGCACCCCACTCCATTGTCTTTGGCGGATTTTCGGCGGCAAGCCTGCAGTCGCGCATCCAAGACTGCGAGGCCAAGGTCGTGGTGACGGCGGACGCCGTCCTGCGCGGTGGGCGCAAGATCCCGCTCAAGGCCAATGTGGACGAGGCCCTGACGGCCTGTCCCTCGGTAACCGCCACGGTGGTGGTGCCGCGGGCCGGTCTTGACCTCACCATGGTGGCAGGGCGTGACCATTGGTGGGCCGACCTTATGAACGACCCCTCCCTGCCTGCCCATTGCCCTTGCGAGTCCATGGATGCCGAAGACATGCTCTTTATCCTCTATACGAGCGGCAGTACCGGCAAACCCAAGGGCGTGGTCCATACCACTGGAGGTTATCTCACCTATGCGGCCCATACCACCCAGTGGGTATTTGACCTCCACGATGACGACATCCATTGGTGCACTGCTGATGTGGGCTGGATTACTGGGCATACCTATATTGTGTATGGACCGCTCGCCTTGGGCGCCACGAGCCTCATGTTCGAAGGGGTCCCTTCCTGGCCCAACCCTGCCCGTTTTTGGCAAGTGGTGGAAAAGTTCAACGCCACCACTTTCTACACCGCCCCCACGGTCATCCGGGCCCTCATGCGAGAAGGGGCAGAGTGGACCACGAAGCATGACCTCTCCTCGCTGCGGGTCCTTGGCAGCGTGGGCGAGCCCATCAATCCCGAGGCCTGGATGTGGTATTTCGAGCACATCGGCAAAGGGAAACTCCCCATTGTCGATACGTGGTGGCAGACCGAGACCGGCGGCATCCTCATCTCGGCCTTACCTTTTGCCACGCCGCTCAAACCCGGTTCGGCTTCCCGGCCCTTGCCAGGAGTGAAGGCCGCTATTGTGACGGCCGAAGGCCAGCCTGCGGCCGTCAATGAAGGCGGCCATCTGGTCATTGAAAAGCCCTGGCCGGGGATGTTGCGCGGGGTCTTTGGCGCCCCAGAGCGCTTCAAGAGCCAATACTTCGAGCGTTTTCCCGGCAAATACGAGTCCGGTGACGGCGCCCGAGTGGATGAGGATGGCTATTTCTGGGTCATGGGCCGCCTTGATGACGTCATCAATGTCTCGGGCCATCGGCTTGGCACCGCAGAAATCGAATCCGCCCTTGTCTCCCACCCAGCAGTGGCCGAGGCCGCGGTGGTGGGGGTGCCTCACGAGATCAAAGGCCAGGCTGTCTATGCCTACGTCATCCTGCGCGCGGACGTGGACGAGACTCCCGAGCTCGTCAAAGAGCTGCGCAACCACGTGCGCAAGGAGATCGGCCCTCTTGCCGCTCCTGAGGTCATCCAGTTCACCCTTGGCCTCCCCAAGACCCGCAGCGGCAAGATCATGCGCCGGGTACTGCGCAAAATCACAGAGGGTTCGACCTCCATGCAGGACTTCGGCGATACCTCTACCTTGGCCGATCCGTCGGTGATTCAAGACCTCATCGCTGGCCGGAAAACGCCTTAGTCTTCCCTCCACGAAGGGGGGCGCCCCCACGTCCTCCCTTCTCCTTCCGGAGAGGGGCCTGTCCCCTCTCCATTTTTTGGGCAAAATGGCCTCGTTGAAGCCAGGTGCCTGGTTAAGGCTGGTGGGCTCCGGCTTGAAATCCAGCTGCCTCAATGGCGGCGCGTACCCGTTCCCAATCGAGGTTTGCTGGGGCCTGGAAGATGGCCTCGTTGCGCTCCAGGGATACGGCAATATCCGTAACGCCTGGGACCGTGGCCAGGGCCTTGGTCACGGATTGCACGCAATGTGAACAGCTCATACCACTGACTTGGATCTTGGGCATATTTCGCTCCTTGGGTTTCGAGGTCTTGCCTGGAAAAGAAGGCCGGCATGCGAAGTGCTCGTGCTGCCGGCTTCTACACTCATTCCGTTTCGAACTATTCCGGATGGATGGCCGGGGTAAGGGCCGGGACGATCTTGATGAACCGCGTTGCCGCATCTTGGGCCAGATGGGCCACGGCTGCGGCTTCGTCGTCCTGGAAGGACTCCCGCAGATGCCGACAGTAGCGAGCCAAGAGTTCGCTAGTGGACGCCACATCTGCCTCATCCATCGTTTCGAGGAGCACCTGGGAGCCTCGGGCAAGCCGGCGGCGGATGCTTTCCTCGGTAAAGCCGAACTCTGGGTAGAGGCATTGGTATACCACCCCGCCGGTCATGCCAGAGCAGATCCAAGGCCCAGGATCGCCAAGGCAAACAACCCGGCCACCGGTCATGTACTCAAAGGCAAACCCCTTGAGATGGGCGCGTACCGCCAAATGGCCGTGGCTATCGTCCACCGGGGCGGTGATGCGGGCACCAAAGACAACGTCCGCTCCAGAGAGGCGCACACAGGCGCGGGAGTCAGCGAGATTTTGGACGGCAATAAAACCACCCATGGCCCCATAGGCCAGGGATTTGCCCACGGATCCGTCCACGCGCTGGCCGACGATGTTCCGTCCCTTGAGGATCACGACCTCCCCACCACAGGTCCCTTTGGCAATGCCGTCTTGGCCACCGCCTTCTATCCGCACCCGGAGTCCATTTACACCAAAGGCACACAAGCCATTGCCCGGGATGCTCGAGGTCAGGACGATCTCAGCCTGGCCTTTAGGGCAGAGGCCACGGGTCATTTCTCCGGCAAGGGCCGTACCAATGGCCCGGTCGGTGGAGCGGACATACTCTTCGGCATAGCGCACAAGGTGGCAGTCCCCTTCAAGGCCAAGACGCACGGTATCTGCCATGACCTTCGTTAGGGCATTGAGCGGCTTGCGCACCAAACGGGGGACCGGACAACTGTGAAGGGTTTTGGGGTGGGGCACAGGGGCGAGCAGGTCATCGAGGCGGAGGCGATGCAGGCCATGGACCTGGCGGAGGTATTCCGTGCGGCCCACAATGTCTTGGGCTCGGGCCACGCCGAGATCTGCAAGAATGGCGCGGATACCTTCGCCTAAGACCGTGAGGAAGCGGGTGAGGCGCTCGGTGGCCGTTTCGGTATCGAGCGGCCGAAAGGCCTTGATGCCGCGTTGGGTGGCTTGCTCCACGGTTTGGATTTGGGTGGAGATGCCCCGGGGACAGCGATCTTGGTGGCAGCGCTCGCAGGCAATGCAGCCCACGGCCATGAGGGCGGCTGTCCCTATCCCCACGCGGTTGGCACCAAGGCAGAGGAGTTTGACGACATCCGCAGCAGAGCGCACTCCGCCATCGGCCCACAACTCCACGCTCTCCCGCAGACCAGCCTCTACTAAGCCGGCATGGGCCTCGCGCACCCCGATTTCTCCAGGCAATCCCACATACTTTTTGGCGTGTTCGCGGGCCGCTCCGGTTCCTCCTTCGTAGCCGCTGAGGGTGATGATATGCGCCCCGGCCTTGGCAATACCGACAGCAATTGTCGCCACCCCAGGGGTAACCGGAATTTTGACCGAGATGCGTGCTGCTGGGTTGGCGGTGGTCAGCTCGGTGATGATCTGGCAGAGGTCCTCGATGGAGTAGATATCGTGGTGGTTGGAGGGGGAGATGAGGGCAATCCCTGGTTGGCAATGGCGCGCCCGGGCCACCATGGGGGTCACTTTGGCCCCGGGCAAGTGGCCGCCTTCGCCCGGTTTGGCCCCCTGGCCGATCTTGATCTCGATAAAGGCCGAGGAGTTGAGCAAGGCCATGGAGACACCAAAGCGCCCCGAGGCCACCTGCTGGCCACGGAAAGGCGTGTAGCGGCCGAGCATGTCTTCGATCTCGCCGCCTTCCCCGTTCATGCACACAATGCCGCAGCGGGCCGCGGCTTCGGCATAGGCACGGAAGGAACGTTCGCCTTGGGAGCCAAAGGACATGGCCGAGATGAGCACCGGCATGTGATGCTCCCCAATGCGCAAATCCACCTGGCTCATGGGGATGGGAGTAACGCCTTGGGGGCGAACGAGCTCGAGGATGTGGCGCAGGCCGATGGGGAGTTCGGCATCAAGGGCGGCGAAATCTTCGGCCATTTGGCGGAAGCCGGCCTGGCCGTTGGCCACGGCATGGATGATGCGCGCCGCGCGGACATTGCGTTTGGGTACATCCGGGAGGGCCACGTCCGTATGGATGAGGCTGAGCCGTCGGCGGGCCATGGCCTCAAGTTCGGCCAAGCCCAGGCCCACGTCAGGGTGGGTACAATGGGCGGGGCACGCGAGGACCTGCGCGAGTTCCTCCTTGAGTCCAATGGCAGCAAAAATCCGGCTATAGCCCGTGATGGCATGGATGCCCATGGTGGAGAGGACCTTTTCCACCCCGGATTGGAGGGCACGCAAGGTGTTGCCCAAGGCGCGGTGGAGGTCATTGGGGGTTTCGGCCTGGGCTTCGGCCTGTTGCCAGATGAGGTAGGGGTTAACGGCCGCAGCCCCGAACCCCAGGACGACCATGATGTCGTGGAGATTGCGCAAGGCACCGGAGCGCACCACCAGAGAGGGGAGGGCACAGCCATACTTCAAGGCACGGTGGGTGATCCAGGCAACGGCGAGGGCTGGATCGATGAAAACACGTCCTTCCTGGAAACTGCGGCTATCGTCCACGAGGAGGAGTTGGGTATTGCGCTCTATGCCAGAGACAACATCCTTCCAAATGCGCTCTAGGCATGGCAGCAGCCCATGGTCTGGGAGAAAGGTCGCGTCGATGACCGTGACGCGGCTCGGGTCCCGGCCTCCGTCGCTGAAGCAATGGAGGACCTGCTCGAGGGATGCCGTCCCATGGTCATGGCAGAGGGTTTCCAACCCCTCGGCGCTGAGGGCTGAACCCGGCAGGCCCCCAAGGAGGATGGGGGTGGAGAGCTCGAGACCAAGCGGGGTGGGGTGGGTGGCCGGGGAGGGGCCGAGGATAGTGGCCGTAGAAAAGTGCTCTGCCTCGCGTTCGCGGTCAATGGCCGGGTTGGTGACAACAGCAACGCTTTCCTTCAAGAAATCAGCTAGGTTGCAAAGCTGCGGGTCAAGAGCGGCAAGTGGTCCCTGATAGCCCAAGGAGCCGATGGGACCTTGGCCTGTGGCTGCTACATGGCGGCGCATGCGCTGGTCATAGGCGGTCCAGCCAAAGGCGGTCAGCAGGCCGGGGGATGGGGGGTCGAGGGGGCGAGGGGAGGGGAGGAAGGAGGCTAGGACATCGGGCTGCCACTCGAGGAGATGGGCGGCGCCCCGCTGAAGGCGATGGCGATGTTGTGCGAGGGGGCTTTTGGCCACTGCCTGGGCGACACGGTGGCCAATGGCCCAGACATCGAGCACCTGGGTATGGCTGCCGGGAACGAGCTCGAGGGCGATTTTTTCTCCAGGCGCCAGGGGACGCGGGTCGTGCATGGTGTCCAAAAGGTCCACGACACCTTTCTCCGAGGAGAGGAAGTACTCATAATCGGTCTCGCCAAACCACAGGGGTCGCAAACCGAGGGCGTCCACACTGCCCACGCAGCGGTGTCCTTGGCGGGCAACGACCGCCGCCGGCCCTTGGGCCGGGACAGGGAAAAACCAGCGCAACAGGCGGTAGGTCTCGGGCAAAGGAGCGGGGAGGGCCTCGGCAAGGTGAGGGACAGGGGGGAAAAGGAGCTCGAGGGCCACAAGGAGATCAAGGCCTTGTTCATACACCAGGCCGGCAAGGATCCGGTCGAGGTCCTGAGAATCGCTGCCATGGAGGGCCAAGGGGAGCCCGAGGGTCTGGGCATAGCGGCGAAGGCCATGGATGGTGTTGATCTCGCCGTTATGGCCCAAAAAGAAAAAGGGTTGGGCCCGCTCTGGTGTGGGGAGGGTGTTGGTAGAGTAGCGACCATGGCCGAGGGTGATGGCGGATTTGGCCCGCGGGTCGCGCAGGTCCGGGTAGGCACGGGGGAGGATATCCGGGGTGCCTCGGAGTTTATAGACGCACGTTGTCCTGGACAAAGAGCATACGTGGACTGCCTCGCTCTCCAGGCGTTGGGCCAAACGAAAGAGCCGGGCGTCGCTGGCAGAGGGATCCTCGTCGGGGGTAAGACCAGCGATTTGCCAGAAACAAGGGGCATCCTGGCGGGCAAGGGGGCCAAGGGCCGCGCAATCCATGGCGTCTTTAGTCCGCGTCACGATCTCCACGCCGGCTTCTTGCCAGGCCGCCTGAAGATGGGGCCAAAGGGACTCGGGGTCTTGGCTGCGCACAAAGAAATGCCCCACACAGAAGCGGGGGCTTTCGGCCACATGGGCAAAAAACCCCGCGCGTTCTAGACGCTCTCTCCAAATGGCGCGGGGCAGATCGGTTTGGACCCCGCAACCATCGCCCTCACTGAAGATATCCCCTGAGCGATGGGCCATGTTCTTGAGGGCATCGATGGTCTTGACAATATTGGCGTGGCTTGGCCGGCCATGTTTGTCCACAAAGGCGATGAGGGCACAGGCGTCATGCTCTTGGACGCGCCACATAGTTTCCTCCTTGGGCTCGGACTTTACCGGCAACGTTCATTGGCGTAAGCGCTAGCTTCTCAGGCCGCGGGTGGCAAGCCATGGCCTGAACCGGAGGCTGCCCTATGCCCATTGCCTCAACGATGCTCGACCTCATTGGTCGTACCCCCATGGTGTATTTGAACCGCCTCACCGTTGGCCTACCTGCCCGGGTGGCGGTGAAATTGGAGAACTTCAACCCGTTGAGCTCGGTCAAAGACCGCATCGCCCTGGGGATGATCGTAGCGGCTGAAGAGGCCGGTGTGCTCTCGCCAGGCGCCACGGTGGTGGAGCCTACGAGCGGCAATACCGGCATTGGCCTGGCCTTGGTGTGTGCGGTGCGGGGCTATCGCCTCATCCTCACCATGCCAGAGTCCATGAGCCTCGAGCGGCGCGCCTTGCTGCGGCATCTTGGCGCTGAGCTTGTCCTCACCCCGCGGGCAGAAGGCATGGCTGGGGCAGTGCGCCGTGCCGAGGCCCTGGCGCAGGAGGTGGGCGCCTTCATGCCTCGCCAGTTCGACAACCCGGCCAATCCCGCCGCTCACGCCGCCACCACAGCAGAGGAGATTTGGGCCGATACCGAGGGCAGCATTGACGTCTTTGTGGCCGGGGTCGGCACTGGCGGGACCATCACAGGGGTTGCCCGGGCGCTCAAGTCCCGGCGGCCCGGGCTCCTGGCGGTGGCTGTGGAGCCTGAAGAATCGCCGCTGCTCTCCCGCGGCCAGGCGGCCCCGCATCCCATTCAGGGCATTGGGGCCAATTTTGTCCCTGCGGTCCTAGATCGCGCCCTCATTGATGCAATCATAACCGTCTCCGGGGCTGAGGCCATGGCAACCGCCCGCCGCCTGGCCCGAGAGGAAGGCATTTTGTGCGGCATCTCTGCCGGCGCCAATGTGGCCGCCACCTTGCGCCTGGCTGCCGAGCCGCGCTGCGCAGGCAAGCTCCTTGTCACCGTCATCTGCGATACCGGCGAGCGCTATCTTAGCACGCCGCTCTTTGCTCACGAGGATTCTACTCCATGAATACCCCGCGCAATGGCAGCGCCATTCTCAATCAAGTTGTGGAGGAGCTCTGTGCCCCGGAATCGTACCGCGGCGTCTACCACCAACCGTCCTTTGGCTCGCCCATGCCCTCGGTGGAGGCCCTGACCGAGACCGTGGAGCGCCTGCGCTCGGTCCTCTTCCCGGGATACTTCAAGGAATCGTTTATCACCCCGCGCAACATGGCCTATTTTGTCGGTTCGAAACTGGAGAAGGTGCGGCGGGAGCTCGCCCGGCAGATTGCCCGGGGGTTTTGTTTCTCCTGCACCGAGGCAAGTTGTTCTCCCAATGCCTGCCAGGAGCGTGCCGAGGAGCTTGCCGACCGCTTTCTCCTCACCCTGCCCAAGGTGCGCCACCTCCTTGCCTCTGACGTACAGGCGGCCTACATTGGAGACCCAGCGGCCAAAAGCCCGGGCGAGACCATCTTTTGCTATCCATCCATCCGGGCCGTCACCAACCAGCGCCTTGCCCATGAACTCTACCGCCTCGGTGTCCCGCTCATCCCACGCATCATCACCGAAATGGCCCATTCAGAAACCGGCATCGACATCCATCCCGGGGCGCAAATCGGCGAGGGCTTTTTCATCGACCACGGCACTGGGGTGGTCATTGGCGAGACGAGCATCCTAGGCAACAATGTCCGCCTCTACCAAGGGGTGACCCTCGGGGCCAAAAGTTTTCCGAAAGATGAGCGCGGCCATCTGGTGAAGGGCATCCCCCGGCATCCTATCGTGGAGGACGATGTCATCATCTACTCCGGGGCTACGGTCCTTGGCCGCATTACCATCGGTCGTGGTGCTATCATCGGTGGCAATACCTGGGTGGTGGAGGACGTTCCCCCGGGGGCTCGGGTGTACCGCAGCGAACCGCACTAATGAGTGACCAAGGGCAACCAGAGTCCTGACCCCAAGGGTTGGCCCACCGGTAGCAGCGAACCGCACTAATGAGTGGCCGAGGGTCCCAATCCTGGACTGCAGCGGTGGTTACCGACGGCGCAACATCTCCAGTTGTTCCTGCAAGAACGTGGCTCGAGCCGCATCACCGCGGTCCTCTAGGGTTCGGGCGAGGGACTCCATGGCCTGGAGGGTGAGGGGATGATGCTCCCCGAGGCGGCGCTTACGGACCTCCAGGGCTTGGGAGAGCATTGTCTCCGAGCGTTCGAGATTGCCCAGCCGGCGATGGACCAAGCCGAGGTTATAGAGGATTTGCGCGGTATCGAGATGATCTGGCCCTAAGGTCCTGCGGGAGATATCCAGGGCCTCGGTAAAAAGTTCCATGGCCTCCTGGAATTTACCATTGGCATAGGCAGCTTGGGCTGCAGCGCCTGCGGCCACGGCAATATCCGGGTGCCCTGCGGGGAGGTTGCGCTCCCGCAGCTCTAAAGCGCGTTTGAAGGCCACTGCCGCCTCGGCGGGCCGTTTTTGGGCAAGGAGTACATTTCCTTGGCCCATGAGGGCGTCGGCCAAGGGGATGGCTGCAGATGGCCCGAGCCCCTGCAGGACAGCCACACTTTGGGTGATGGGGCCTTCGGCGTCGCTCACCCGCCCTTGGGCGAGATAGACCTCACCGAGTGCGGTCAGGGCGCGGGCATGGAGGACCTGATCGAGCGGGCGGGTTATGTCCTCGGCACGGCGGGCGGCCACCAAGGCCTCTTCCTGTCGGCCAGCGGCAAGTTCCGCCTGGGCGAGGCGAAGAAGAAGGCGGGCCAGGGTGCGGTCCTGACCACCCAGGGCGCGTTCACGGGTTGCCACGGCTCGGCGCAGCATTTCCGCGGCTTCCATCTTGAGCCCCTTGCGGCGGTAGAGGTCGCCAAGGTGGGCAAGCGTTTCCGCCACGTCGGCCGGGGCAGCGCCCACGGTTCGTTCGCGGATTTCTACGGCTTTGAGGTAAAAGTCCTCTGCTGCGGCATCATTGCCCCGGGCGGCAAAGAGGGTCCCTAAAGCAGACATGGTCGTGGCGGTCTCCACATGGCTTGGTCCCAGGACCTGCTGCCGCAGGCGCAGTGCCTCGCGCAGGTTCACCTCTGCCCCGTCGTACTGGCCAAGGGCCACTTGAACGATACCGAGGTTGTGGAGGCTGGTGGCGAGGTCTGCATTTTCCGGTGGGCTGAAGGTGCGGGCGAGGGCAAGGGCTTCTTGGGCAGCGCTCAAGGCCGCATCGTAGGCAGCCTCATCATAAAGTTGGAGGGTGCGGGCGTTGAGGCTCAGCCACTGGGGATGGGCCGAAGGTTTGCCGCCCGTTGTGGCACACGCCGTCAGCACCAGCACAATACAAGCACTAACAAGAAGTCCTTTCCCCCTGTGCATAATCCTTTCTCCTTGAGACAGTATCGTTACAGCACTAGCAATCTTTTTGGGGACAGCATCGTTGTCACCCGCGATTCTTTTGAGACAGTATCATTATAGCAGCAGCGCTCTTCGGCGACGTTGCTTGGATTCTTAGCGCAAGATGCGTTCGATATGCTCCAGATCGTCACGGATCATCTCATCGAGACATGGTTCTTCGGCAGCAATCAAATCCTCGTACGTTTCGCGCCGGCGAATGAGGGTGTGGAACTCTCCATGGACCAGGACTTCTGCGGCCCGAGGGCGGGAGTTGTACTGGGAGGACATGGACATACCATAGGCCCCTGCCGAGAAGATCACGAGGAAATTGCGGGGAAAGACGACAGGGATCTCCCGGTCTTTGGCGAGAAAATCGCCAGACTCACAGATGGGACCAACGATATCCGCCTTTACCATGGGCCGCTTATAAATTTCTGTCGCCACATGGATGCGGTGGTAGGCACCATAGAGCGTCGGCCGCATGAGATCGTTCATGCCGGCATCTACCACCACAAAGAGTTTGTCCTTGTTGTGTTTCGTGTAGAGGACCTCAGTGACAAGGATCCCTGCGTTACCGGCGATGACCCGCCCGGGTTCGGTGATGAGGGTGATATCCAGCCCTTCCAAGGCCTTGGCCACGGCTGCTCCCCATTCCTTGGGGTGGGGCGGCTCTTCGGTGTCGTAGGTGATGCCCAGGCCGCCGCCGATGTCGAGGTAGCGGATGGCAAAGCCCTTGGCCGTGAGTTGATGGTAGAGGTGGAGGAGCCGCTCAAGGGCGTCGAGGAGCGGAGCGAGTTGGGTGAGCTGAGAGCCAATATGACAGTCGATGCCAACTACCTCGATGCCTGGGAGCTTGGCCGCCAGCTCGTAGGCCTCCAGGGCATCCTCCATGGGGATGCCGAATTTATTTTCGCGCAGACCGGTGGAGATGTAGGGATGGGTGTTGGGGTCCACATCGGGGTTAATGCGGAGACTTACCCGGGCTGTGGTTTTGAGTTGCTGGGCGACTTCACTGATACGCTCAAGCTCCATGAGGGATTCAACATTAAACATAAGGATGCCGGCATGAAGGGCTTCACGGATTTCCTTAGAGGTTTTCCCAACGCCAGAAAAAACAATGCGCTCTGCTGGAATTCCCGCACGTAAGGCACGGAAGAGTTCACCTCCAGAAACGATATCTGCACCAGCTCCGCGCCGAGCAAGGAGATGCAGGAGAGCTATATTAGAATTTGCCTTGACGGAGTAGCAGGTAATATGAGGTACTCCTGCAAATGCGTTATCTACAGCATCATAATGTTGTATCAATGTCTTGGCAGAGTAAATATATAATGGTGTTCCGTATTGAAGGGCAAGTTCGGCGACAATCGTCCCTTCGGCATTCAGGACGCCATGAATGTAGTAAAAGTGGTTCATGGAATGCTCCTTTTCTATGGTCCTACAGAAATAACTGTGGACAGTGCTGGAGGGAGGGTGGCAAAGGTATTATCCACCCCGACACGCAGGCGCACCTGGGCGCCAAGGGCAAGGCCGCAGAGGTGCAGCAAGTAGCTGTTCTCCTGGCGGCGTAACCCCGAGTCAAAGGGGGAGATTTGACGCACCAGGGTAGGTTGGAACGGGCAGGTGGGGCAGCCGTCATTTTCCAGCTCCAGGCGAAAGAACTCCACGTTGGCGAGGTTTCCGCCCACTTTGACTGCCACGAGGAGACAATCCCCCATCCGTTGCGCCTCAAGCCCATCCACGAAGACCTGTTCCTCCTGGGCGATGGGTTTGGGCCATTCTTTTTTGCCGCAGCCGAGCACGAGGCATACGCTTATGGCCACGAAGAGTGCGGGCATTCTCATGGTCTTTCCTCGAGGAGCTTTTTCCAACGCAGGATCAGGGCAAAGGCCATCTCTGGAGAGAGTCCCTCAAGGGGAAGGTCCATCAGTTCCTCCAGGATAGGGTGCCGCAGGGCAGGAGGGTGGACCGGCAGCGAGGCTTGGGAGAAACGGCGGGCCGCGGCCTTTTTCGTGTCCTGCTGCTCCAAGGTACGCAGGACCTCTTGCGCTCGGCGGATGACGGCCGGCGGCACCCCGGCAAGTCGCGCCACCTCGATGCCATAGCTGCGATCCGAAGGCCCAGGGACAAGGCGATGCAAAAAGACGATCTCCCCGCGCCATTCTTTGATGGCCATAGTGCAGTTGCGTATCCTGGGCAAGATGGCTTCCAAGGCGGTGAGCTCGGGGTAGTGGGTGGCGAACAGGGTGCGGATTCCCCCGTGGCGTTGGGCCAAGTCTTCGGCCACGGCAAAAGCGAGGGCCATGCCGTCATAGGTGCTGGTGCCGCGGCCAATCTCATCGAGGATAATGAGGGAGCGGCGGGTGGCTTGGCGCAGGATGCGGGCCGTCTCGATCATTTCTACCATGAAAGTGGAGTGGCCGGCAGCGAGATTGTCAGAGGCTCCCACGCGGGAAAAGACCCGATCGCACAGGCCGATGCGGGCCGCACTGGCCGGGACAAAGCTC
The DNA here is from genome assembly GCA_937989665.1 of uncultured Desulfomicrobiaceae bacterium. Taxonomy (GTDB): domain Bacteria; phylum Desulfobacterota; class Desulfovibrionia; order Desulfovibrionales; family Desulfomicrobiaceae; genus Thermodesulfomicrobium. The sequence goes on along the minus strand of CALKRN010000011.1, from coordinate 126,559 downwards.
CCCATGTGGGCCAGGATGCAGGCCAGGGCGGTCTGCCGCAGGATGGTGGATTTGCCGGCCATGTTGGGGCCGGTGAGTAGGAGCATGCGCGTGGGTTCTTCGAGGGCGATATCACTGGGGATATAACGCCCACGCCCCACAGCCATCTCGACCACGGGGTGGCGGCTCTCCTTTAGTACAATGTCCATCCCCTCGTGCATTTCGGGCTGGCACCAGCCATGGCGGGCCGCGGTCTCGGCGAGGGACTGGTAGACATCGAGCTCTGCCAGGCGAACCGCCTGGGCCATGAGTCGGTGGTGGAACCCGGCCACAGTGCTGCGCAATTCCACAAAAAGGGTGTATTCGCGGCTGGTGCGCGCCTCGGCGGCGCCGAGGATGCGCTCTTCCAAGGCCTTGAGCTCTTCGGTGACGTAGCGTTCCGCCCCGGCCAGGGTCTGGCGGCGGATAAAATGCGGTGGCGCTCCCTCGGCCTGGGCCCGGGAGAGCTCAAAGTAGTAGCCGAAAACCCGATTATACCCCAGTTTGAGCTTGGGCAGGTTGCAGCGCGTCTGTTCTGTCTCCAGGAGGCGGCGCATGGCCTCTTCGCCATGTTCAGCAAGTTCCAGGAGCTCATCCAATGGGGCGTCGAATCCTCGGCGGAAGATGCCGCCCTCGGTGCTGACGCTTGGTGGATTTTCCGCCAAGGCTTGCACGAGCAGGGAAGCGAGTTCGTCAAGGTCATCCCAGGCGGCCACGATGGTGGCGAGCGCCTCGGGCAGTTGGGGAGAGTGGGTGAACCAGGTGCGCAACGGCGGCAGGTGGGTGAGGGAGGAGCGCAGTGCCGCCAAGTCACGGGGGGTGGCGCGCCCTAAAACGACGCGCGTGGTGAGCCGCTCCAGGTCCGCCACCCCATCGAGGAGTTGGCGTAGGCGCCGCCGGGCATCTTCTTGCTCCACGAGGAACCTAACTGCCGCGTGGCTCCTTTGGATAGGGCGGAGTTCGCGCCAGGGCTGGCGCAGCCGGGCTGCAAGAAGGCGGGCCCCCATGGGTGTGCGGGTGGCATCGAGGAGGTACCAGAGGGTCCCGCGGCCTTTGCGGCCATCGAGGGTGCGGAAGAGTTCTAGGTTGCGGGTGGTGATGTCATCGATGAGCAGGCCATCTTTGATGTCTATCGGCGAAAAGGGGCGCAGATGGGTTGCCGGACAGCGCTGGGTCATCTCGAGATAGGCCAAAAGCGCCCCACAGCAGCGGGTGAGCCGCGGCTTGTCCGCAAGGTCGAGGGGGAAAAGCGAGGCCACCTCTTGCGCCGCCAGGATTCGGGCGGTGGCTGAAGCAAGGTCAAAATGCGCCCCTGGCCAACGGGTAACTCGTCGGACCTCCAGAAGAGACGGGAGACTACCTCCCTGGCGGTCGTCGGGGACAAGGACTTCCCGAGGCTCTATCTTGGCAAGCCACATGAGGACAGTTTCGGGGTCTTTGGCGGCAATGCCGCTCCATTGACCGGTGGACACGTCCGCCCATGCTGCTGCCGCCCCGTCGTCCTCCACAAGCAATGCCGCCAGGTAATTGGCCGCACTCCCCTCCAAGGCGGCTTCTTCCACCACCGTGCCCGGGGTGAGGACGCGGGTGACCTCGCGGCGCACCAGGCCTTTGGCTTGGCGCGGGTCCTCCACCTGGTCGCACACGGCGATTGTATAGCCGCGGTCCAAGAGGATGCGGGCGTATTCTTCCAGGGCATGGTGTGGGATGCCGCACATGGGAATGGGGTCTTCGGCCTGGGCGTTGCGGCTAGTGAGCGTGATCTGCAGCTCGCGGGCCGCTATGACGGCATCTTCGAAAAAGAGCTCGAAAAAGTCGCCCATGCGAAAAAAAAGCAGCATCTCCGGGTACTGGGCTTTGACCCCGAGATACTGCTCCATCATGGGCGTGCGTTTCGCCTGGGTCATGATGCGCCAAAGGACCGTACGGGGCGCCAGGCAGCGAAGGCGCCTGCTCGGGAATTAGGCGGCAGACTCAGCGTCCGGGGCAATGGGGCTATCTGCCAGGCTCGAGGCTTGGGAGGAAGTGCATTGGGCCTCCAGCTCTGCCACCTGTTTTTTGAGGGCCCGCACTTGGGCCGAAAGCCGCAGCCGCTCGAGGAAAAAATAGGCTAGGCAGAGGAGCGCGCCAATGAGGAAGGCCGTGAGGATCGTCAGGTAATAGGGCGTTGCCGGCATCTGCATGTGGATCCCGAAGACTGTAAGGCCGAGGGAAATCTCTTGCATCAGGGCATCGTGGTTCTGCACCACAAAGAGCATGGAGACAAAAAACAGGAGTACGAGCCCCAGGACTTTGAGATACCGCATAGGTCACCTCGTGGCTTGAAGGTTGAGAAACAAAGGACGCAGCTTGGCATACGTGGAGCGTAGATGCTCCGGAATGACCGAGACTTCATCAAGGATGGCCATGAACGAATGGTCACCGACCCAGCGTGGGACGAGATGGACGTGCAAGTGCTCACGGATACCAGCACCTGCCGCCTCGCCGATGTTAACGCCGATATTGATGCCATGTGGACGGAAGGCCTGCTCCAGGACCTTGGCCGAGATCTGGATGTATTCCATCATTTCGTGGAGTTCTGCCACGGAGAGATCGACGATGTGCTGCACATGCCGATACGGGGTGACCATGATATGGCCGCTACTGTACGGATAGATATTCATGATAACAAAACAATGCTGTGCCCGACAGAGGACAAAGCGATCTTCGTCTTCATCAGTGTGATCGGGAAGACAAAAGACACAACTATTGGGTTTAGGTCCCAGGATGTATTGGATTCGCCATGGGGCATAGAGCGTTTTGTGGATCATAGAATTTGGCTCAAAAATTTTTGTGTGCGCGGATGCTTGGGATTGGCGAAAAGTTCGTTTGGCGGAGCTATTTCCATAATCTGGCCTTGGTCCATGAAGACGATGCGGTCTGCCACTTCACGGGCAAAGCCCATCTCATGGGTCACCACCACCATGGTCATGCCTTCTCGGGCGAGTTGGGTCATGACGTCGAGGACTTCGCCGATCATCTCTGGGTCGAGGGCAGAGGTGGGCTCATCAAAGAGCATGATCTTCGGCTGCATAGCCAAGGCGCGGGCAATGGCCACCCGCTGCTTTTGACCGCCCGAGAGCATGGCCGGATAGACATCGGCCTTGTCGCGGATACCGACCTTCTCCAGGAGACTCATGGCGAGGTTTTTGGCCTCAAGCTCAGGCATCTTTTTGAGTGTGATGGGCGCCATGGTGATATTGCCGAGCACGGTCTTGTGGGGAAAGAGATTGAAATTCTGAAAGACCATCCCCAATTCTTGGCGGATGCGATTGATATCATGCTCGCCCGAGTGGACGTCTTTGCCATCAACGATGATCCGTCCCGAGTCGATGGTCTCTAGGCGATTGATAGCCCGCAGCAAGGTCGATTTTCCGGAACCACTTGGGCCGATAATGACGACTTTTTCACCGGCATGCACATCGAGACAAACATTGGATAACGCTTGGAGCGTTCCAAAATATTTGAAGACATTGTGAATCTGGATAATGGGATCAACTGCGGTCATAATAATTGAGTTTCGACTCCATGTGGCTGACGGCCTTGGACAACACAAGGGTGATGAGTAAATAGACGAGGGCCACCACAGTATAGGTCTCAAAATAAAGAAATGATTCGCTGGCAAATTCCCGTCCCCGGCGCAGTAAATCAGAGACCGCGAGAATAGAGACCAAAGAGCTATCTTTGAGCAGAGCAATAAATTCGTTGCCTACCGGCGGTAAAATTGTGCGCCACGCTTGGGGAAGGATGACAAGGGCCATGGTTTGCCGGCGATTGAATCCCAGAGAACGAGCGGCCTCGGCTTGGCCCTTGTCGATGGAGTCAATGCCAGCGCGAAAGACTTCGCCCATATAGGCCCCATAGCAGATGCCCATGGCAAGGACTGCTGCCGCCAGGGGGGGCAAATTGCTAAAGGCTTCTATACGCCCCAGGGCATAATAGATGTAGAAGAGCTGCACGAGGAGGGGCACCCCGCGGATGACCTCCACGTAGGTGGAGGCCAAAAGGTTCCACACGCGGTTTTGGGACAGGCGCCCCAAACCGGTCACCAGCCCCAGGGCAAGGGAGAGAAGAATGGAGAGCAGGGTGACTTGAAACGTCACCACGATGCCATCGGGCAGAAAGGCGAGAATACGCCAGTATGGGTCGGGGTAGGAGAGGCATAGGGAACCAAGGATGACGATGGCACCCACAAAGGCCACCCACCAGGCCGTAAACAGGCCCCGGTCCTTTTTGGAAGGGATGGCGGCGCCATCGCCAATGTCAATTTTCACGGTGGGGGACTGGCGTTGGGGACTCATGGGTAAAGAGCGAGTTCCTGGCTGGAGGAAACCTCGGGGGGCATAGCCCCCCGCAGGACATTACTTCTTCTGAAACCATTTGGCGTAGATAGCGTCGTACTCACCGTTTGCTTTGATCTTCTTCAGCCCTTCATTGATGAGTTTGAGCACTTCGGCATTGCCTTTGTTGACAGCGATACCCAAGTATTCAGGCGTATCGGAGGCAATGGTAAAGGCAAGTTTCAGTTTTTTGGAGTATTGTGGATGCTGCAAGGCATAATCAGAGGCTACTGGGCTATCTGCAATGACGGCATCGAGTCGGCCATTGTAGAGGTCTTCCATAGCTAAGCCGATTTCGTCATAGGACTTGGCTTTAACGCCTTCGATCTTTTTCGCCACGAAGTATCCCGTAGTCCCCATTTGCGAGGCAATAGTTTTACCTGCAAGGTCCTTCACCGAGGTAATTTTGGCCTCTTTGGCGGTGACAACACCTTGTTGGACCTCGAAGTAGGGTTCGCTAAAGTCCATGGTCTGCTTGCGTTCTTCGGTGATGGAGACTGATGAGGCCACGGCATCGTACTTGCCAGCAGCTAGACCCGCAAAAATGCCGTCCCACGCCGTGTTCTTGAGGACGGGGGTAAACCCGGCCGCCTTGCCGATGGCCCGCACGATATCTGGGCCAAAACCAACAATCTGCTTGTTGGCGTCGAGCATCTCCATGGGAGGGTAGGTGGCGTCCACGGCAAAGACGATTTCCTTCGCCAGCGCCTGACTCCCCAGGGCCACCATAAGGACGACGACGAAAAACGCTCGTTGCAGCATAGCACCTCTCCTTATGCACAGTTGATGGTGAAGCCACTCCCAAAAGGCGGACGGCATAACGTTCGGGGTTGCCTAAAGAATGCCCGTCCTTCGGTCAAGGCGTGAGGAGGCTGAGAACTTCTTGGCGGCCGATGGCAAGGAGGCGGTCCCCTCGCGGGTTGCCTTTGTGTCTGGCACCGTATAGGGCGAAGTCCACTTCGTTTCGGGAATAATGCCTGCGCGAGCAGGAGGTGGTGTGCGGAACTGCTTGTCCAACTCCAAACCCAAGGAAGGTCCTATGCATCGTCTCGTGTGGTTGTTCCTGGCCCTGTTCTTTGTCGCGGCCCCGGTGGGCGCAGCGGACAAGGTGTACGTCAATGGGATTGATGCCAACTATCCGCCCTTTGCCTATGTGGATAAAAACGGCAAACCCAGTGGTTTTGACGTCGACGCCTTGGACTGGATTGCCAAGAAGATGGGCTTCCAAGTGAAGCATGTCCCCGTGGATTGGGATGGTATCATTCCCAATTTGCTGGCCAAAAAGATTGATCTCATCTGCTCCGGAATGACGATTACCGCAGAACGGGCCCAGAAAGTGGCCTTCAGTGCGCCGTACTGGGAGGTCAAAAACGTCTTTGTGGTGAAAAAGGACTCGCCGCTTACCATCAACGAAATCTATGCCAAACCGCTTACCGTGGGCATGCAGGCAGGGACCTCCGAGGCCAAATGGATGGCCGATGCCAAGACTAAAGAGGGCTGGAAGTTTACCATCAAGCTCTATGACTCCTCGCCCATGGCCATTGAGGACCTTGTTCATGGGCGCATCGATGTGGCGGCCATGAATTATCCCCCGGCCCGGGATGCAGAGCGCAAAAAACCGGTAAAGATCCTAGGTACCTTTGGCGAGGTGGAAGAATTTGGCGTTGCCGTGCGCAAGGAAGACCAGGAACTCTTGGCGAAGATCAACCAGGGCTTTGCGCTCCTCAAGGCAGACCCGTATTGGGAAGAACTGATTGCCAAGCATCTCAATCAATAAACAACTGAGCCATTGCCACTAACCAACGGGAAGACCCTGGTCTTCCCGTTTTTTGCGGATCGCATGCAGGAAATTCTAACCGTACTTTGGGAGGCGGCGCCTTTTATCCTCGAGGGCGCTGGTATTACCGTCGTCGCCGTGGTGGGGGCGATGTTCCTCGGCTTGGGTATTGGTGTTCCCCTGGCCGTGGCCCAGACCTACGGTACAGGGAGTGTCCGGCGCATGGCGGACTTGTATGTGTGGTTCTTCCGTGGCATTCCCATTTTAGTCCTCTTATTCCTGTTTTATTTTGGGCTGTTTGCTTGGATCGGCCTCAACCTCTCGGCGATGACGGCCACAGTCCTTGTCCTCGGCATGACCAGCGGCGCCTACCAATCGCAGATCGTTCGCGGAGCGATCCTCGCCCTGCCCCAAGGACAGTTCAAGGCCGCCCTCGCCCTTGGTATGTCCCGCGCGCAGGCCGTTTGGAGCATCATCCTGCCCCAGGCCTTGCGCCTATCCATTCCCGGCTGGTCCAACGAGTACTCCATCCTCCTGAAGGATTCGGCCTTGGCCTTTGTGCTGGGGACGAGCGAGATCATGGCTCGGACCCATTTTGTAGCCACCCGCACCTACCAGCATTTGCCCCTCTACCTGCTGGCCGCAGCCATGTACTTTGGGTTGACCTGGGCAGGGGTGGGGGTGTTGCGCCTCGTGGAGCGGCGGGTGCGCATCAAAGGATACGGAGAAACAGCGTGAAGAGACCGCTTATGCGGGTGGTGGGCATCTCCAAGCGCCTTGGCGGGCGACGCATCCTCGATGCCATCCATCTCGAACTGTTCAAGGGGCAGACGAAGGTCCTCATTGGGCCTTCCGGTGGGGGCAAAAGTACCCTTTTGCAGTGCATGAATTACCTCATCTTCCCCGAGACGGGGTTCATCGAACTCGAGGGGCAGACCATTGACCCACGCAATACCAAGGCCTTGTGTGCCTTCCGCCAGCAGGTGGGAATGATTTTTCAGGATTTCAATCTCTTTGACCATCTGACGGCGGTGGACAACGTGGCCATTGCGCTGCGCAAAGTCCGGGGATGGTCACGCCGCCAGGCCCTGGAGCGGGCCATGGCAGAACTGGAGCGTGTCGGCCTTGCGGACAAGGCAACGCTCTACCCTGCGGAGCTCTCCGGCGGCCAAAAGCAGCGGGTCTCCATTGCCCGTGCCTTGGCCATGGACCCCAAGGTCATGCTTCTCGATGAACCGACTTCGGCCTTGGACCCAGAATTGGTGAGCGAGGTCCTTGCCGTCATCCGCGCCCTGGCCCAAGGGGGGATGACCATGGTCATGGCCACCCACCAGATGGGTTTTGCTCGGGCTGTGGCCGATGAAGTGCTCTTTATGGAAAACGGGCGGATTATCGAGCAGGGGCCCCCTGCCGCCTTACTCACTCCAGGGGCAGCTACCCGCACATTGGATTTTTGTTCTCAATTGGAAGGGGGCATTTAATGTCCTGGATGCCGGCTGAGGAGGTGGAATTCTTCCTCCATCGCCTCATCCCAGCCCTCAACGACGGATTGCTGGTCACCTTGGCTCTTATTGTGCCCTCGTCGCTGTTCGGGCTGGCGGGCGGCATCGTGGTTGGCAGCCTGCGGGTCTATGGCGGTGCGCTGTGGGGGCGCCTGGCGGGGGCCTATGCCGCCATCTTTCGTGGCACTCCCTTGGTCATTCAGCTCGTTATCCTTTATTTCGGCTTGCCTGGGCTCGGCATTACCCTCAGCCCTTATGCCGCGGCGGTCATCGGCTTTACCCTATGTTCCGCGGCCTACCATTCCGAGTATGTGCGCGGAGGGCTTCGAGCTGTGCGGCGGGGGCAACTTTTGGCTGCGCAGGCCCTCGGCTTTTCTCCTTGGAAGGCCGTGGTGTGGATCGTCATCCCGCAGGCTGTCCGCAAGGCCTTGCCGGGCTGTGGTAATGAACTCATCTATCTCATCAAGTATTCGTCCCTTGCCTACGTGGTGACCTGTTTTGAGCTCACTGGCCAAGCTAAAATCATTGCCAGCGAAAGCTTTCGCTTCAGCGAGGTCTTTTTTGTCGCTGGTCTTTACTATCTCATTATGGTCACCGTAGCGAGTAAATTCCTTCAATGGATAGAATCGCGCCTCAAAATTCCTGGGTTTGGTACTCTATAAGGAGCAATATATGGCAGATGAGCCCAACAAGATTATTTATTCCATGATTCGGGTCTCGAAGTTTTACGACAAGAAAGCGGTCCTCAAGGATATATCTCTGTCGTTTTTTTACGGTGCAAAGATTGGCGTGCTTGGACTCAACGGCTCAGGGAAGAGCTCGCTCCTGCGTATCATGGCCGGGGTGGACACCAACTTTCAGGGGGAAATTGTCCGTGCCCCGGGGTATAGTCTGGGCTATCTGGAGCAAGAGCCGAACCTCGACCCACAAAAGACCGTACGCCACGTCGTGGAAGAGGCCGTTGCCGAGACCGTAGCCTTGCTCGCGGAGTTCGAGGCCATCAATGCAGCCTTTGCCGAGCCTGATGCGGATTTCGATGCCCTCATGGCCCGCCAGGCTGCGGTACAGGAACAGCTCGATGCCCGAGATGCGTGGGACTTGGATTCCAAACTGACCATGGCCATGGAGGCCCTGCGCTGTCCGGAACCCGAGACGCCAGTGGCGGTCCTTTCGGGTGGGGAGAAGCGGCGAGTGGCCCTCTGCCGCCTGCTCCTGCAGCGGCCCGATATCCTGCTCCTCGATGAGCCCACCAATCACTTGGATGCCGAGACCGTCAGCTGGTTGGAACACCATCTGCAGACCTATCCCGGCACGGTGATCGCCGTGACGCATGATCGCTATTTTCTCGACAACGTAGCTGGCTGGATCTTGGAGCTCGATCGGGGCATGGGCATCCCCTGGAAAGGGAATTACTCGTCCTGGCTGGAGCAAAAGGAACAGCGCTTGGCCCAAGAAGAAAAAGAGCTGACGGCCCGGCGCCGCACCCTCCAGCACGAACTCGAATGGATCCGCATGACGCCCAAAGGCCGCCAGGCCAAAGGCAAAGCCCGCATCACGGCCTATGAGCAGCTCCTTTCGCAAGAGACCCGGGAACGCCTCCGGGAGCTTGAGATTTTCATTCCCCCAGGCCCCCGTCTTGGGGATGTGGTCATCGAGGCCCGAGAGGTGACCAAGGCCTTCGGGGATCGGGTCCTCGTGGAAGGCCTGAGCTTTACCGTCCCTCCGGGGGCCATTGTGGGGATTATTGGCCCCAATGGTGCCGGAAAGACGACTCTTTTTCGGATGATTACCGGCCAGGAAGCGCCGGACCGTGGCGAAATTCGCCTCGGGCCTACGGTACGCCTTGCCTATGTGGACCAAGAGCGGGCGGGACTTGACCCCCAGCAGAGCGTCTGGGAGGCCGTCTGCGGTGGCGCCGATACCCTGAACCTCGGCGGCCGGGAGGTGAATTCCCGCGCGTACGTCGCCAAGTTCGGCTTTAGTGGTGCCGAGCAGCAGAAGGCAGTGGGCAGTCTTTCGGGAGGTGAGCGCAACCGGCTCTACCTCGCCCGCATGCTCCAGCGGGAGGCCAATGTCCTTCTCCTGGACGAGCCCACCAACGACCTTGACGTCAACACCTTGCGTGCCCTGGAAGACGCCTTGGATCACTATGCCGGCTGTGCCCTCATTATCTCCCATGACCGCTGGTTTCTGGACCGCGTGGCTACGCATATCCTGGCCTTCGAGGGAGACAGCCGGGCCGTGTGGTTCGAAGGCAATTACTCGGAGTACGAAAAAGACTACAAACGCCGCACCGGCCAGGACTTGCTCGTCCCGCGGCGGATCCGCTATCGGCAACTGACGCGCTGAGGATTCGGTGTCCACGTCCACGACAAAAGGAGGGGTATACATGGGCCAACGCAGTCCTTTACGTGCAGGCTATGGGGTCCTTGTGGCTGGGGCGGTGATGGAACATGCCGTTCTTAACACCAACTATTTTCTCCTGGGGGCCCTGTGGGGGCTGCTATGGCTGGGATTGGGGGTGGCCTTACTCCTCTGGGCCAAGCAGACCCTTCGCCGCTCCGAGCGGGGTGTGTTTCTCGTCCAAGAAGGGCCGTATGCCTGGATGCGGCACCCAGAAATGGCGGCGCATTGCTTTGGGATGATGCCTGGACTTTGTCTGATCCTCAATACCAATATTGGTATTTTAGGGATTGTATATGCGATCTATCTGTTCTTTCAGAACGTAGAAGCAGAAGAAATGGATTTGGAAGAACGATTCGGAGAGGCATATATTGCATACAAAGAGCGTGTGAATCGTTTGATTCCTTCTATATTATAGAGTATAAACGCTTTCAAACGTTGTCCAAGGCGGCCAGATGGTCGCCTTTTTTATGCCAAATTTATTTTGGTTTTTTGCTTGACTTTGCTCGATGGGATCTCCAAACCGCACACAGCAAAGAGAATTGACGCTGCTGGTCCAAGGTGCACAAGAATTGGAGGGAGAATTGGTGCAAAAAAGGGGTTTAATGGCCGAGCCGGTCTTGGAATTGCGAGGAGTGAGCAAGCGCTATGGGGAGGCCGTGGCCGTGGACGAGGTTTCCTTGACCGTAGAGCGCGGGGAATTTCTCACGATCCTTGGGCCTTCGGGGTGCGGCAAGACGACGGTATTGCGGCTGATTGCTGGTTTTGAGCAGCCGAGCGCCGGAGAAATCGTACTCGAGGGCCGTTCCATGGCAGGAGTTCCGCCGGAGCGGCGGGCGGTGAACACGGTCTTTCAGAGTTACGCCCTCTTTCCGCACATGAATGTCTTTGACAATGTGGCCTTTGGGCTGCGGATGCGGGGGTTTGCCCCTACCGAGGTGCGGCGGCGGGTCCTGGATGCCCTGCGGTTGGTGCACCTCGAAGATTTGGCCACGCGCATGGTGGACCGCCTCTCGGGGGGGCAGCAGCAGCGTGTGGCCATTGCCCGGGCCGTCGTCAACGAACCAGCCGTTCTTCTTTTGGACGAGCCACTCTCTGCCTTGGATTACCGCCTGCGCAAGCGCATGCAGATCGAACTCAAGCATCTCCAGCGCTCGCTCGGGATTACTTTTGTCCTCGTGACCCATGACCAGGAGGAGGCCTTTTCCATGTCGGACCGGGTGGCCGTGATGAACCAGGGCCGCATTGCCCAACTCGACACGCCCACAGCCATCTATGAAACTCCGGCCAATCTGTTCGTAGCCCGGTTCGTGGGGGAAATCAATGTCCTGCCGGGAGTCGTGGTGGGGTGCGTCGAGCACATGACCCACGTGGAAGTGGAAGGCCGAGTGATCCCGCTTTCCACCCCGCCGGGATGTTGGCAGGTGGGCAACAAGGTCCATGTCCTCTTGCGGCCTGAAGACCTGCGGGTGGAGACCTTGCGCGACTTGGACGAAGACCCTGAGCTGCGGGCAAGTTTCGGGCGGGTGCCTGCCTTGTTGGGTGTTGTGGAGGAAACAGTGTACAAAGGCGCGACCTATGACGTCATCCTGCGCCTCGACAGCGGGACCATGCTCACCGCCACCGAGTTCTTCAACGAGGATGACGAGACGGTCTATTTCCGTCCCGGGGATCGGGTGGCGGTCACCTGGGTGCAGGGATGGGAAACGGTGCTGGCCTATGCGCCGTGATGGACTCTTTCGCCGTTTGGTCATTGCCGCCACGGTGGTGTGGATGGCGGTGTTTGGGGTAGTTCCCAATCTCCTCGTGCTGGGGGCAAGTGTCAGCCACCCTTCACCGACGACGTTTCTCAGCCCTGGCTTTACCCTGGGCAACTACGCCCTGCTCCTTGACGGCATCCATGCCCAGATCTTGTTCTCCTCCCTCAAGCTTTCTGCTGCAGTGACGGCCATCTGTTTTGGGCTGGCCTATCCCTTTGCTGCCCTTCTCGCCCGGGCAGGGCGGCGCACCCGCCATGTCCTTCTCGTGCTTGTGGTTATCCCGTTTTGGACCAACTCCCTCGTGCGCACCTATGCCATGACCGTCTTGCTCAATACGAGCGGTCTCGTGAATCGGGTCCTTTTTGCTTTGGGCCTCATCGATGCTCCGCTTACGCTGCTCTACACGACGGGGGCCGTCGTGGCCGGGCTCGTGTATACCTTACTCCCATTCATGATCCTGCCCCTGTATGCCGCTTTGGATCGCTTCGACCCCCGCTTGGAAGAAGCGGCTCGCGATCTCGGGGCTGGTCGTTTCCAGGTGTTGTGGTACATTAAATTGCCCTTGGTATTGCCCGGCATCATCACGGGGTGTATGCTGGTGTTCCTGCCCGGTCTTGGCATGTTCTACGTGGCCGATGTCTTGGGAGGGGCAAAAACAATGCTGGTGGGGAATTTCATTCGGGATCAATTTTTAGTTACCCGGCAATGGCCATTGGGGGCGGCGGCGAGCACGTTGTTGACGATGATCATGATTGTGCTTCTGCTCATCTATTGGTGGAGCCAACGCCGTATTCATGAAGGAAAGCTTGACGTATGAAGTGGCTACGCCGCATCTACATCGCCATGGTTTTGGGGTTTTTGTATATCCCCTTGGCCGTGATGGTGGTGTATTCGTTCAATGCCTCTCGCTTTTCCATGGACTGGAAAGGATTTTCTGGAGAGTGGTATCTTCAGTTGTGGAACAATACAGGCCTCCTTACCGCCGCCCTCAACTCCCTTGTGGTGGCGGTGGTAAGTGCCACCCTCTCCACGGTGCTGGGAACGCTCATCGCCTTCACCCTGACCCGCTGGCGCTTCCCTTCTCGACGAGTCATCGGGGCAACGCTGTTTGTCATGATGATGTCGCCAGATATCGTCATTGCTATCTCTTTGCTCGTGCTCTTTATGCTGCTCGGGTTGCCGCTCGGCTTTGGCACCTTGGTCCTCGCCCATGTGACCTTGTGCTTGCCCTTTGTGGCGATTGTAGTGCAAGGAAAACTCCATGGCTTTGACCCAGTCTTTATCGAAGCCGCCCGGGACTTGGGGGCCGGAGATTTTGCTGTCTTCCGGTACATTGTCGTGCCCCTGGTGACTCCGGCAGTCCTGGCAGGGTGGCTGTTGAGTTTCACGTTGTCGTTGGATGATGTGGTCATTAGCTTCTTTACAACGGGTCCGACCTTTGAGGTACTGCCATTACGTATCTATTCCATGGTGCGTTTGGGCTTCAAACCAGAAATCAATGCCCTTTGTACGATCATGATGGCCATAACAAGTCTGGCGGTCATAATTGCGTATCGCGTCTTCAAGGAGGAAAAATGATGCTCCGCTGGTTGATGGTGCTTATTGCCTTGTTGGTATCTTCTTCCGTTCTGGCAGCGGAATTGTATGTGTACAATTGGTCAGAATACATGCCCGATCGTATCTTACGCGATTTCCAAAAAGAAACGGGCATTAAAGTCCACATGTCCACTTACGACAGCAACGAAGCCATGTATGCCAAGGTCAAGCTCCTTGGGGCCAAAGGGTATGACATCGTAGTTCCTTCGACGGATTATGTGGCCCGGATGATCCGAGAAGGGCTGCTCCAGCCGCTCGATAAAAGCAAACTTACGAACCTTCACAATCTTGATCCGCGTCTCCTTGGACAATCCTTTGATCCCACCAACACGTACAGCGTGCCCTATATGTGGGGCTCCACCGCCATTGCCATCAATACCCAGGACCCAGTGGCCGCCCAGGTGCGCTCCCTTGCGGACCTCTGGAAGCCCGAGTTGCAGGGAAAACTCTTGCTCCCCAATGACATGCGGGGGGTTATTGGCTTGGCCCTCAAGCGCATGGGCCGCTCCCTCAACGAGCGCGACCCTGCGGTCGTTGCCCAGGCCTGTGACCTCTTGCCCGACGTCGTGCGCAACGTGCGTCTCTTTGACTCGGATTCCCCCAAACAGGCCCTCCTCAACCGGGAAGTGGCGGTGGCAGTCCTGTGGAATGGTGAGGCCTTTATTGCTTCCCGAGAAAATCCCGCGATTCAATACATCTACCCCCCCGAGGGTTTTAGCCTCTGGATCGATAATCTCTGTATCCCCAAAAATGCTCGCAACGTCGAAGCCGCTCATCGCTTTATCGACTACTTGCTGCGTCCAGAGGTTGCGGCGCGCATTGCCGAGGAATTTACCTATTCTTCCCCCAATATCCCGGCGCGCGCCCTTTTGGATCCCAAGGTACAGGCGAGTCCGGTCGTCTATCCGCCGGACGATGTCTTGGCGCGTGGTGAATTTGAAACAGATCTTGGTCCTGCGACGGCGGCCTACGAACAATGCTGGATGCGTATCAAAACCAAGTAACTGGGCAAGATTCGCTTGTGCCCAACGATTCTGGCAAAGTTTGGAGGAGGTCATGACATGCGAGATCAAGGTCGAAGTCTGCAACGTGCACCAGAATCTCCCGAGAGAGAGTAGCTTTGGTTTTTCTGCTTCTTCCTTGTCCGAAGGAGCAGCATGAGGGAAACGACCATGCTGCAGGACACAGGCAACGTCTCGAGTACATTTCCATGCCCAAATAAGCCGCAACACCATGGGGACGGACTCCTTTCTTCAATGCAGAAGGTTGACGGCCCTGCAACGACGCAGGGGCATGGTTTGTGGTTACTTGCGTTATCGTATCGTTCCTTAAGGAGGGACTATGCTCCAACCTGGTGATGAAGCCCCAGACTTCCAGCTCTCCGACGCCCAAGGCAACACCGTTCGCATCTCTGACTGGCGCGGTAGAAAAGTCCTGGTGTACTTTTACCCCAAGGCCGACACCCCGGGCTGTACCCGCCAGGCCTGCACAGTGCGCGACGCCCAGGCAGAGTTAGCTGCCGCCGGGATTATGGCGGTGGGCATCAGCCCGGACAAGCCAAAGGCGCTGACGGCGTTTGGGGCCAAGTATGGACTTGGCTTCCCCCTGCTCTCGGATCCGGATCGCACGGCGGCCAAGGCCTTTGGCGCGTACGGCGAAAAGCGCATGTATGGCAAAGTGTCGGAGGGGATCATCCGGTCCGCCCTGTTGCTCGATGAAGAGGGTCGGGTCATGGCGGCGTGGTATGGCGTCAAGCCAGAGGATACAGCGGCCCTTGCCCTGGCGGCGGTGAACAAAGAGAATCGCTGAGCCCTTTTCGGAGGGAGCCGTAGGGGTGCTAGCGTTGGGGGCAATGGCGATACCTCCTGGGGCGTTGGAGGGAATAGGCCGGAAGAAAGACCTCCATCGCCAGCGAGAACCAAGGTTTTTGAGCGCAAACGCCATCGTGGCCGCCCTTTGGGAGGCAGGAGCGAGAAGGGGGCGCTTCTGGCTCGGGGGCTGCAAGAGGCAAAGAGGGTAAGGGGCATGCAATACACTGACGAGCATTGAGGGAAAGCCCATGGGCCGTATGGAGGAATGGGCGGAGAGCCTTCGCTACGAAAGTTTGCGTCAGGCCGCGGATACTTTTTTTGGGGCACGCCGGGCCGTGGAGCGGGATCAGGCGGTGCTTCGCCAATGGGCGGAACACCTGCAGGCGCTTTCCCGGAGGGCCGAGACCTGGATTGCGGCCCTGCACTGCGTCCTCGGCGGGGCGGACAACCTACGGCTCCTCCTTGATGCCTTGGGCATGCAGCTGCCGGAAGCCCGTCTTTACGAGGCCCATAGCTGCTTGCTGCACATCGCTCGTCCGCACAGCTTCACACGCGAGGGGCTGTACTGCAAAATCGTCTGGTCGGTGTACGCCCATTGGGCGGACATTCTCCATGAGTACCACCATGGTCGGCCCTTGCAGGACTCCAGCGTACCCGGTGGCACCCGCTGGACGCCGAACTACCAGCAAGTGCTTGAATTCTGTGCTCGCCTCAACGAGCGGATCGAGCACACCAACACCAGCTATCGGCCCTCGGAGAGCCTCGAGTTCGCTCGGCGGTTGGATCCGTACGGCCAAGAAATGGCCTCACTCTTAGGTTGTGGCACGGAAGTGTGTTCGCTGGATGTGAGTTTGGCCCTGCCGCTCGTGGATCCCAACTCCCTGGGTCTGCTCCCGTGGCCAGATTCGCCCGATGAGGCAGTGGCCCGACGGATGGTCAAAGCGGTGTGCCGGCGCATCTTTCGCGAGCAGCGGCAGGTGGCAGAGGCGGTCCTCGCCGCAGCTTGCC
This sequence comes from uncultured Desulfomicrobiaceae bacterium, assembly GCA_937989665.1. Taxonomy (GTDB): domain Bacteria; phylum Desulfobacterota; class Desulfovibrionia; order Desulfovibrionales; family Desulfomicrobiaceae; genus Thermodesulfomicrobium. The sequence continues at coordinate 110,305 of CALKRN010000011.1, read as the reverse complement.
GCGGCGAGGATAAAAACCTGTGCGTCATCGGGGAGTAACGTCTCATTCTTTGGGGCGCAGGTCTTGCACCCGCACCGCCTTGCCTTCGCTCTTGGGCAGGGAGTTACTCTCCACAAGGTCCACCCGTGGGGTGATGAGGAGCTCGTCGCGCAGCTGAGAAGCGATGCGGCTTTGGAGCCCCTTGAGGACCCGCATATCTTCCACGAAATACTCATCTTTGATTTCTACCTTAACTCGCATCTGATCCAAATGGCCTTCCCGCTCGAGGATGATGAGGTAATTTTGGCCCACCTCCGGGATGCCAAGGAGGACGCGCTCCACCTGCATGGGATAGATATTGACCCCTTTGAGGATGATCATGTCGTCGCTGCGTCCGGTGATCCGGTCAATGCGCCGATGCTGCCGGCGGCAAGGGCACGTCCCCGGGAGAAAGCGAGTCAGGTCACGGGTGCGGTAGCGCAAGAGCGGCATGCCTTCGCGCGTCAGAGTGGTGAGCACCAGCTCGCCAAGCTCGCCCTCGGGAACTGGGGCACCGGTGTTGGGGTCGATGATCTCTGCGAGATAGGCATCTTCCCAAAGGTGCATCCCGGATTGCTCCGGGCACTCGAAGGCCACCCCAGGGCCGTTCATCTCCGAGAGGCCGTAAGAGTTATAGGCCTTAACGCCGAAGAAGTCCTCGATGCGCCGGCGCATGGCCTCGGTGTGGGGTTCTGCGCCGATGAGGGCGATGCGCAGGGCCAGTCGCTGGGGAGCAAAGTCCATTTCTTCCATGGCTGAGGCCAGGTGGAGGGCATAGGAGGGGATAATATGGACCGCAGTGACCTGGAAGTCCTCCAATAGCTTGAGTTGGCGCTTTGTGTTGCCAGCTCCTGCCGGGATGGTGAGACACCCGAGGCGCTCGGCGCCATAATGAAAGCCCAAGCCACCTGTAAAAAGGCCGTAGCCAGCGATGTTTTGGAACGTATCGCCAGGCCGAATGCCGGTCATGTGCATACAACGAGCCACGAGATCCGCCCAGGCAACAAGGTCATTGGCGGTATAGTACACCACTGTGGCTGCCCCGGTGGTTCCCGAAGAGGCATGAAGGCGCACCATTTCGTGGCGTGGTCGGGCGAGCATCTGATCCGGGTAGGCCGCCCGCAGGTCGTCCTTGGTGGTCAAGGGGAGCTGGCGGAGGTCCTCGACGCTGCGGATATCCTGGGGACAGATCCCAAGGGCTGCAAAGCGCTGGCGGTAGAAGGGGGAGCGGGCAGCGGCCTCTACCGTGGTCTGGAGGCGGGTGTTCTGTACGGCGCGCAGTTGGTCCTGAGACCAGAATTCTTCGGGGCAGTAAGGTTGGTGCATGGCGTCCTCGGTAGTCGGTGGGTTAGAGGCCCTGCTCGGACGGCATCCCAGCATCCGTGAGGTTTTCAAATGCCGTGTACTGGCCAAAATACGCCAGGCGCAAAGCACCCACTGGTCCATTGCGCTGCTTGCCGATGATGATCTCCGCAATGTTCTTGTTGGGGTTATCCTCGGCCTTGTTATAGACGGCATCGCGGTAGATGAAGACGATGACATCCGCATCCTGTTCGATTGCCCCGGACTCGCGCAGATCAGAGAGGACCGGACGCTTGTCTGAACGTTCTTCTACCTTGCGGTTGAGCTGGGCGAGGGCAAGGACAGGGATGTTGAGCTCTTTGGCCAGGGCCTTGAGGTTACGGGAAATATCAGAAATCTCTTGCTCGCGCGAGTCCTGCATGCGGCTTGAGCGCATGAGTTGGAGATAGTCCACAATGACAAGACCGATATTTTTTTCTGCCTTTAGGCGGCGGCAGCGGGCGCGGATCTCCATGGTGGACAAGGCCGGTGTGTCGTCGATGAAGATGGGGGCCCGTGACAGCTCTTCCGCGGCCTGGTACAGTCTCGCCCAATCCTCGTCATTGAGAAAACCGGTGCGCAGCCGTGAGAGGTCCACCCGACCATGGCAACCGAGCATGCGCATCATCAGCTGCTCCATGGACATCTCTAAAGAAAAGATGGCCACCGGCACGTCATGATGGACCGCGGCGCGCATCCCCATGTTGAGGGCAAACGCAGTCTTGCCCATGGAAGGGCGGGCGGCCACGATGATGAGATCCGAGCGCTGGAGCCCGGCGGTTAGCCGATCGAAATCGAGGTAGCCCGTGGGCACGCCGGTGATGAGATTCCCCTCACCAGCTCGCTGTTCGAGCTGCTCAAAGACGCGGGTGATGAGGTCTTTACTTGAGATGTAGTTGGCCTGGGTCGTTGTCTCAGCTACGGCAAAAATGCGTCGTTCCGCCTCGTCCAAAAGGCGCTCCGTATCTTCGCCAGGATTGAAGCATGCGGTGAGCACTTCGGCAGCGGTCTGGATGAGCCGCCGTCGGATGGCCTTGTCTCGAACAATTTCCGCATGGAAGACTGCGTTGGCCCCGGAGGCCACGGCGTCAGTGAGGGACGCCAAATAGACCGAGCCGCCCACCGCATCGAGCTGGCCGTGGTTGGTCAGGTGCTCGGCAACAGTCACCAGATCCATGGGTTGGCCACGGCGGTAGAGCTCCTCACAGGCCGCATAGATGGTGCGGTGCGCCGGGGAGTAGAAGTCGTCGGCAGTCAGGAGGTCGACGAGTTGATGGAAGATGTCGTTGCGGACAAAAATCCCCCCCAACACGGCCTGTTCGGCCTCGAGATTGTGGGGGGGGACTTTGCGCAAAAGCTCTGAGGAGGCTGTATGGACAGCGTCCTCAGAGCGGCGAGAAGAACTAGGCGTCTTTCGCGGCGGCATCAGGAGCGGGCTCGTCTGCAGGACTCTGGCCCGGCTTGACGATTTCCACCTGGACCGAGGCCACGACCTCAGGGTGAAGCTTGACCTCAACGGTGTAGGTCCCCAGGGCACGGATGGGCTCTGCCAGGACGATCTTGCGGCGGTCCACCTCGATGCCTTGGGCGGCCAGGGCATCGGCAATTTGGGTGCTGGTTACCGAGCCGTAGAGTTTATCATTTTCGCCGACACGGACCTCGATGCGCACCTTGGCGGCCGAGATCCGTTCGGCGAGTTCCATCGCCGCAGCCCGCAGGGCGTTGTTTTTGGCCTCGAGCTTTTTGCGCTCTTGCTCAAAGACCTTGAGATTCGAGGGGGTAGCCAGCGTGGCCAGACCCTGGGGCAAAAGGTAGTTGCGGCCGTAGCCGGGCTTGACCGTGACGATGTCGCCCAAACGGCCCAGGTTGTCCACATCGGCGCGCAAAATGACTTTCATCATCATGGTAGGCTCCTAGATTTTGGACTTCTTGAGCACGTCGGTGCTATGGGTAGCGGTGTAGTAGAGGAGCGCCATCTGCCGTGCCCGTTTGATCTCGCGGGTGAGGGCTCGTTGGTGCTTGGCGCAGGTGCCGGTGACCCGACTGGCGACAATCTTCCCGCGCTCGGTGATGAAATCGGCCAATACTTCAGGATTCTTGTAGCTCAGGGCCAACTCCGGGTTGTCGCAGAAGCGGCAAAACTTTTTTTTGGGGGTGAACTTCTTTTTAGGCTGGGACATGCTCGGCCTCCTTTGGGGCATCTGCCAGACGGACCGTAATGAACTTGAGGACACCTTCGCTGATGCGCACATTGCGTTCCAACTCAGCCACGGCCCGGCCCGGCAAGATCATCTCGAGGCGCACATAATGGCCGCGGGTGAATTTGCGCACCGGATAGGCGGTGTCCCGCATCCCCCAGTCGTCCACGGCCAGCATCTGGCCGCCTTCACGGGCGACAACCTCGCCCAGGCGATCCAGGACGGCCTGGCGCTCCTCCGTGCCAAGTTCCGGGCTCAAGAGGAGCAATTGTTCGTACCTTGTCATGCATAACCTCCTTGTGGGTTCAAGCCCGCGCCAGCAGGGACGCGAGCAAGGAAGAGGCGGCTTGGTAGCCTGGGTTCTTTTGGGCTGTCAAGGTAGCCAGCGCTTTCGCGGAGCGAGCGAAACGCACCGAAAAAAGAGGGATGTCTCTTGCGTCTCGATGGCACCAGGGCCTTCCACCAGGGCCTTCCTTGGATGAGGAAGTCCATGGGTGATGGGGTTGACCTGTCTGCAGACGTTTTTGGCCTATTCCGCAATCCTCAATGGACGGAGGCCGTTGGCCCCGAAGGCTGGCCCTTGCGGTGCCACACCTGCGCCAGGCGGGCGACGGCCTCCAGCTGTTCTTCACGACTGCTCCAGGCCCCATTGCGTAGGCCTCGCCGCAACGTCTGCAGAATACGGGCATACACTGGCCCAGGGGGCAGCCCCAACCGCGCAATGTCTGCGCCAGAGACCTGCAATTTGATATCACGCAATTGGCTGATGTAATTGGAGATATGCCGTTTGACGGTATGGCTTGGGGTGCGGGCCATGGCGTAGAGGAGACCTTCGATGGCAAGCGGGTCGAGGACCTCGGCCAATCGACCACGAGTCTGTCGGCGGCGCAGCCCCTGCTCCAGACGGATGAGGCTTCCGCGAACCATCTGACGCAGTGAGTCCAAAACGGCCCGTTGCCGCTCTGTAACGCCAATGCGCTGGACAAGGTGCTGGAAGGTCGTGGTTTCTAGGCCCGACCCCAGGGCGAGCAGATAGACGATCCAGGGCTTTGGTTGCTCGCTGCGGTAGAGGAGGCCATGCCAGGTGAGTACCCGCTCTATTTCGCGGAAAAACGGTTCCTTGGTAGGGGGGAAATGCAGCGCAGGATGGATGTGTTGGAGCACCCCCAGGCTTCGCAATCGAAGCAAGGCATCCACCGGAGCCACGTCGTTGAGGAGGAGGGCGAACTCATGAAAGATGCGCCGCCCGGAGAGGCGCTGGAACAGGTTGAGGCGCAAGGCGTTTTTGACCAGACGCTCGGTTTGGGCGTTCATGGTGAAGCGAAAGCGTTGTTCAAAACGTACGGCGCGCAGGATGCGGGTAGGGTCTTCCACAAAAGAGAGGGAGTGCAGCACGCGAATGACCCGCTCTTTGATGTCCTGCTGGCCACCAAAGAAATCCACGAGGATACCAAAGTGCTCGGGGTTGAGGTGGACGGCGAGGGCGTTGATGGAGAAGTCGCGGCGGTAGAGGTCCATCTTGAGTGAGGAGAGCTCCACGACGGGCAGGGCGGCAGGGTATTCGTAGTATTCCAAGCGCGCCGTGGCCACGTCGATTTTACTGCCATCGGGTAGGATGAGGACTGCAGTGTGGAACTTGGGGTGAGAGCGCACCCGGCCACCGAGGCGTTCTCTGAGGGCATGGGCAAAACGAATCCCATCGCCTTCGACGACAAGGTCAATGTCGTCGTTGGGATTGGCAAGCAAGATATCGCGGACGAACCCGCCCACAGCATACACAGGCATACCAAGGACATGGCCTATCTCCCCAGCAGTCTGGAGCAAGGTAAAGGTGGTGGAAAAGAGACGCTCCCGCAAGAGATGGGCGATGGAACGCTCGGTGCGCCGGCCAGGGAGCAAGGACTCAGGGATGCGTGCCGGCTCCTGCACCAACAGCTGGATGAGGTCCGTGCGCGTCACCACTCCGACGACTGCCCCCTGCCGCAAGACAGGTACCAAGCGCTGGCGCTGTCCTAAAATGATCTCCATGACAGCATAGAGGTCATCGGTATCGTTCACCGTGCGGATATCGCCATGCATATACTCGTGCACGGCCTCGTCACCGAGCCCATGGCCCACTGCCTTGTCCGCCACTGCGTGTTCGATGATTCCAATCGGCGTGCCAGCCTTGAGGATTGGGAGGGCCTTGAATCCATAGCGGGTCATAATCGCCGCGGCCTCCCGCAACGGCACATGGGGTTCGATGCCCACCACCGGGGCGGACATGTATCGTTCCACTCGCTGGCTACGTTGGATGGAAGAGTAGAGAAGGGCAAAGAGTTCGTCTTTGACTTGGTCGAGGGTGCGGTCCTTGATGGAGGCCGAGGCTGCGTAGGGGTGGCCTCCACCGCCAAAGGAGCGGCAGATGAGGCTGGCATCGACCTCTGGCACTTTGCTGCGCGCTACCAGTTGTACGCGATCCGCCATGCGGCACAAGGCGAAGAGGACACGGATATGCTCCATCTCCATGAGTTTGTGCGCAAGAAAGGCAAAGTCGGTCTGGTAGGTCTCGCTTTCGGCCTCGGCCACGACGATTTCCACCCCGCCAATCGTATGGGTGACAGCAGAATCCAGGAGGCGGGAGAGGAGAGCGAGCTGGTCCGCGGTGAGCTCGCGGCGCAGGATGCCCTGGATGACATCGAGGTCCATACCTTGGGCGCGCAGCCAGGCCGCGGCATGAAAGTCATGTTCGGTGGTAGAAGAAAAGGTAAAGTGGCCAGTGTCTTCGTAAATACCAAGGCCCATGATGGTGGCTTCGTCCGCGGTCACGGTGAGACCGCGCTTTTGGAGTTCATGAACGAGGATGGAGGTCGTTGCTCCCCAGGGGAGGACCACGGCCTGCTCTGCGTGAAGGTCATTGTCTGGGCCAAAGTGGTGGTCATAGATGTGCACCTTCCCGTGATCCACGAGGTGGGCCACGTGAGGGATGCGATTTTTTTGCGCGGTATCCACGACCACAAGGGTGCGGAGTGCGGTGGTATCAACGTCTTTGATGTTTTGAAAGTTAAAGAGATACATGACACTTTGCAGAAAATAGTTGCGTAAGGCCGTCTCTTGGCTTCCAGGGAAGACAAGGGCTGCCTCGGGATAGAGTTTAGAGGCTGCGATCATCGCGGCCAAGGCATCGAAATCGGCATTGGTATGGCAGGTAATGATGGTGGCAGGAGAGGTCATGGCTCGTTGCGGGGATGGTGGGCATGATGGAGGGCGCGGAGGCGGGAGCTTTGGACGTGGGTATAGATGGTCGTGGCGCTCAGATCCGCGTGGCCGAGAAGGATCTGCACCGTACGCAGATCAGCGCCGCCCTCGAGGAGGTGGGTGGCAAAGGAGTGGCGCAGGGTATGGGGCGAGATGGGGACGGTGATGCCGGCAGCTTGCGCATAGCCGCGCACGAGCTTCCACACCCCTTGACGGGAGAGAGGACCACCGAAGCGGTTGATAAATACCTGGGGGACACGAGGGCTCAGTTGGGGGCGAAAAATCTTCAAGTATTGCTCGAGATTTTGGATGGCCACTTCATGGAGCGGCGCGAGCCGTTCTCGGTCTCCCTTGCCCAGGACGCGCAGTAGTCCAGCTTGGAGGTCGAGATCGCGCACATCGAGGCCCACGGCCTCAGAAACCCGCAAGCCCGCGGCGTACATGGTCTCGAGCAAGGCGCGGTCGCGGGCCCCAAGGGGCGTGGCTGGGTTGGGGGCGGCAAGAAGGGCAGTGACCTGCTCTGGGGAGAGGACCTGGGGAAGGGTACGCGGGAGTCTTGGGCTATCCACGAGGCGCGCGGGGTTGCGCTGCTGCGTGCTCTCCACGAAGGCAAAAAAACCGCGCAGGGCCGAGAGCTGGCGCGCTACCGTGCGCGAGCTTACCCCCTGGGCCTGGCGAGTGGCGAGATAGGCCACAATGGTCTCGGCATCGACGCTTGAAAGATCAAGTCCACTGGCCCGAAGCGCCTCCATAAAGGCTGCCAGGTCGGCCGCATAGCCAGCCACCGTGTGCTCGGAGAGACCACGAACCACAGTCAGATGGGTGAGATAGGCGTCTACGAGGGCCTGCATGACCCATCTCCTAGCGGAGGCATCTTGCCGCTACAAGGGAAAAGGACTAGGGCTGGCGCCCATGGCAGCGTCATCGTCCTCTCGTGTGTATGTCAGTTTGGGGTCCAACGCAGGAGATAGCGTGGAGCTCCTCGCCGAGGCCCGCCGTGCCTTGGCCCTTATCCCCCAGACGAGCATCGATGCCATCTCTTCCCTCTACCACACCCAGCCCCAAGACGACCCGCACCAGCCGTGGTTCTGGAATCAGGTGCTCCGACTCCAAACTTCCCTCAGCCCGCAGCAATTGCTGGAAGCCACCCAGGGTATCGAGACGGCACTCGGGCGCAGACGGGAAATGGAGCGGCGTTTTGGACCTCGGCCCATAGACATTGATCTGCTGCTCTTCGGGACGATGGAGATACACAGCGAGTCGCTGCGCATACCCCATCCCCGCCTCACCCACCGCGCTTTTGTGCTCATTCCCCTCCTCGAACTTGACCCTCAGTTGACACTACCTGATGGGACCACGCTCCAGGCCGTTTTAGCCTGTCTTTCGTATACCTCTATTGGTTGCCGCATTTGGCAGCCCGCCAAGGAGACCACATGATTAAATTTCTTGTCTTTATTGCTGCAGGATTCATCCTCTATAAACTGGTCATGGGCGAGCGTAAAAAGAAAGAAGAACTCCGTCGTTCCAACGAACGAACCATGGCCAAAGAAGGGGTTTTGGTGCGTGACCCCATTTGTGGCACCTACGTTTCCAAAGAGTCTGACATTCGCGTCAAACAGGGCAATGAGACGTTCTATTTTTGTAGTTACGAATGCCGGGATAGATATCTTGAAAAGATCAACTCCGAAAAAGGGGCTTCTTAAGGGAACGGATGGTTCCCCCTTGGCTCTCTTTTTCTTGAGGCAAATGGACATAATGAAAATTATGTAAACTTAAAGGAGCGTCCATTATGTATTCTCCGTTTCGTATCCTCGGCATTTGGGGGTTCATGCTCTTGTGGATATCCATGGCATGGGCCGCTACCCCCGAAAGTACAAAGAATTCCACAAGTCTCGCAGCCAATGCCTCAACCCCGGCGTCAATCTCGACCACGCCGTCTGGCAATGCCACAACCACGATCACGAGCCAGATCCCTCTTGATATCCAAAGCCAGGGGAACGATGCTGTAGGATCCCTTTTAGGATTCAAACTCAAAGAAACTGTTCTCGGAAGTACGTTTTTCGCACTCACTCCAGAAGGTAAACGTTTTGTCGTTCGCCTTATGAGCAAGCCGGAGTTCCCAGACCGTCCAAAGCTCAGCTCTGTCTATGCTGCTGCAGTATATTTCCAAGAAGCGCCGGACGTCCTTCCGTACTTTCTTGACCTTCGTCCTGGGGTCGTGGACGCGGATAGCATTCAGGCTGAAGTCCAAATTCTGATGGATTGGGTGGCGAATATATCGAAAAGATTCAATTATCTTCTATCGAACTAAGAAAAAAACATGCCTTGAGATTAAATTGGCGTCATGCTACTAGTTTTGAGAAAAGAAAAATTAAGAGGTTCGAGCAACAATCAACCTCGCCACCGGCTAGCCGGATTGGTTTTTAGAAAAGAGAAAAGGACAACCAAGAGGCCAGTATGACGCCAGAACGGAATTGGGAACGGCAGCCCTGCTTTGAGCCCTGCATCGCGGAATTGGATGGTACAGGAGAACGCATAACCTGCCATGTCCTAGACTATAGTTTCACGGGCGTCCGCTTGGGGGTCGACCGCCCCTTGCCGGCAGGGACCCGCGTACGGGTCCATCTCCTCGCCTCTGGAACCGGGGCACTTGCTTCGATGCTCCAACGCCCGGGGGCGGTTACGTGGTGCCAGACGGCCAAGGACCCAGGGCAATGGTTTTTCGAGGTGGGACTCCAATTAATGGATAGTGCAACACCATCCAAGCGAAAAGTTTGAAAATTTGTACCAAAGAGGGGGTTGCGATCGCTTGTGGTCATGGCTAACGGGTGAGGCATTGTGGCACAGGGACCCGTCAGTGGCCCAATCTTCTCAACCCAAGACGACGGATTGCCAATGGCCAAACCTATCCTCTCCCCCGCCCCGCAGTGGCTTGCCCGTCTTATGACGTGTTGCCTCGTGGCGGTGGCGATCTTCTTTATGGGCTGTGTCCTTAGTTTCTCCCTCTTCCATCCGAATCTAACATTTTCCAGTATCCCACCCGCGGAAAGTATTTCGTGGTCGTTGCGGGAACTTGCCTTAGATCCCCAGCGCGATCCTGTGCTGGCGTCCGGGCAAGACGATGCGTCCCTAAGGCAGCAGGAGCAGGTGCTTCAGCCAGAGGGCTCTTCCCAAGGGCCTTCCCAGCAGGGACTTCAGGAGAATGCGCTTCAGACCTTGGTTCCTTCGCCGGCAGCAGCTGTGCCCGAAGAACCTTCCTTGGTCGCCGGGGACGTCTCCCCGGCAGCCACCCTGGAGGTCCCCGAGGCCGAACCTCTCCTGGAGCCCGAGATAACGCGCATCATCACTCAGGTCCGCCAGGGGGACACCCCCACTACTCTCCTTGCCGAACACCTCTCCATGGCCGAGATCTACACCTTGTGTGCTGCCAGCCATCAGGTCTATCCCCTGGAGCGCTTACAAGCGGGCCGTCCCTGGGTAATGCTCTTTGATGCCGAAGAATTGGTGGGGTTTGAGTATGAGATTGACTCCACGGAACGCTTAGTGGTTTCCCTTCAAGGGGATCGGCCAGAAATTCGAAAAGAAGCTATCCCGCTGGAAGTACGGCAAGTGACGATTCATGGCACGATTGAGGGATCGTTGTGGGCTACCATGCAGGCCTTGGGGGAAAGTCCTGATCTCATCGTGCGTTTGGCCAATCTCTTTGCCTGGGATGTCAATTTCCATCGCGATATTCAGCCAGGGGACTCCTTTCAGATTATTGTCGATAAACGATTTCGAGACGGAGCGTTTGTCGGCTACGGCGACATTCACGCCGCACAGCTCACCAATGCCGGGACTTCGTATTTTGCTTTCCGCTATGTCACGAGTAGCGGTGAAGTGGGATATTTCGATGCAAGTGGCAAGTCGCTGCGTAAAGATTTTCTTCGGGCTCCACTTCCTTTCTTAAAGGTATCTTCGAACTATTCCATGAATCGGCTCCATCCCATTTTGGGCTATCGCCGTCCCCACCAAGGCATCGACTATGCGGCACCCAAAGGGACTCCTATATTTGCCTTAGCGGATGCAACTATTGTCGATCGTAGTTATAATAGCTCTCAAGGTAATTATATTGTTTTACGTCATGCAAATGGTCTGGAAACAATATATAATCATATGAGTCGGTTTAATCCTCAGTACCAACGTGGCTCCAAAGTGAAACAAGGAGCTGTTATCGGCTATGTGGGAGCTACAGGCTACGCCACGGGACCACATCTCGATTTTCGTATGCGCCAAGGCAAGCAATACATCAATCCGCAAGACTATTATAAAAAGTATAAAGGCACTCCCAATCAAACCCTGGCCGCAGGCGAACTTACCCGCTTTCGCCAGCATGTGGCCGTGTGGCGTGCGGAGCTGGAGCGCACGGCAATAGCAACTGCTCCTTAACCGCTCCCCTTTAGTCGTTGCGTAGCCAGCGCCAGGCGGACAGCTGCAGGACGGTCCAGGTGCGCCGCAGGGCCAGGCCCACGGTGAGCCCAGCCCCCACCAACGGCAAGAAGATGGCATCTGGGAGCGCCCAGCGGAAGGCCAAACGCATGAGCCCATGGACAACCGCCCAAGCCGCAAGGGAGCCCAACACGATGGCGAGCAGGGCCGCAACGCCCGCAGCGAGACTGAACTCCACCGCCAAGATGCGCGCCACGGCCCCTCGAGTCGCCCCACATATCTTGTACACGACGGCCTCCAAGTGTCGTTCCTCTTGATCCGCTGCCAGGCTAGCCCCGACGACCAAGAAGCCAACAACCACGGCAAGCCCGCCAAGAAGGCCAAGCCCGAGGCCCACGTGGTCGAGAAGTTCCACGGCCTCGGCAATCACGCGGCGGACATCCACCACCGCCACTTGAGGAAAGGCCCGAGCCACACGGGCAAACACGGCTTCTGCCGCCTCGGCTGGGGCATGGATCGTCCCCAACAGGCTGCGTGGTGCAGTCTCAAGCAATCCTGGGGCAAAGATAACGGCAAATTGGAGCTGCAGGGTCGTCCAGTCCACGTGGCGGATGCTGGCAATGCGGGCATCTACCTCTCGTCCGAGGATGTTAAAGCTTAGGGTATCCCCCACCCCGACCTGGAAGCCTTGGGCGAGGTCCGCGGTGATGGAGATTTGCGGTGTTGGTAGCACGGCGTTCTCGGCCCACCAGGTTCCAGCCACCAGGGTACTACCTTCAGGAAGGGTCGCGGCACTCGTGAGGAGTCGGTCCGAGCGAACCGCCCACTCCACTTCTGGCGGGATGGCCATTTTTTCCACATCTGTGCCGCCAATACGCGTAATTCGGCCGCGCACGACCGGCTGAAGGCGCAGCATCGTTGCTCCCGCCTCCTGGGCAACCGTGCGCAGGGCCTCTTCCTCATGGAGGGGGACGTCGAGGACGAAAAACGTCGGTGCCTGCTGGGCAATCTCCTCCCCAAGGGAGGTGGTCAGCGAGAGGGTGGCGAGACGCACAGCGCCGAGCATCCCAAGCCCGAGGCCAAGAACAAGGATCAACCGTGGTCCCGGCGCGCCTGGACGGGCAAGATTGGCCATGGCGAGGCGCCCACTTGCCCAGGGCAGGTTGCGGCCATGGCGGGCGATGACCCGGACGCCGTGGGCTGCGGCCATAAGAAGCATAAAGCTCACCGTCACCCCGAGGATAAACCACAGTCCGAGGCGCAACCGGTCGGCTATGCCAAGGACAAGCAGGCCGAGGGCAGTGGCACATAGGCTCATGGCTCCCCAGGCCCAGGGGGGTGCCTGGGGGGGAAGGCCCAAGGCGGCGCTGCGGAACACCGTGGCAGCAGGCACGGCCACTGCCCGCCCCAGAGGCAAGGCGGCAAAAAGCCCAAGGGTGAAAAGGCCACAGGCGCTCGCGGTGAGTAGCGGCAAGGAGTACCAGCCAGGCTCCACGATTGACCACCCTGCTGCCCGCATCGCCCAGGGGACCATCGCTCCGGCAAACACGCCCACGGCAATCGCTGCTCCCCCCCACAAAAGCACATGCCCGCCATGGACAGCAACCAGCACCCACGACGGGGCCCCCAAGGTCTTCCATATGGCCATCTCCACCAGGCGGGTGGCAAGGTGGGCGCGTACTCCACTGGCCACCCCTAAGCCACCAACGAGGAGGATGGCGAGGGCAACAAAGGCGCTCACCGTGCGCAGCCGCTCCAAAAGGACCTCCATGCGCCCCGAGGCTTTGGAAAAAGGCCGCACCCGCCAGCCAGGGTCCCCTACTGCGGCAAGGTCCTGGGCGACCCGCTCTGCATCCATCCCAGGCGGAAGACGAAGCGCATAGGTCATCTGGTAAAGGCTTCCAGGGGCCAGAAGCCCCGTGGCCTTCAGGGCGTCCCAGGACAGAATCACCCGCGGCCCCAAGGTGAAGATATCGAGGGGCTGTCCCGGTGCTGCTTCAATGACGCCCTGGACGGAAAGCTCTGCCGCCCCAAGGCGCACCCGATCCCCGACACTAATGCCCAAACGAGCAAGGACCTCGGCATCGGCCACAAGGGCATTCGGGGCAAGGTCTTTTCCTCGAACTTCTCCTTGGCCATACACTCGGAAATCGCCATACAAGGGATAACGGGAGTCCACGGCCTTGGCCTCCACGAGCAAGGAACCATCGCCAGCGTGGAGCATTGCCCGCAGCATGGCAGAGCGGCTCACGGTGCCCAAACGGCTCAACGCCTCCACCGCGTCAGGGGAAAGCTCCCGCGAGGTGAGGCTGACCGCCACATCACCCCCCAAAATTGCCCGGGCATCGCCCTCCAGGGCCTGGCGGAGGGCTGCGGCAGTCGAGCCAATGGCACTCATGGCCCCGACGCCCAGGGCCAGACAAAAAAACAGAATCCGGCTGCCGGTCAGACCCCGGCGCCACTCCCGGATGCACCAACGAAAAAGCGGTTTCACGTTTCCTCCATACGACCGGCCACCAAGCGGACCTGGCGTTGGCAACGGGCCGCTAGCCGGGAGTCATGGGTCACGAGGATCAGGGTCGTGCCATGGCGCTGGTGGAGATCAAAGAGCAAGTCCATGACCCGTGCTCCGGTCTCGGCATCGAGGTTTCCGGTGGGCTCGTCGGCCAGGAGGAGGGCAGGACGGCCAGCAAAGGCCCGAGCAACGGCGACCCGCTGCTGTTCACCGCCGGAGAGCTGCCCAGGGAGGTGGTGGAGACGGTGGCCAAGACCAACATCCGCGAGGGCCTGACGGGCAAGGGCTCGGGCTTGGGGGATTCTGGCCAGCTCCAGGGGCAGGGCGACGTTTTCCTCGGCGCTCATGGCCGGCAAGAGGAGAAAATGTTGGAACACAATCCCCAAATGACGTTGCCGAAATCGGGCCAGGGCATCTTCATCGAGGTGCGCGAGGTCCTGGCCCGCCACGACGATCCGTCCCGAGGTCGGCCGCTCCAAGCCAGACAAAAGCATAAGGAGCGAGGTCTTGCCCGATCCAGAGGGCCCCACCACTGCTACACTCTCCCCTGCGGCCACGGACCACGAGAGCCCGTGGAGCACGTTGACCGGGTTGGTCCCGGAGACTAGGGTCAGGGCAAGATCTTCGACAACGATCATGAGGTCATCTATGCCTGTTTTCTCCATCCTTTCTCTCCTCGGCCTTCTTGCCGCCACTCCAACCATGGCCCAGCCGATCACCATTGTGGCCTTGGGCGACAGCCTCACGGCCGGGTATGGCCTCCCCCGCTCCCAGGCCTTTCCCGCGGTCCTCCAACGCGAGCTCCTCGCCCGTGGCTGGCCGGTGCGGGTCGTCAACGCTGGCGTATCTGGCGATACCTCCGCTGGTGGCCGCGCCCGCCTTGCCTGGGCCCTGGCAGAGCGTCCCCAACTTGTGCTCCTTGCCCTGGGGGCCAATGATGCCCTCCGCGGGCTTCCCCCGGAGCATCTCCGACAGAATCTGGCCGCCATGATTGAGGACATCCAGCAGGCAGGGGCTCGGATCCTTCTCATCGGGATGTATGCCCCGCGCAATTGGGACCCCAGCTATCAGGAGCGCTTCAACGCCGTCTATCCCGAGCTCGCGGCGCACTATGGTCTTACCCTTTACCCGTTTTTCCTGGACGGTGTCTATGACCAACCTGATTTCTTGCTCCAAGATGGCCTCCATCCCAACTCCGCCGGTGTAGAACGTATGGCGGCCGGCATCCTTCCTTTGGTGGAAACAGAACTTAGTCATATTAAGACAAGGGCTAGACAATCGTTTCCTCCTGGGGCACAGACTAATGCGTCGTATTGATACATGTCAGAGGCAAAGGATTCGTTCCTCAAGACGGTGAAAACGGGCTTGGCGAAGCCTCTGCCTTGAAGATTCTCGGGCTCGGGGTGCCTCGGCCTTGAGGATTCTCGCACAATAGAGAAAAGCCGCGCAACGGTTGGCGGTAGGGCGACGGGGATGAAGAAGCGAAGCATTCTCCCCAAGGCGAGTGCGGAAGGCACCGGAGTGCTGCGGGCGATGCGGAACTCACGGGTTCCGAGGGCGGTGGTCGGTCGATGAGGGCTCGAATCTGGCCCAAAGGAGAGGCCCTGATGTTGCCTTGGTTTGTGACTATGGCGCGGGCAGTCGCCCTGCTTAAGGAGCACCATCACATGAAGGCAAAGGAGATGCACTGATGTTCCCTTGGGCTGTCCTTCTTTTTTTAGCCTCTCTTGTGGGGCCGCAGGTGGTCCGGGCAGAAGAATCCCTTTGGGTTGTGTATTTGGAACACCCGCCCTTTTCCTTTACTGCGGAAGATGGGCAGCCTGCAGGAGTGCTCGTGGACCGAGCGAAGCACATTTTCGCCCACGCTGGGATTGCCAGCCAATGGTTCTCCATGCCGGCCAACCGGGTAAGCGAAATGTTTCGCCAGCAGGATCGTCTCTGGTGTAGCATCGGCTGGTATGACTCCCCGGAGCGCCGCCAATGGGCGCAATATAGCCTTCCCATCTATCGTGATGCACCATTGGTGGTCCTCACTACCCCGCGCTGGGCAGGACACATCCGCCAGCTGGGCAGTGTTGATGCCTTGTTGGGAGACACTTCCTTGGTCTGGATTCGACTTCCCAATGCCACGTATGGCGCCGAGATAGAAGACAAGGCGCGGCGATTGCGTCCCGCCATCATCACCTCTCCCACGTCCTTCAAGGATGCTGTCCAAATGCTTGCCCACGGCAGAGGGCAATATTTGTTTGTGGCCCCAGATGGCCTCGATCATCGTCTCACCATCGCGGGAGTGGATCCCTCGGCGATGGAGACCATTTCTTTGCCGGACATGCCGCCAGGCAACCTGCGCTACCTCATCTTGAGTCCCAACGTCCCTCCAACACTTATCGAGCGCCTCAATACGGCCATCCGGACGCTTTTTCCTCCGACGCCGTAGCCTGGCGCACCGGGGCCCATTGGGTTGCTGAGGCCGCTCTCGAGCCCTCTGCTACCGAGCACCCCCAGAGACACCCCAGCTGAGGCTGGTGGAGAATCGGTTGTATCTGCGAAACTCGGCCGCTTGTGGAGTCCCTCCATTGGGCTGGCCTTGAAAAAAGAAGGCGAGCACGACTGGGCAAGTTGATGGAAAAGGAGCGAGGTGCCGGAAGATGGAGAGACCTCCAGCTCTTATTCTGTCTTGCCCTGCAGGACTCGCACTCCAGCAGGAGGAATAAAGGCAAAGTTAGCGGGATCAACCGCTGGGTTCAGCTCAATGGCCTTGAGCTGAACGAGATTTTCGTTGCCAAAGAAGTCGAGAATTTGAATGCGCTCCAAGAAGCCGTCTTCTGGCCGGGCCCATACCCGGGCGAGAACGAGACCCGGTTCTGGCTCCTTGGGAGTAAGTTCCAAGAGGTGGAGTCCTCCATCGACGCCCTTGTCGGTCACGAGAAAGTCCTGGGCGAAGTTCGCTTCACCGGAGAGCAACCGCAACATGGTCTTGGACTGGAAGATTTGCTCCACCGTGTAGCGATAGGCCACCCCTTCTTCGGGCAGATATTCCCACACGTCTTTGGCACCGACCACGACCAGTTCTTCCTCGGGGCTGGTTGTCTCCCAGCGCAAGAGCCGCGGCTTGGCGAAGGTAATGGCCCCCAATCGTTCTTGGGTCTTTTTGGTGGCGGCGTTGGTGAGTTTTTGGGTAAAGAAGGCACGAAAACTGCCCAGGGTTTGGTAGCGTTGTTGTACGGTTGCCATTGGCTCAGCAGCATGTGCTAAAGGCCCCCAACTGAGAAACACAAGAAGGATCCAGAAAAGACGCACGGCAAAGAACTCCATCAAAGAAAAGGTTGCATTCCAAAGGCTGGACCTCTAGGGGCACAAATCTTCCTCTCATCTTGTTTCACTTTTTTTCACCTTTCGAGGTCGTATGCGCCGCCCATCCAGCCCATCGTCGCTGCCGCCAGCTGCAGCGGCGCTCCTTCTGCTCACCGGGGTATTTTTTGTCAATTTTCTTGCCCGCATGGTACTTGGGCCACTCCTTTTGCCCATAAGCCAAGGCTTGGGAATCAGCCTCGCCGGCGCTGCCCAATCCTTTGTCGCCTTGTCTCTGGGATATGCCACGGCGGTGTTTGGCGCAGGATATCTCTCAAGCCGCATCGGCCACCATCGCACCATCTGTCTCTGTCTCGTTCTTCTCGGGGGGAGCCTTTTGGCCTTGGCGAGGACGACGAGCCTTGAAGGATTGCTTTTTTGGGTCCTCATCATGGGCATAGGAGCTGGCCTCTACATCCCCTCCGGGATTGCGAGTATTACGGCCATTGTCCCACCTTCGGGCTGGAGCCGGGCCTTTGCCGTGCATGAGATGGCCCCTAACCTCGCCTTTGTCCTTGCCCCTTTTGTGGTGCAGGCCGCCAGCCGCTTCAACAATACTGCTCTGGCCTTTGCTTGGCTTGGCTGGGCCAGCCTTGTTCTGGCCCTCGTTTACGTCTGGCGTGGTCCTCGGATTACTCAAAAAGGAGTCGCCCCGCACCTCGAGACTCTCCAGCCGCTATTTTGCAATCCATCGCTGTGGGCTGTCACCCTGCTCTTTATCTTCACGGTCGGTCTTGAAGTGGGGGTCTATGGAACTATTCCGGCCTACCTCGTCCAGGACCGCGGCCTATCCGAGGCCACGGCCAACACCTTTCTCGGCGCCTCTCGTCTTGTCTCGTTGTTCGTCCTTCCCTGGATGGGCTGGGTGAGCGACCGTCTTGGCCTTGTGCGTACCCTGGCGCTGTGCCTCGGCGGGCTAGGCCTAACGACATGCGTTGCCGGCTGGGGCCCATTGGCTGTGAGTCTCATCGTCCTGACGCTGCAGCCACTTTTTGCTGTCTGTTTTTTTCCTGTGGGATTTGCCGTCCTTGCCTTGGTCACCCCTCGAGGAAGTAGTGACCTCAGTGTCTCCATCACGGTCACGTGCACGTCGCTGCTTGGCTCTGGCGTCTTGCCTGCGCTGTTGGCGGCCTTGGGCGAGCGTTGGGGCTTTGCCTGGGCCTTTACTGCCATGGGAGGAGGAAGCCTCCTCGCCAGCATTTGGGCCATGAGGCATCTTCAGCAGCAAGGCATTGGAGAACGCCTGTAATATCTTTTAATATCTTTGGAGGGATGCCGTCCTTCGGGTAGCAACACGTTATTCTCAGGACAGGCCTTCGTCTGGCAAAAGAAGACCACACAAAAGGCAACACAGCGTTACAGCCAATCAAGCCACTTCTTCCAGCGGCTTGGAGCGAGTTCTTCTCTGACTTCTGTTTCGCGATATTGAAGAAACGCAGCATTGCGTCTGCTTTCCGCCAGCTTCAGGACTTCGGGGATGTCGCCGTAGTCGCGCACAATGGCATCATACCGCAACCACGCGGCCTTGTACCGCGCCGATTCCCAGTAAAAGTTAGCGATATAGAGTTCATGTTCCGCAAGGCGGCGGCGGCATTTCCCAATATAGTCTCGGGCTTGTTCCACGTATCCTGATTCAGGATAGGATGTGATAATCCGTTGAAAGTGTTCAATAGCTTCCGCAACCTGATCCTGGGGCAAATCAATGGCGGGTTGGACATGGTACTTGCTTACGCCAAGCTGGAACAAAACATAGGGCACTTGTGCGTGTCGTGGATGGAGGGAGAGAAATTCGTCATACGTATCCACCGCTTCGCGGTATTGTTTGTTCAAAAAGTAGGCATCCCCCAACATGATTCGGCCTTGGACCGCATACGGGCTAAAAGGATAGCGGTCTCCAAGCTTTACCAAGGAATCGATGGCGGCAGGATAGTCTTTTTCCTGCAGCGATGCCTTGGCATTTTGGAAAAGCTCTTGCGCCGTATCTTCGGGCGGGGCCAAAAAATAATAGTCAATAATGCCACATCCTGTGAGGAGGATGCTCAGAATAAGCGCAAGAAGAGGTCTACACATGGATATTTTCCAGATAGGCAAGGACAGAAGTAGCGGCAATGGCCCCATCCCCTACTGCGGTTGTGACCTGGCGACACGTTTTCGAGCGCACATCACCTGCGGCAAAGATCCCTGGCACCGTGGTACGCATCTCCATATCGGTCACCACAAAGCCGCCGGCATCGCGTTCCACTGCCGAGGGGAGAAAATCCGCCAAAGGACGGTTCCCCACAAAGATAAATACCCCATCCACGTCTACACGAGAACGGGCATCTGTCTGAACATTGCGGATGGTCACTGCCTGGACAGCAGTGTCTCCCTCAATGGATTCTACCACCGTATTCCAGAGGACTTCAATAGACGGTGAAGCGAGGACTTTGTCTTGGTACACCTTCATTCCCCGAAAGGCATCACGGCGGTGGATGAGATAGATTTTCCGAACCAATTTCTGGAGATAGAGGCTCTCTTCCAAGGCAGCATCTCCCCCGCCAATGCAGGCGATGGTCTTGTCTTTATAGAAAAAACCATCGCACAAGGCACAGTACGAGACCCCTTTGCCTGTCAGCCGTTCTTCGCCGGGTACGCCAAGCTTGCGCCAGGTGGCCCCTGAAGACACGATGACCGTCTTCGTCTCATGCAGGGCATCGTCGATACGCACTCGAAGAGGCATCCCGATCTCGATCTCCCGCACTTCGCCACTGAGGCGCGGCATGGCAAAGCGCTCCAGGCCTTTTTCCATCAGCTCGGCCAGCGCATAGCCAAGAATCCCTTCCGGGAAACCTGGGTAGTTATCGATGCGTTCGGTGTTGAGCACCTGGCCGCCCACGGCAAAACGCTCCACCACTGCCGCACGAGCACCCGCTCGAGCGAGGTACAGACCGGCGGTCATCCCCGCCGGCCCCCCTCCGATGACCAGGCAATCCCACATTAGAGAGCCTTGCTACTGAGCATCTGTTTGAGACTGGCCTTGGACACCGCGCCCGTGACTTGCTCCACGACCTCACCTTTCTTGAAGAGAATGAGCGTGGGGATGGCCCGAATGCCATATGTGCTCGGTGTCGATGGATTCTCATCCACATTCATCTTCAGGATTTTTACCTGGCCTGCGTACTCTTGGGTAAGCTCGTCGATGACCGGAGCAATGGCGCGGCATGGACCGCACCAGGGGGCCCAAAAATCCACGAGCACCGGGAGATCACACTGAAGCACTTCTGTTGCAAAGGTGGCATCGGTAACTGCGTTCGCCATAACAGACTCCTTAAGTGAAGGTTCTAAAGATAATCATCTGGGATGCGCCTCCCACGGGGGATGGCCTCAAAGGCGAGGTCATTCCGGTAGCCACGCGCACCCAAGAGCGCACCGAGATGTGCTACCATTGCCCCATTGTCTCCGCAATAGGCGAGCTCTGGGGCAAAAAAAGATAGACCCTGCTCCTTCGCCAAGGCTGCACACGCGGTTCGCAAGGCCGTATTGGCGGCAACACCACCGGCCAAAACCAAGGCCTGGGCTTGGGGAGTGCGCCTTAAGGCACGGCGAGTCTTTTCCAGGAGGGTATCCACCACGGCCTGATTCACCTCAGCGCAGAGCTGGCACACGACATCAGGCACCACCTCCGGGATAAACTTGCCATAACCTAATGGTTGGATTCCCTGCTCCTGAATCCACAGCGCCGCAGCGGTCTTAAGTCCACTGAAGCTGAAATCGCAGTGGTCGTTGTCCAAAAAAGGCCGAGGGAGAAAGGGACGTCCTTTTTTCCCTCTTTGAGCGAGGACCTCCACATAAGCCCCTCCTGGATACGGGAGATTGAGGAGCTTCGCCACTTTATCGAGTGCTTCTCCAGCAGCATCATCGAGGGTACGGCCGAGTATTTCCCAGCGGTCTACATCCTCGATACGGTATAGGGCGGTGTGGCCGCCAGAGACGAGCAGCCCCACAGCTGGAAAAACGGGTTCTCTTTCCAGAAAGGCCGCCATGAGATGGGCCTGGAGATGGTCAATGCCGAGGATCGGTCGGTTAATCGCCAGGGCGAGTGCCTTGGCATAGGCCACTCCTACGAGCAAGGCACCAAGGAGTCCCGGCCCGCGGGTGACCGCCACCAGGTCGATGGCTGCAGGAGAAAGCCCGGCGTCGGTCAAGGTCGCGTCCACTAGCCCCGGGAGGGCACGCAAGTGTTCCCGCGAGGCGAGCTCTGGGACCACTCCGCCAAAGACGGCGTGCATGGCGATCTGGCTGTGGGTGCGGCAGGCCCGCACCCCACCATCCCACACCGCCACCGCTGACTCGTCGCAGGAGGTTTCAATGCCCAGTACACGCATGGTCATTGCGCCTCGGCTTCTGCCTCGGCATAGATGCGCTGCACGGCGAGGACATCGTTTTTGGAACCGATGACGAGCGGGGTGCGTTGGTGGATTTCATCCGGCTCAATGTCAAGGATACGGCGCCGGCCGTCGAGGGCGAGTCCTCCAGCTTGTTCTACGATCATCGCCATGGGGTTGGCTTCACACATGAGCCGTAGCTTGCCCTTGGGTTTTTTCGGGTCTCGGCAGTCTGCCGGATACAAGAAAATGCCCCCGTAGATGAGATTGCGGTGGATATCGGAAACAAGAGAGCCAATATAGCGCAAAGAATATGGACGTCCGAGGGCGTTGTCGCAAGAGCGAAAATAGGACACTGCTTTGCGCGTCGCGTCGTCCCAATAGGGGGTATAGCCCTCGTTGACCGAGTAAATCTTCCCTTGTTCTGGAATTCGAATATCCGGATGCGAGAGCAAGAATTCTCCGACACTCGGATCTAAAGTAAATCCATGGACACCATCGCCTGTTGTATAGACCAACATTGTCGAGGAACCATAGATAAAGTATCCTGCAGCAACCTGCATGGCTCCTTTTTGGAGCACATCACTCAGAGTGACTCCAGATGTCGAACCCCCTTGTCGGCGATAGATACTAAATATGGTCCCAATACTGACGTTGGCATCAATGTTGGACGACCCATCCAATGGGTCAAACACCAAAATGTAATCACCTTCGGGATATTGCCGCGGAATTTCGATGACGTCGGCATTTTCTTCGGAAATCATGGCACAAAGTACGCCAGCTCGTTCCATGCGCCGAATAATGACTCGATTGGCAAAATCATCGAGTTTTTGGACCATCTCCCCCTGGACGTTGATCTCGCCCGTGGCACCAAGGACATTGAGCAGCCCGGCCTTGGAGACTTCACGGTCAATAATCTTCGCCGCTAAGATGAGTTCGGTGAGCAAGCGCGTAAACCGCCCCGAGGCCAAGGGGCGCTCCTTTTGCCGGAGGAGCAGATGCTCCACCACAGTCGTCACCTGACGCATGGTTCACTCCTTGACGCGATAGACATAGGCAATGCGAAGTTGATCCCGGACACTGAGAAGCCAACGGTATTGGGTCCCGGTAACAGCCCGCGAACCAGTAAAGCGCTTGATGGTCGCCATCTCTTGGGCCAGCGCTGCTAGTACTGCAGGCTCAAGATGGCCGTCTGCCACCTGAGCACCCACAATAATCGCCACGAGTCCGCGCCCGGCCAGGACAGCGGGATCGAGCACCGCGACGACAAAGCCAATTTCCCCCCGATCGGTAATCTTCCGCACAATAGCGACCCCCTCGGCGAGGTGCACCGCCCCCAGGGCAGCCGAGGCTTCTTCCACCGAAGCCGCAAACGCCTCGAGCGGCCCTCTCTCCTCCAGCAGCGCGCCGAAAAGAGGAAAAAAATGCCGGTCAAAGACCGCCCAATGGCGCACTTCCGGCAACTCCTTGGCCATGGAGTCCATCCACATGGGATCCGGCAATGCCTCTACCTTGGCGAGGGTGTCTGCCACGCGAACGATGGTCCCATCGATACGCACATAAGAATCGAGTACTTCGGGGGGGATATTTTTTACTTTCTCAGGTTCATAATCAATAGTTGCCTTAGGATTGATATATTCATCGTAGTAGAGTTTGGTCACATGGAAGGCTTGGCACCCACATCCAAAAAGCAGAACGCCCCATAGCACCCAATAGCGCATACTATGACCTCGCCGAAGTTTTTGTTTCGAGCCGTTCCGCTAAGCGCTGCAAGAGGGTAATAGCCTGGGCATGGAGTTGCGAACCTGATGGCGTCACGCCGGCCAAACGGCGCTCCGCATCGCATAAGGCCGCCAATTCGGTGCGCTCTGCATCACTTTGGGCCTTGGCCAAGAGTTCTTCATAGATGGCCAAGGCTTGTTCGTGTTCCCCATGCATAGCGAAAAGCTTAGCCATGGTTTTTGTACGGATATTCGGATTAAGGCAAAACTGCGACACCTCATCGGCATCGAGGTCGTTCTCGGGTGCGCGAACTGGGGAGCCTTCCACAGCCGCCAAGGCCTCACGAACTCCGCTGAATAACACCTCGTGCCAGGGAATGCTTCTTGTCGCATGCTGCGCCACAAGGGCCATCAAACCCGCGACCAAGGCCAAGTCAGGATTGCCAGTGCGAGCGCTTTCCTGTGCCAAGGCCTGCCAAAAACGAGGGAACCGCAGGAGGCGTTCTCCGGTTGCCTGCACGAGAGCAGCATCCATCTCCCCTTCTTCGGCCAAGATATCCGCCAACAGCAAGCCGGCCTCGATATGCCCTGGATGATGGCTCAGTCCGCGCCGCAGGACGGCTACCGCCCGTTGCGACTCGCCATGGGTACGATAGAGCCGAGCGACATGCAAAAAGATACTGGAGCCCGGATCCTGGGTCGCCAATTCTTCTAAAAGTTCCAACGTCTCTGAATTCATAGTCCCATCACTTGAAAATATACATAATTTCACCATCTTCTGCATAGAGCAGTTCCCGTCGTATCAGCCGCCGAACATAGGAGTCATCGTGACGTAAGGCCCGAATTTCAGCACTCAGTTCTCGATTGACGGCGTGAAGCTCTTCAATCTTATGCCGAAGTTCCACAACACGATTCCGTAATTCATGATATGCAGGCATCCCTGTTTCAGGATGAACAATGCGGTAGGCCATAATCAAATTGATAGGTACAAAAATAACGAGAGCAAGACGCAACAGCATCGTCATTCTCCCATCTTATGGAGCTGAACAGTCGCAATTTTCCATGGTTCCATGGTCGCTTTATATGTATCACGGGCCAAATCGAGAAATTTTTCAATCTCGCCGGAATCGTTTTTGCCAATCACGGCATCGACTCCAACCAAAAAGGCATCCATCCCAGACAAGGTGCGCCGGGCAGACTCTACCAGGATAACATCTACTTCTCGCCGGCGCAGTCCATTCCAGGAGGCGATGACAGCCAAGAGCTGTTGACCCTCGGCATCGTCCTGAAAGATCATTTCCTGGTAGTAGTTAGAGCGAATCTTCGCCAACGCTTCGTCCAAGGATCGCGCTTCGGACACATAGCCGCCGTGAGATCGTACATATTCACAGATTCGCTGGTGCAAGGCCGCCTGCTGCACATACACGAAAGTGACATGAGCATCATGAGGAAAATATTCTGGCTCATCAGGAACAGTAACTTGGGCCGAGGGTGACTGTTCTGGCCGTTCTACAATAATGGGTGCCTTGCATTTTGGGCAATTTATCTTGAAACGCCGGGCATCAGGAAGGCGTTCTGGAGGGATAACAAAACGAGCGTTACACTGCTGGCAATGGATTTCCATCCCTTCTCCTGACATCATGGCCGCTCCACTATCTTTTTGTCATAGTCGATGTCCAATTCAAGACCCTCAATATCTGTTACTTTTTCACCCCGAACTGCTTTAATCTTATCGATCATCTGCGCCAATTTCGATTTATCCGAGGCATTGGTCATGGCCACGTCCTCGGTAATGATATTTTGGGAGAAAAGGTCCGCGAGATATTGGTCAAACGTGATCATGCCATACGCCGATCCGCTCTCCACAACTTGATAAAACGTCTTCTCTTCGGTCTCGCCGTTATAGATGAGATCGCGCACCCGCAAGTTCGTTTTAAGGATTTCAAACGCTGCCACCCGACCGCCGCCACGCTTGGGCATGAGGCGCTGCGAGACTACAAATTTGAGGCTCTCTGCAAGGCGGGAGCGGATAAGACGCTCTTCTGCCAGTTCGAACATACCGATGATGCGGTTGATGGTTTGCCCTGTATCCGAGGTATGGAGGGTCCCTAAGACTAAATGGCCTGTTTCCGCGGCTTCGAGGGCAATGGTGATGGTCTCGCGGTCACGGATTTCACCAACGAGAATAACCTTGGGTGCTTGTCGTAAAGCAGCGCGCAAGCCCGAAGCAAAGGAGTCGAAATCTAAGCCAAGTTCGCGTTGGTTTACTGTGCCGCGCTTATGGGTGTGTACATACTCGATGGGGTCTTCGAGGGTAACAATGTGCTTGGCAAACTGGCCATTGATGGCGTCAATGAGCGCCGCCAGTGAGGTGGACTTTCCTGAACCGGTGGCGCCGGTGACGAGAATAAGGCCAAATTTTTCCCGGGCCATTTCATGGAAAATGGGGGGCAGCCGCAGCTGGTCGATGGTGGGGACCGTAGCCGTCAATTTGCGCATAACAATGGCAAGCGAACCCTTCTGGCTCAAAATATTGACGCGAAAACGGCACACTCCAGCAAGTTCGTAAGATAAATCGCATGATCCTGTCCGTAATTGATCATAGTAGAGACGGATATTGCGTCCCATAAGACAGGTGGCAATGGCCTCCACTTGTCGCGGCAAGAGGGCTCCTGGATTAGGGTTGAGAGGGACATCCTGGAGCTCACCATGGACCTCGGCCTGCATGGGCTTACCCACCGTAAAAATAAAATCTGAAGTATCTGGGGCAAAATGCAAGGCCTGGTGTAAGATATGATCCAAATCGGCCCGATGCATATTAAACCTCAGTAAAATCTTGTGGTGGCGTAGTCAGGAAGTCGCGGAACTTGGACTTATTGGCCGCTTTATTGTAGGCTTGTTCGGCATCGATTTTGCCAGCCATCAATAGCTGCATAATGGCATCATCTAGGCTTTGCATCCCATATTTTTTACCCGTCTCAATGACAGAGTTAATCTGGAAGATCTTATTCTCGCGAATCAGATTGCGCACTGCGGGCAAGGCGATGAGGATCTCCATCGCCGCACAACGGCCAGGCTTATCAATGCGTTTGAAAAGGTTCTGGGCTATGATCGCCCGCAAGGAATCGGCTAGGCCGGAACGCACCTGCCCCTGAAGATCGCCGGGAAAAACTTCGATGATACGGTCGATGGTTTTGGAGGCAGAGATGGTGTGGAGGGTCCCGAAGACCAAGTGTCCGGTTTCTGCTGCTTCCAAAGCCAGTTGGATCGTCTCCAGGTCCCGCATTTCGCCCACGAGGATGATATCCGGGTCTTCGCGCAAAGCGCCCCGCAAGGCCGCATGAAAGCTCTGGGTATCCCGCCCCACTTCCCGTTGGTTCACAAGGCAATTTTGGGGCTCATGGACAAACTCAATGGGGTCCTCGATGGTGAGGATATGGTCTTTGCGCATCTTATTGGCATAGTCGATGATCGCTGCCAAGGTCGTCGATTTTCCCGAACCCGTCGGACCCGTCACCAGGACCAGGCCTTTCGGGAGCAAGGCCAAGTTTTTGAGAATCGGTGGCAGGCCGAGCTCATCAACCGTCAGAATTTTTTGTGGGATCTCCCGGAACACAGCACCAATGCCGCGCTTTTGCATAAAAAAATTCGCCCGATACCGGGCCACATGCGGTACTTCATAGGAAAAATCCACATCCCCAGTCTCTTCAAATTGCTTGATCTTGTTCTCCGGAGTGATCTCGTACAAAATTTTTTTGAGCTCATCGTGTTCCAATACTTTGTATTTGATCCGCTGCATATCACCATGGAGGCGAATGATAGGCTGCGAACCAGAGGAAAGATGCAAATCTGATGCGCCTAAATCATGCATCATCTTAAAAAAAGCGTCAATTTGCGCCATATTTCCTCCTCAATGGTGGATCTGCTCAAAAAACGATGCAAAATAATTCCATCCAGAATAGATGGTAAGCGCCAAGGCGACATACAGAAAGAACGTCCCAATGGCATTCATGTCCACCCCTAATAATGGATAATGATAGACAAGCGGCACCAACGCTACGCTTTGGATCACCGTCTTGAGTTTTCCATAACGGTCTGCGGCAATCACCATCCCTTGTTGGGCAGCGACGGCGCGCAGCCCAGTTACCAGGATATCCCGAGCCACAATGAACACGGCCACCCAAGCGGGAACCCATTGTAACCCAACAAGCATAATTAACACGGAAAGAATAAGGACCTTGTCGGCCACCGGGTCCAAAAATTTTCCCACGGTCGTGATTTGGTTGTAGCGCCGAGCGATGACCCCATCAACCAAATCCGTGAGCACCGCCACCAGGAGAATACCGGATGCCAGAGGGCAAGTCACCGGCCCAGGGAGAGCGAGCAAGACCAGGAGCAAGGGAACGGCGGCCACCCGCAACAGAGTGAGGAGATTGGGGATAGAGTACATCAGCGCTTCGCCTGCAACCGGGAGAGGACCCGATCCACATACATTTGGGTTTCTGGGTACGGGGGGATGCCGCCATGGCGTTCTACTGCCCCGGGGCCAGCGTTGTAGGCGGCCAAGGCCAGACGCAGATCGCCAAAACGCTGCAGCATCTGGCGCAGATAGCGCACCCCGGCATCAATATTTGCCGCCGGGTCAAAAGGCGCGGCCAAATCCAGCTCTCGAGCCGTCTCGGGCATGATCTGCATGATCCCTTGCGCCCCAGCCGGAGAAACAGCGCCGGCATCACCGCCGGACTCTACGTCGATGACCGCGAGCACGATCCTGGGATCTACCCCATACTGCACTGCCGCCAGGTTGGCGAGGTGCTCCACCTGGGGACGAGGGATTTGGTTGCGTCGTATTCCGAGGGCAACCTGACGGATATAATTGACGGAATTGGTGAAGCGAAAGGGCTTGAAGCGGGGAGAGAGCGGCATGTCTGTGATGTGGATGGAACCATCTGGCTTGATGGCGTAGTAAAATCCACTTCCCCAGGAGGAGAGCGGCACGCCGCCGAGTGCCACCATCAGGAGAACGACCCTCACCACCTGCATGATTCCCCGCTCCTCTTGGTATCCCTGGCGTCCGTTAGGACGGAGTCGCTGCTGCTTCGAGGCTGCTTGCAATGGCCTCTACCACTCGAGAGGCAAATTGCAATAAGGCGGTTTTAGCTGGAGAGTCGCCCTCCAAAAGGACGACGGGCGTTCCCAGATCGCTGGCCACCACCGTCGTCGGGTCCAAGGGAATGGCGCCGAGAAACTGCAAGCCATATTTGCGCGCCAACTCCTCTCCCCCTCCTTTTTTGAAAAGAGGAATCTCTTGGCTGCAATGGGGGCAGACGAGGCCACTCATGTTCTCGACGACGCCGAGGATGTTGGCACGGGTGTATTGGAGAAAATTAATGGCTTTGCGTACGTCGGCCAAAGAGACCTCTTGCGGCGTGGTGACGACAATGCTCAAGGCATCCGGCATCGTTTTGAGCACAGCCATCGGCTCGTCCCCAGTGCCTGGCGGGGAGTCGATGACAAGGAAATCCAAATCCCCCCACAGCACGTCGGCCACAAATTGCCGGATGGCCGAGGTCTTCATGGGGCCTTTCCAAAGGACTGCTTGATCCGGGTCTTTGAGGAGGGACTCCATGGAGACGACGGCGAGATGCTCATTGTAGCGTTTCGGGACTACGCCTTTGCCGGGCTCCACTTCCAGCAGCCCGGTCAGTCCCAAAAGATGGGGGACGCTCGGTCCATGGATGTCCACATCGAGCAAACCCACCCGATAGCCCTGGACGGCAAGGGCTGCTGCCAGATTGACGGCAATGGAGCTCTTCCCAACCCCACCTTTGCCGCTCATGACGAACAATTTATACTTGATACGCGCTAAGGTCGAAGCAATTTGTCGGTCTTGCCGATCCATGGCCGATTCCGGGGTCTCCTGGATTCGGCCTAGTTTCTTGGCGCTCGAACACGAACTACAGTTTGAACTCATAGGGTTGCCTCCTGGGACTTCCTACCACAATCGATACACAAGAGCAGCCACAAGAACGATAAGGACGCATCCCGAAAGTATCCAATTGAGTCGCTGCAGGACGAGATGACGGGCCTTCTCGCCCAACCAATACACAGCTGCGGCGACAGCAAAAAATCGGAGCCCGCGCCCCACAATCGAGGCCAGGGTAAATATCCCCAAATTGATGCCAAAGGCGCCGGCGGTCAGGGTGCATACTTTATATGGCACTGGGGTCAAACCAGCAACTACCACCGCCCAGGCATCATAGGTCCTGTACCAAGATTGGATCGTCGCATAGTGGGCTGCAAGCCCAAGGGTCTGGACCAACGGCCAACCCACGGTGTCCATGAACAAGGCCCCAATGCTATATCCGAGGACTCCGCCAAAGACTGAGGCCGCAGTCGTGAGGGCGGCGAGGCGAAACACCTGTCGGGGATGGAGGAGACCCATGGCGAGGAGCATGGGGTCCGGAGGCAGCGGAAAAAAGATCGATTCTGTTGCCGACACGAGCGCCAGAGCCCATTGGGCACGTGGGCTGGCCGCAGCGTGATGCAAGCGCTCACGCCAGGTCACCATCCGTGGGCTCCCACCAAGTCCACAAAGACCACCGCACCGAGGTCTTCCGTCTTTGCTTCTCCCCCACGCTTGACCAGCCGGATCAGACGTTGTTCTCGCCGCTCTCGGCCTACCGGGATGACGAGGAATCCCGGGTCCGCCAATTGGTCCACCAGTGGCACGGGGATCGCCGGCCCACCGGCAGTGACAATGATCTTGTCAAAGGGCGCGGCCTCAGGCCACCCCAGGGTACCGTCGGCCAAGCGGAGATGGATTTGTTGGAAGCCAAGGGCCGGAAGTCGCTCTTTAGCGCTCTGATAGAGGGGCTTGAGGCGTTCTACGGTAAAGACCTCGGCCCCCATGGCGGCAAGGATGGCGGCTTGATACCCCGAACCCGTGCCGATCTCGAGGATGCGGTCCTTGGGCTGGACCTCCAGAAGCGCTGACATGAGGGCCACCATGTAGGGTTGGGACAAGGTCTGGCCATGGCCAATGGGTACAGGGTGATCTTCATAGGCTTGGCTCGCCAGGGCCTCTTCCACAAAAAGGTGCCGCGGCACGGCCGCCATGGCGGCAAGGACGCGCTCGTCCGTTATGCCACGGCCACGGATCTGTTCCGTCACCATGCGCTGGCGCCGATGATCCAAATCACGAAAAAACGACACGGTGCCTCTTCTCCCCGCTGCTTTGTTCAAGGCCATGGCGCAAACCAGATTCATTCCGGCAAGTCAACAGCGATACGCGGGGCAGTTCCTCTCTCCCTTCCCTGGAGTGAGCAAGGACGCCAAAGAGCGAAACACATGCCCCTGCCGTAAGCAATCATCCGAATAAGCGCCAGTTGGGAGGCCCCATGCAGTTGCGCTGCGTCAGTGGAGCTCTCATCGCCCCTACCTCCCAAGAGGGCTTCTTGGCCGAGGCAGTTTTTTGAGGTGGTCCTGTGCGACGAGGGGAATGGCGGACCACCATTGAGGGGCTCGGGGAAGGGACGAGTTTGTGCCCGCCCGGGGCACCGTCGCTGCCGTATCCCTGGCCAACGGAGGCATTCCCGCAAGGAAGAGGCGTTGCGCAATGGCACGCGTCGGATCGGCTCAGCGCGCCCCGGTCCGCGGTAGGCCGGCAAGCGTGGCCTGAAGTTCGGTGAGGCTCTTCCAGCCTTTTCCTCCTACCTTGGGATGGATGGGACGATAGCCGAGCTGGACTGCCTGACGCAGGCGGATATCGTGGCCAGCTACTGGCCGGATGCCGCCGCTGAGGTCCACCTCGCCCCAACATACCGCCTCTTCCGGCACAGGCCGATCGGCCACGGAAGAGAGGATGGCCGCGACGATGCCTAAATCCAGCCCAGGGTCTCTCAGACGCAGCCCCCCACCTACCTTGGCATAGATGTCGGTTTGGCCGAGGTTAAGGCGCAGGCGTTTTTCCATGACCGCCACAAGGAGGTTGAGGCGGTTGGTGTCAAAGCCAAGGGCCGTGCGGCGAGGAAACGCAAGAAAGGTTTTCGTGGCCAAGGCCTGGACCTCCACGACAAAGGGTCGTCCTGCTTCCATGGCAAGCACCAGGGCCGTACCACTGGCCGCCGTATCTCGGGCCTCAAGAAAAAACGTCGAGGGGTCTTCCACCACCTGCATTCCCTCGCCGCGCATCTCAAAGACCACAAGTTCACTGGTGGACCCAAAACGGTTTTTGACCACCCGCAGGATACGAAAGTGGCGCTCTGCATCACCTTCCAGGGAAAGGACTGTATCCACCATGTGCTCCAGGAGCTTGGGGCCGGCCAATTGCCCATCTTTGGTGACATGACCGACGAGGACCACTGGAATGCCAAGAGCTTTGGCGGCTTCCGTCAGCGCTGTCGCCACGGCCCGCACTTGATTCACTGAACCCGGCAATCCTTCGGTGCGGCTCGAAACCAAGGTCTGCACCGAGTCCACTATGACTAACCCCATCCCCGCCATATGCGCGATGATGTCCTCCACGTGACTTGTGGCCAAGGCATGCAGTGGCCGGGCCAAAAGTCCCAAACGGGCGGCGCGTACCCGCAGTTGGGCTAGAGATTCCTCCCCCGAGGCGTAGAGTACGGACTGCCCTGCGGCCTCCATGGCGCCGGCCACCTGGAGGAGCAAGGTGGACTTGCCCACCCCAGGGTCGCCACCCAAAAGAATGACTGCCCCTGGCACCAGCCCACCACCGAGCACCCCGTCCACGGCAGGGATGCCGCTGCTGGTGCGCGCCTCTCCTCCTGCATCTACTTGGCGCAGGTCCACTGGCCCCTTGGCCATGCGATCTGGAATCTCCTCTTGCAAGGAATTCCACTGCCCACATTGCGGACATTGTCCCTGCCAGCGGGAATGCACGCTACCACAACTCCGACATATAAAACGAGCTTTTGACTTCATGTTGACCTAGGATGAGGGAAAAAGTCTTCTTTGAGAGGCGATGTTCTTTTAGGCGCGCTCTCCTTTCTTGGCCTCAGCCGTCTTTTGCATCGGAAAAGAAGCCGATGCCGGCAAGGCATCCTCCTGG
Source organism: uncultured Desulfomicrobiaceae bacterium (assembly GCA_937989665.1). Classification (GTDB taxonomy): domain Bacteria; phylum Desulfobacterota; class Desulfovibrionia; order Desulfovibrionales; family Desulfomicrobiaceae; genus Thermodesulfomicrobium. Next base: position 78,059 of record CALKRN010000011.1, on the reverse strand, counting down.
AGCAGCGACAGCAGTGCGTGAAAATAGGGGAGGTCTGCCATTTCCTCACGAAGCGCTGCCCAGAGTGTCCCCAGAAGGCCCTCCTCGCCAAAAGGCACCGTGGCAATGCGACCCTCATGGCAGGCCCCTCGACACACCCAGTCAGGAAGCGCCGCTACTCCTTGGCCCAAGGCCACAAGCTCTAGCAACAAAAAGGTAGAATCCACGGTTCGCACCCGTTTCGGTTCCCTGCCCGCTGGCCACAAAAATCGAGAAAACACATCCAGTCGGCTCCGCTCCACTGGATAGACCAAAAGCGTCTCTTCAGCCAGGTCCTGGGGCATCACCCAAGGACGATGGGCGAGGGGGTGTTCTGGGGCAGTGGCCAGGCGCATCTCATACGGGAAAAGGGGTACCCACCGCACGTTCGGTGCAAAGCGGTTATCGGGCGTCAGGACAAGGTCCACGTCTTTGTCCAGGAGTGCAGGGAGGGCATCAAATCTTGTCCAGAAGATGAAATCCACCTCCACCTCTGGGAAACAGCTCCGAAAGCGCCGGAGTTTGGGGGCAAGCCAATGAAGACAATTGTGGCACTCCGAAGCAATGGCGAGTCGGCCCGCGCGGCCTTTGGCCATGGCCTGGAGGCGCTCCAGCGCCGTTTCCACCTGAGGCACAACCTGGTGGGCCACTGCTTCGAGGATATCCCCAGCTTGGGTAAGTCGCAGGGGCCGACAGGAGCGATCAACGAGGAGCACCCCCAACCGTTCTTCCAGTTCCCTGAGCTGATGGGAAAGGGCGGATTGGGTGAGGGAGAGCCGCTGGGCAGCAGCGGTCATGTTCCCGGTGGCGGCGAGGACTTGGATGAGGCGCAGATGCCGCAGCTCAATCATGAAACGTACTCATGCTTTCTTGAAAAAATATCCGTTGCCCGTGGCCAAGGGCCGAGTAGGAAAGGAGTCATCACTATTCCGACCTGAAAGGAGACGGCAATGATTGGAATGCATGTCCTTGGCTTTCCCCGCATGGGGCGCAACCGAGAACTCAAGTGGGCACTGGAGAGCTACTGGAACGGTCAATCTTCTGTCCAGCACCTCCTGCGGACAGCACAGATGCTGCGGGCCGCGGCCTGGGACATCCAGGCGTCCGCCGGTTGTGCCATGGTGACAGTGGGGGATTTTTCGCTCTACGACCACGTCCTTGATATGAGCGTTCGTCTTGGCGTTGTGCCCGAGCGCTTTGGTTGGAACGGTGGCGAGGTGGACCTAGACACCATGTTCCGCATGGCGCGGGGCCGTAGCCAACCGGACGATCCCAAGGCCACGGCCGCCTGTGCCATGACCAAATGGTTTGACACCAACTACCATTATATCGTCCCGGAGTTTTACCCAAACCAGACCTTTACGTTGGCATGCCGCGACCTTGTGGCTCAGGTAGAAGAGGCGGTTCGTCTCGGCTACACGGCCAAGGTGGTCCTCCTCGGTCCTGTGTCGTATCTTTGGCTTGGGGAAATGGTTTCTGGTGGCCATCGCCTTGCCCTTCTTCCCGCCCTGCTCCCGATCTACAGGGAGCTCCTGGAAAAGCTTGCCGCAGCAGGGGCCGTTTGGGCTCAGCTTGATGAACCCATCCTCGTCCTTGACCTTCCTGACGCATGGCGAAACGCCCTCATCCGTGCGTACACGACCCTACGACTTAATCCCCTACCCATCCTGGTGGCCAGTTACTTTGGGCCACTGGCAGATAATCTCGACACCGCCCTCGCCCTCCCTGTGGCAGGTCTTCATGTGGATGGGGTAAGTGACCCTGAAGGCCTGCAGGCCGTGGCCCGCCGTCTGCCCTCTTCGGCAATCCTCTCGGCAGGAATCATCGATGGTCGCAACGTCTGGCGGGCTGATCTCGGCTCTATCCTCGAGAGGCTGGAGCCCATGGCCGCTGCGCTCGGTGACCGCCTGTGGCTTGCGCCCTCGTGTTCGCTCCTCCACGTCCCTCTCGATGTGACGCTGGAAGACCACCTCGACCCCGAGGTCCGTTCTTGGCTCGCTTTTGCTCAACAAAAACTTGAAGAATTAGGGGTCCTCCGCCAGGCCCTGACCCAGGGCCCCGCCAGTGCCGCCGAGGTCTTGGCGGAATGCCAGCGGAGCCTGGTGTCGCGCCGCAATTCTCCTCGGGTGCGCCAGCCAGCCGTCCAAAGGCGGGTGGCGGCCATCACTCCGGCCATGCTCCAGCGCGTGCCCGCCTATCCCGAGCGGGCAGCGGCCCAACGCCAAGCCCTCCAGCTCCCCGTACTGCCGACGACGACCATTGGTTCATTTCCGCAGACAGCGGAGATCCGTGCCTTGCGGCGCGATTTCACAACGGGCCGCATCGACCAAACCACCTATGAAGCGGGTATGAAGAAGGCCATTGCCCATACGGTGGCGGTCCAGGAACGCCTTGGCCTTGACGTCCTCGTGCATGGCGAGGCGGAGCGGAATGATATGGTCGAATATTTCGGGGAGCAACTGGAGGGGTATGTTGTGACCCAGCAGGGCTGGGTGCAATCGTATGGTTCCCGGTGCGTCAAACCGCCCATCATCGTCGGCGATGTGTGGCGTCCTGCACCCATGACCGTGCGCTGGATAAGCTATGCCCAGTCCCTCACCACCAAGCCCATGAAAGGAATGCTCACTGGGCCGGTGACGATGCTCAAATGGAGTTTCGTGCGAGACGACCAGCCGTGGGAGACCACGGCCTATCAGATTGCTCTCGCCCTTCGCGACGAGATCGCCGACCTCGAGGCAGCAGGAGTTACCATCATCCAAGTGGACGAACCGGCCTTTCGTGAGGCGCTGCCGTTGCGTCACGCCCAGCAGGAGGCCTACCTGCGCTGGGCGACGGCGGCCTTTCGCTTGGCCACCAGCGGGGTGGCCGCCACGACGCAAATCCATACCCACATGTGCTACGCGGACTTCCGTTCCATCATCAGGGCCATTGCGGCCCTCGACGCCGATGTCATGACCCTCGAAGCGGCCCGGTCGCAGATGAAGCTGCTCGATGCCTTTGCCCGCGGGCAATATCCCAACGCGGTGGGCCCAGGGGTGTATGACATCCACTCTCCCAACATCCCTTCTGTGGAGGAGATCGTTGCCTTGCTTGAACGGGCCATGGCGGCCATCCCGGTCCAGCGACTGTGGGTCAACCCGGACTGTGGGCTCAAGACCCGCGCTTGGCCAGAGGTGGAGGCGAGCCTCTCCCACATGGTGGAGGCGGCCCGACGCCTGCGAGCCAAATTGGCCGCGCCATAATCCCCGCTGTCTCTGGCGAGCACCCTAAAAGGGGCCGAATTCGGCCCCTCATTCTCCCATTTGACCCTAGTCTACCCGATAGTAGGCCTTGGGTGCGGCCCCACAAATGGGACACTTTTCGGTGGGCTCACCTTCATGAATATGCCCACACACGCCACAGATATAGTAATCGACTGCCGGGAGATTGCCCATCATCTCCGCTGCCTTGGTGTACAGGCCCGCATGACACTCCTCGGCCTGATTCGCGAACTCGAAGTAGCGCTGGGCGGCTTTATCGCCCTCGGCCTTGGCATCCTCAATCATCGCTGGATACATGGATTTGAATTCATAGGTCTCACCAGCCACTGCCTCCTTCAGGTTTTCAGCAGTTGTCCCAATCCCCTTCAGAAGCCGAAGATGGGCATGGGCATGGATGGTTTCGGCCTCCGCTGCCGCCCGGAAGAGCTTGGCGATCTGCGGCAAGCCCTCTTCTTCGGCCTTTTTGGCAAAGGCGAGATATTTGCGGTTGGCCTGCGACTCTCCGGCAAAGGCGATCTTCAAGTTTTCCATGGTCTTACTCATCAGGAACCTCCTTGTTTGATATTGAGAATTCTTCTTTATAAGAGAGAGCCGGTCTTTGACAAGCCTTTAGCCGAAGATTTCGCCTCGGCCAAGAAGGAAGGCGAAGTCCCAACACAAAGGCCACCTCGCGGTGGCCTGTTGTGCGGAAGGGAAACCCGACGGGGTCATTGGGGAGGTATCTTCGCTTGCACGACTTCGATGCCAAACTCCTGGACTCCTGCAGGCACGCCGAAAAACACCACCATAAAAGGTACCCCGCGGCCCGGTTGGACGTTCGTGTTGTTGGTGAGGATTCCCACCTTGGCCCCCAGGGCGGATTCAATTTCCTGACGCGAAGCCACCTGCAGCTGATAGAGGGAGACGGTGTTGCCCGCTAGAAACTCCTGCGTTGCCAAGGCTACGCCCTGGGCATTGAACAGGGCTGCCTTGAGCTTGATGAGTTCCCGCGGCTCGGCAAAGCGATTGACGGCTTGACCTTCAATGACAAAGAGCTGGCCCTCTTTTTCGTTCTTCACGAAATACTGGCGTACATTCTCCAGAACGATGCGGGCCACTTCTTCCGTAGTCGCGCCAGAGGGTATGGCCGACTTTCCACCAGCCCCCGGTTGCGGGGCAAGCCAGGGGATCCAGGAGGGACGCAAGACCATGGTCGCGCCAGCAGCAAGGGCAATCACAAGGGCCACAGCCAGCCCCCATACGAGAGGTGCGCGGTTGCGGCGAGGTTCGTGCCCGCCGAACTCAATGCGGGGGGTCTTCGTGTCGTCACCAAGGAGCGGCGGTTGGAAGGTGCCTTCGAGATCGCGGAGGGCCTCGCGGTGCTCATCGGTCTCTGAGCGCCGAGCCGCGGCAGCGGCTTTGTTTTCCAACAATTGGTCCAAGACGGCTTCTTCAGAGAGTGGGGCCTGCACCTGAAAGACATGGGTGCAGCGGGTACAGCGCACCTTCGCGCCGTTTGGGCCAATGCGTTCCTCCGGGAGATTGTACTTGGTGCCGCAGTTAGGACATTGAACGATCATGATTCCCTCATCTCTGGTAGAATGAGTTCATAAATGCCATCGAGTTCCCGAAAGCGTTCTGCATAATCCAGGCCATAACCAACGATAAACCCTTTCTGCAAGGGGAACCCCACATAGTCTACGGTGACATCCACTTCGCGGCGCTCCTGTTTGTCGATCATGGCCGCGATGCGTACGGATCGAGGAGACCGCGCCTCTAATACCTTACGTAAGAAACGCATCGAATGCCCAGTATCGACAATATCTTCCACAACAAGAACATGTTTGTCTTTAATATCAATTTCCATATCTTTAGAAAAAACCATGCGCGATTGTCGAGATGTTTGGTCCGCATAGCTGGAAAGGCGGACAAAATCCATCAGTGGATGAATGGAAAGACTCCGCATAAGGTCCGTAAAAAAAGCATAGGCGCCTTTGAGGACGCATACGCAAACCAAAGGTTCTTCCTGATAGAAGCGGGAAATTTCTTCTCCCAAAGATTGGACCCTGGCCTCTATTTGATGACGATTGAAGATCTCTCGGAATTCAAATTCCATATCTTTTCTCCTTAAAGTTCTAGCATCAGAGCGACTTCATCACATTCTGGAAATTGGGGGCATTTAATGCAATCAGCCCATACTTTTTGAGGTAATATATCTTTGCTTACCTCTTGAAATCCTAACTTGCGGAAAAAATCTACCTGATAAGTCAAGACGAACACTTTGTAGATTCCGAAAGTCAATGCATCACTGATGCATGCCTCCACCAAGCGTCGACCAATACCTTGGCCGCGGGCCCCTTCGGTTACAACTAAGGAACGGACCTCGGCCAAACCTTCCCAGGTAATGGAAAGGGCACAGCATCCTACAACTTCACTTAAATCAAGATATTCTGCAACGATAAAATCCCGCAAATGGGAGTATATTTCTGTATAGCTTCGAGGAAGAAGAAGTCTTTTTGAAGCACAGTCCATGAGCATACGATGAATAAGGCGCACATCAGCCATTTTTGCTTTGCGCAATACAACATCCATTTTGTTATTCCCCATGATTTATAGACTTCATAAGCTTGTCAGCAAGTCGAACTGCGGCAACTGCATCAGGGCTATACCCATCAGCACCAATACGATCCGCAAAACTTTGGGTTACAACGGCCCCGCCGACCATAACGCGCAGTGGAAGACCCTGCTGGCGGACAAGCTGAATTGTGTCTTCCATACGCACCATAGTCGTTGTCATAAGGGCTGATAGCCCAATGAGATGTGCGTTGTGCGCTAAAGCAGCTTCCACGATTCGCTGGGCTGGGACGTCTTTGCCAAGATCAATGACCGTATAGCCGTGGTTACGCAGCATGAGACACACGATGTTTTTACCGATATCGTGGATATCGCCCTCGACAGTGGCCATGACTACAATCCCTTTGCTCGAATGCGCGTCCTCTTCGAGGAGGTGGCGGATCGCCGCAAACCCTTTTTGCATGGTCTCGGCGGATTGGAGGAGCTGGGGCAGAAAATATTCTTTGCGCTCGTACTTTTCCCCGACCCGTAAAATGGCCGGGATCATCTCTTCCTGCACCAGGGTAAATGGCTGGACCCCTTGCGCGATGCGTTCCAGAAGAAGCGACGCGATGGCTTCGCTCTTGCCCTGGAGGATGGCCTGGCCCACAGGGGTGAGGGATTCGTCAGGGTCTGTCTTCTGGACAGCGGCCGGAGGTGGGGTGCCGCCGCCAGGCTGCCAATGGGCATAGCCCTGGATAAACCGCCCTGCCCCGGGATCACGGCCAAGGAGCACTTCAGCAGCAGCAAGGGTCTCTCGGAGCCGGACGCTTCCTGGGTTGGCGATGCAGGCCGCAAGCCCTGAACCCAAGGCAAGGCCAAGAAAGGAGGCATTCACGAGCTCTCGCGCTGGCAAGCCAAAAGAAATATTGGAGAGCCCCACAGTACATGGCAGCCCAAGATGTTCCCGACAATGGCGGATGACCTCAAGACAAGCCATGGCGGCCTGCGGCTTGGAGGATACGGTGAGGACCAAGGCATCCACGAGGAGGAGATGGCGCGGCAATCCCAGGGCCAGGGCCTGATCCACCAATTGCTCGATGATGGCAATGCGCTCGCTCGCCTCTACCGGCAGGTGTTTGCCCTTGAGCGGGAGAAGGATGCACGGGGCGCCAAAATTTCGGCACAGCGGGGCCAAAAGTTCCATGCGTCCCGGCTCTCCGCTGATGGAGTTGACCAGTGGCGAGCCGGGATAGACCTCCATCGCCCGGCGCAGGGCCTCGGGATGGCTCGAATCCAAACACAGGGGGAGAGGAAAACGGCGTACCAAGGTCTCCACGACTGCCGGCAGCATGACGGCTTCATCCACCAGAGGGGCACCGACATTGACGTCAAGAATGTCCGCACCCTGGACGAGTTGCTCCTCGCCAAGGGCCAGGGCTTGGGCCGTGCCTCCAACCTGGAGGTCCGCCGTCAGACGCGGTTTGCCTGTCGGGTTGATGCGTTCGCCGATAATCCGGCAAGGTGCCCCAAAATCGATGATGACTGCTTGGGCGCGGGAGGTTACGGCCAAGGGAGGCTGAAGGCCCCTTCGCGGCACGCTACGGCCAGCAAGCCGACGGGCCAGGGCTTGGATATGGGCTGGAGTCGTGCCACAGCACCCACCCAAGGCAAGGACACCGGCGTCTGCCAGCGGGGCCAAGGCGTCGGCAAAAGGCTCCGGGGCAAGGCGGAAGACCGTGGCCCCCTCCACTAGCTCCGGGAGCCCAGCATTGGGTTCGATGAGCACTGGAGCTGCGGCCACGGCAAGCAGGCGCTGCGCCACGGCCACCAAGGCCTCGGGGCCAGCGCTGCAATTGGAACCCACGAGGTCCACGGCCAAATTGTTCATGGTATGGGCAAAGACTTCGGGCGTGGTGCCGGTAAGACTCACGCCGTCCTCGAAGGTCATGGATACGGCCACCGGCAAATCCGTGACCTCGCGGGCCGCCACGACTACGGCCCTGGCTTCTGCAAGGTCGAATTGGGTTTCTGCCAAAATGAGGTCCACTCCCCCTGCCACCAAGCCCTCGATCTGCTCGCGGAATGCCGCCACCACCTCCCGAAATGGGGTGGCCCCCAACGGCGCAATCATTGTGCCCGTGGGGCCGACGCTCCCAGCCACGAAAACAGCCTCGCCAACCGCTGCCCGGGCCAGGCGGGCCAGACGGGTGTTGGCCTCACGGACGTCAACCTCCGAGGGCAGCTTGAAGCGGTTTCCCCCAAAGGTGTTCGTGGTCACGACTTCGGCGCCGGCTGCGACGTATTCGCGGTGGATCGTGGCAATTACTTCCGGGTGCGCCAACCCAAAAAGCTCCGGAGATTGTCCTGCTTGGAGCCCGCGGCGCTGCAAAAGGCTCCCCATGCCGCCATCGAAAATGAGGGGATGCGGCATCGTGATGCGGGTGCGAAAACGGTGCATACGGCCACCTCAAAACAATTTTCCTGGTCTCTCCAGGCGAACCAGGCGAAAAACTAGGCAAAATCCTCTGAAAACACAAACACAAAAGCCGATGCCCTCTTCGAAAAAAGAGGTGTAAAGGGCTTGTTTTTTTATCCGTTTTGGCCATAACACTTCGAAAACGTGGAAGCGATGGAGGTTAGGCCATGTTCCGTCGGATCCCCTTTCCAATTAAACTCCAAGCCGCCGTGGGCGTGCTCATGCTCTTGGGAGTATTTCTCTGCTCAAGCATCATCTTCATCCATGTCCGCGACAATGTTCTCGTCGTGGGAAAGGCGGTGTCACAAAACATAGTGGATCAGCTCTATGGTGCCATCCGCCTCTACACCGAGACCACCCGTTCCCGCCTCAAGGCCGTTACTGACGCGGCTCAGGCGCTCATCGATCCAAGCCAGTTGGCTCCAGGATACGACGCAAACTTTGCCATCGTGGACCGCATCCGTCTCCAGTACGATACCATGGCCAGCCTCTATGTCCGTACCGACCAAGGCTTTATCCTCGTTTCCACGAACCGGGAGGTCCAAGGCAAACGCCCGGTGGGGGAGCCCCTGCACAATGCCGCAGCGGCCGACAGCCTTGCCAAGGGCCGACCTCTGGAAGGGGAAGAGGTCATTGACGGCGCCCTCCGTCTTATGGAGTACCGTCCCCTCTTCTGGGAAGGCCGGGTGGTGGGGGGGTTCGTTGCTGGCAAGCGGGTCCTGACCCCAGAGCTTATTCATATACTCGAGCGCACATCCATCCAGGGGAAAGGCTATCCCTTTATCATCGATACTCGCGGGGTAATGGTCTATCATCCCCAAAAAGACTTCATCGGCCGCCCTGCCTTGGAAACAGTGCCGGCCTCCGCGCAACTCATGGCCGCCAATGAGGGGATCATCGAGTACGAATTTCGGGGTGAAGCCAAGATTGCGGCCAAACGCCTTTTCTCCACCATTGGCTGGAATCTCTTTTTCACGATGAGCGCCGCTGAAACCCTCCATGGCCTCGATACAGAGATCCTCCAATCCACAGGAATGGGGATGCTCGCGGCACTCGTCCTCACCGTCCTTACGCTCCTGGTGCTCGTGCCTGTACTGCTCGCCCCGGTGCGGCGCATGGCCCAAGCTGCCGAAAATATCGCCAATGGGGACTACAACGTCCCCATCGACTATGTGGCGCACGATGCCATCGGCATGACAGTCGCGGCTATCCGCCGAATGGCTGCGACCATCAAAGAGCGCATCGGCTTTGCACAAGGCGTAATCGAATCTATTCAAAGTCCCAACATCATCTGCGACCCTGAGGCCAAAGTGATCCGTTGCAACCAGGCGGTGCTTGATCTCCTCAGTATTCCAGGCACTCCAGCCGATTGGCAAGGAAAGAATGTCAATCTCCTCATCTATGGCGATGCCACCAAAGAAGGAGTGGCCTCGCACGTGGCCAAGACTCGAGAACCCATGCTCGGCGTCGAGCGCGATGTCCCCACTCGGGATGGCCGGATGGTCCACCTGCGCATTGATTGCACCCCGCTTTTTGATCTCGACGGCAACTATCTGGGATTTTCGTCCATCTGGACAGACCTCACGGATATTATTCGTGCCAAAAAGGTCATCGAAGCCAATCAAGAGCGCCTCTTGACCATAGCTGGCCAAGTAGATGCCCTCACCCAGCTCATTGCTACGGCGGCCGACGAACTCGCTGCCCAAATTGAGCAGGTCTCCCGGGGTGCTGAAGTCCAGCGCGACCGCACCGCGGCGGCGGCCACGGCCATGGAAGAAATGAATGCCACGGTCCTTGAGGTCGCCAAACACGCTGCCGCGTCAGTTCAGGGCGCTCAAGACGCCTTCGAGAAAAGCCAGGCAGGGAAATCCATAGTAGACCAGGTCATTGGGGCCATGGCAGAAGTCCGTCAGCGCTCGACGGCTCTAGCATCGGAAATCAATGCCTTAGGTGCGAAGGCGGCCGATATCCGCTCCATTGTGGATGTCATTGCCGATATCGCCGATCAAACCAACCTCTTGGCCCTCAATGCCGCCATTGAGGCGGCTCGGGCTGGCGAAGCTGGCCGTGGCTTTGCCGTGGTGGCGGACGAGGTCCGCAAGCTGGCCGAACGCACGATGGCCGCCACTTCCCAGGTGACCCAATCCATCGAGGCCATCACCAAGGGAGTCGCGCAAAATGTGCAGAGTATGGCCCAAACCCAAGGGGCAGTGGAAAGTGCGAGCTCCCTGACCACTAAAGCCGGAGAGGCCTTGGCCGCGATTGCTCGCATTGCCGAACTCTCCATGAGCCAAATCACCTCCATCGCCACCGCCGCTGAAGAACAATCTGCCACTTCCGAGGAAATCAACCGTTCGGTGATGGAAATCACCACCATTGCCAGCGAGGCCGCGCAGGCAATGCACCAGGCGGCTCAGGCAGTAGGCGACTTGGCCCAGCAAGTGACTGCCTTGCGGGAACTGGTGGCCTCTTTACGTCAATAACGAGCGTTGTTCTCTTGTCTCTAAGGAGCATCGAGTATGAATAAAAGCGAACTCATTCAGGCCCTGGCTGAGCGAGTGGGGATTACCCATGATGAGGCCACGATGACGGTGGAGACCTTCTTCGAGTCCGTGCGTGCGGCGATGCTTCGCGGGGATCGCATCGAACTGCGTGGCTTTGGCAGCTTCAAAATCAAACACTACGAGGGGTACACGGGCCGCAATCCGAAAACCGGCGAAACCGTGGAAGTACGCGCCAAGCGTTTGCCGTTTTTCAAGGCAGGCAAGGGACTGCTCGATACGGTCAACGACCGATGATGCTCGCTGTCCCTACGGCCGTTCGCCGTGTAGCTGCCATCCATGATCTTTCTGGCTTTGGAGGCGGTTCCCTGGCTGCGGCCATTCCCATCCTTTCGACCATGGGGTTTCAGGTCTGCGCCTTGCCCACGGCCCTTCTCTCCACCCATACGGGCGGATTTACTGGCTTCCACTTCCGAGATCTCACCGACGACATGGCCGCTATTTTGCGCCATTGGCAGCAGCTCGGCTTACGCTTTGCCGCTGTGTATTCGGGCTTTTTGGGATCGCCAGGACAAATCCGACTTGTCCACGAAGCAATCGCCACCGTTGGTCAGGATGCCCTCATTGTTGTAGACCCGGTCTTGGGGGATAACGGGAGCCTCTATTCCACTATGGATGGAACCATGGTGGCAGGGATGCGCCAGCTCATTGCCCACGCCCATCTCATTACCCCCAACGCGACGGAAGCCGCCCTGCTCCTTGGAGAAGATCCCGCACAGGTCATGGACCAGCCTCTGCGCGAAGCAACCATCAAGGACTGGGCTCGGCGTCTGGCGGCCTTTGGGCCATGGTGGGTCGTCCTGACCGGTTTGCCGAGCACCGAACCAGATCGAACCCAAACCGTGGCCTTTGACCGCCGCACCAATAAGTTTTGGCGGGTAGCCTGTGCTTTCGTCCCGGCGAGTTATCCCGGAACAGGGGATATCTTTGCCAGCGTCCTCACCGGCGCCCTCCTCCAAGGGGATTCCCTTCCCATTTCCCTAGATCGGGCCGTGCATTTTGTCGCCCTAGCCATCCGTGCGACCTTTGGTTACGGCGCTCCCGAGCGAGAGGGCGTTTTGCTCGAACGGGTGCTGCCAAGCCTCGCTGCCCCGGTGAGCCTCAGTAGCTACCAATTACTCTAACGAATACCAACCTGCTCAAGGCTCAAAACCCTCTGAGAGAAAACAGCGAGCTTGGATGCTCCACACTGCCTTTGGTCCGCCCCAACCCCCTCTCTTTACTTGCAGACAAAAGGGTACGCTTGTCTTCGGCATCAAAACGAGTACACTCCTAGGGTAACGGCTCCCGTGCACTATGGGGAGCATCCCTGCCTTTGGAACAACATCGATGAACCAACTGCTGCTTCGTCTTGGCCTCCCTGCCCTCTTCCTCCTCGAGCACCTCGGTCGCTATGCCGTATTTTGCCTCCATGCCCTGGCCCAGCTCCTGCAACCGGTCCGCCTTGGACGCAAAATCCTCGAGCAAGTGGCCTATATCGGCGCTGGCTCCATGGGAATTGTGGCCCTGGTCGCCCTCTTTACCGGCATGGTCCTTGGACTCCAGGGATACTATACCCTCATCAAATTCAGCGCGGAGGGGGCCTTAGGGACCGTGGTGGCGTTATCTCTCGTTCGAGAGCTCGGCCCTGTGCTGACAGCCATCATGGTTGTAGCCCGTGCCGGGTCGAGTATCGCCGCTGAGCTTGGCATCATGCGTATCTCGGAACAGATCGACGCTCTGGTCACTATGGACGTGGACCCCATCCGCTACCTCGTCACGCCGCGCCTGGCCGCGGCCCTCATCGCGTTCCCTTTACTCACCGCGATCTTCAACACCGTCGGTATTCTCGGCGGCTATCTTGCTGCTCGTCTGCTATCGGCACGGGCTGGCATCTACTTCAGTAAAATCCAATCCACCCTTGTGCTTTCAGATATCACAGGGGGATTTATTAAAGCTGGAATCTTTGGCTTTCTAGTGATGAGCATCTGTTGTTATTGCGGCTATCACACCCATTTGCGTCAGGATAGTGCCGGCGCTCGGGGGGTGAGTGCATCCACTACATCGGCGGTAGTACAGTCCTGTGTATATGTCCTCATGGCGGACTATGCCATCACCTCATTCCTCATGTAGCGCCATGGATACCCCGCTTATCCGCTTCGAGAATGTCCACAAGGCCTTTGGCGACAAGGTGGTGCTGGATGGCGTAAGCCTCACCATTCCCCGCCATGCCATCACCGCCATCATCGGCAAAAGCGGCACAGGCAAAAGTGTCCTCGTCAAACATGCCATCGGCTTGCTCCAACCTGATCGGGGAGAGATCTTTTTCGAAGACCTGCCCTACAGCCAGATGTCTCGAAAGGCATTTCGGACCATCAAGGCACGGCTGAGCTACATGTTCCAACAGAATGCCCTGTTCGACTCCCTCACGGTCTTTGAAAACGTCGAGCTCCCTCTCAAAGAGCGTGGTGAAGGCACTCCACGGGAGCGGGCCGCTCGGGTGAAGGAGGTCTGCGCGCAGCTCGACATCCTTGGCGCTCTCGACCAATTTCCCAAGGCCTTGTCTGGTGGCATGCAGAAGCGCGTGGCCTTGGCCCGCGCCCTCATCACCCAGCCAGAGCTCATCTTTTTTGACGAACCCACCACAGGCCTGGACCCGCTGCGCAAAAACGCCGTGCTTGCCATGATCGCCCAATACCATGCCCGCTTTGGCTTTACGGCGGTCATCATCACCCATGACGTGCCGGATATTTTCCTCGTGGCCCAGGCGGTGCGCATCCTTGATAATGGGCAGGTCATCTTCAGTGGTTCCCCGTTGGAACTGGAAGCCCAAAAGAGTGAGGCCTTACGCCCCTATCTTGATGGTCACGGCATCCTCGCCGAGGAACTTGTTGGCCTGGGGAGTCGGGCGGCGTTTGTGGAGGCTATCCGCGGCGCTCAGGAGAAACCTGACGTTTGGCTCGTGGTCCTGCGTCTGACGGGTCTGCGTGAGGTGCGCGACTACCGGGGGCAAGTCGCCGCCTTTTCCTGTTTACGCGAGGTCGTAACCCGCCTTGCCGACAGTCCCTTGGCCCCTACTGGGCTGTGGCGGGTGGGAGTCGAAACGGTGGCCATGCTTGTGGCGGCGACCAAGACGACAGAACAAGACCTCATCCAGGGCCTTGCCACGATCCTCGCCTCCTGCTCTACGGCCACAGCCGTAGGGCGTCTCTCGAATCGACGCCGCCTGACGTTCGTGGCCGGCGCGGCGCCGTTGCAGCCACACGTCCCACCGCTGCACCAAGTCCATGCCCTCCTTACATCGGCACGAGGCATACCGCTATGAAAGCATCTGCTCTGTTGGCATCCGTTGGTGCCTTTGTTTTGCTTGGCCTTTTGGCTGCTGGGTATCTTACCTTGACGTTAGCCAACACTCCCTTGCTCGCCCGGGGAGTGTACACGGTCCAGGCCCATTTCCCTTCGGTCAGTGGCCTGCGGGTAGGCAGCAGCGTCGAGATTTCTGGGGTCACCGTGGGGAAGGTCATCGGCATCCAGCTCGACCAGGAACGTTTCTATCAAGCCAAAGTCCTCATGCACATCCACGACGGGGTACGCATCCCTACGGACTCCGCCGCGGCCATCAAGACGAGTGGGCTCATTGGCGATAAATATATCCAAATCATCCCTGGTGCTGACGAGGCCTTTCTTGGTGACGGCGGGGCCGTTTTAGACACCAAAGCGGCCTTCGATATTGAAGAAATGGTCTCCAAATACCTCTTTGGGAGCGTCAAACAATGAAGCACCTCCTGTTCGCCCTCAGTTGGCTTTTGCTTGGAGATATTGTCTGGGCAGATACTTCTCCCCTGACCTTTGTGCGCAGTAATGTGGAACGGGTGGTTGCGATCTTGGAGAATCCAGATTTGCGTGGCGAGACCCACAAGCGAGAGCGCCGTGCACAACTCGAGCGCATTACTGAGGATTTTTTTGATACTCAGGAGCTGGCCCGTCGCTCCCTTGGCCAGTATTGGCGAGCTTTATCGCCAGGAGAGCAAACAGAGTTTGCGGCCCTCTTTGTAGAACTCATCAAACAGACCTACCTCGATAAATTGGATGTCTATAACAATCAGGGCATCCGCTATGAAGAGGAAATCATGCAATCGCCCACCCAGGCCGTTGTGCGGTTTAGCGTAGCGACCGATAAAGGTCCGCTCCGCGTCGAAATAAACCTCATCTCCGGTCCTACAGGTTGGCGGGCTTTTGATATTACAGTGGAAAACGTCAGTTTGGTCCGTAACTTTCGGACCCAATTCCAAAGTATCCTCCAGTCTCATCCTCCGCAGCATCTCATCGCTATCCTCAAGGAGAGAATCCATGGCCCGAATCGCTAAGTCCATCGTGTTGGTATGCACCCTGATGCTGACCCTTGGCGCCTGCGCTGCCAAACACGCACCGGCGCCAAGCTCCCCCCTTGCCCAAGAGGATTACGTCATCCCCGATCCTCTCGAACCCTTCAATCGCGCCATGTTCCGTTTCAACGACTGGTTTATCACCAGTATCTTCGCCCCAGTGCGCACCGTGTATGTGGGCGCTTTTCCACCGGACGCCCGTCGAGGTTTTAGCAATTTCTATTACAATCTAGCCACGCCAGTGCGGGTGGCCAACAGTCTCCTCCAACTCAAGGTGGACAAAGCCTTCGCGGAGATCGTCCGTTTTGCCCTCAATACGGTCTTTGGCTCCTTCGGTCTTGCGAACGTCACCCGGGACATTGCCTGGCTCAACCCCTCCCCCGAGGACTTTGGCCAAACCCTCGGCCAAGCGGGTGCCGGCCATGGGGTCTACCTCGTCCTCCCCTTCTTGGGCCCCTCGAGTCTTCGTGACCTGGGCGGTTTGGTTGCCGATTCGGTCGCCCACCCGCTGTTCTGGTACGCCCCTCTTTATGAAGCGGCAGTGCCGCTGCGCATCCATGACCGTGGCAATGCCCTGGCCCAGTATTTTGAGGAGTACCAGCGCACCAAAAAGGAGGCCTTCGATCCTTACCTCAGCTTCAAGGACATCTACACCCAATACCGCGAAGGTTTGGTACGCCAATAGCGACCATGGCTACCGTCACGCAGCACCCACCCCACGGAAGCAGGCGGGCCGTCTCTCGAACTCCAAGGGGGGATATCTTTTTTAGAAGATTTCCCTGACTCAGACTCGAGAGGGAGGCTGTAGCCTCCACCTCGAAGAGGGAGCCCAGGAGCACCCGATTCATCGCGTGGCCTCTACCTCGAAGAGGGAGCCCAGCGGCACGCTTCTAGTTGGATCAAGGCCGTGGGCTTTCTTCATCTTCCTCCCGCAAGGCCTGCGCGCACGAAACGACTCCAGAAGCATCGTTCTGTCTCTTTATAGTGATTTGCCCTGCCTATAGGCCTGCGGGAGACGACACGTACAGGGGCCGTGCCTGCCCAATCTAAAAAAATCCGCACGAGGTATTGCTCCGAGCTGGCAGTGATGCTTGCTCCTCCAGGCCGTGCACGCCCACTGGAAATGAGTCCGGGGTGGGATTTTTGTTATTCGCTGCCCTTTGCAATGGTCGGTGGATGCGGACTCTGCCATGGTTCTGCCGCCAAATCCGAAGTTACCCGAAAGACAAAACGTGGCGCTCGCTGCACCTCACGATGAAAGCGCACTGCAGGATAGCCCAAAAGAAGGACATAAAGGGCGCGGTGCTCCCCTGGGATACCCAGGCCTCGCGCAACGGAGGGGACGATGGCACGTAGCGCCCAGGCAGCAAATCCAGCCCATAAGGTCCCCAATCCAAAACTTTGGGCCAATATCTCCAGTTGGCTTAGGGCGATAAACACATCGGCCTCAGGCGAGGGCCCATCGTGAGGGCTTGAGGCAATCACCATGTGCGGGGCGCCACGAAACACGATGTCTTGGCCATCACCGTAGCGCCGTGCGAGGGCCGCAAAAAATTGGAGTCCATCGGGCAGGGCGTCGTTGGCTGCAGCCTGGGTAACGCCCTCCATGACCTGTTGCCGTAACTTGGCCATGACCTCGGGGTCATCAACGACAGTGAAGCGGGTCTGCCGTTGGTTTTTTCCTGTTGGTGCGTAGGCCAACGCTCGCATCAAGCGATCAAAGATGGCAGTATCGACCTTTTCCGGGCGAAAGCGGCGGCAGGAGCGGCGTTGGCGCAGCAAACGCTCCACGGTCTGCGGCGATGGCAATTCTCCCACCGGATTGCACGCATCAGGGTGGACTCCATCTACCGAGAACGCACCGGTGGGACATACCGCCAGGCAATGCTGGCAACGCAGACACGCCTTGTGGCGATGGGGCAAAATGCCAGCCACCCCATCGCGCAGGATGATAATCCCCACCGGACACTCGCGGGTGCATTCACCGCACCCGACACAGCGCAGGGGGTCTACTTGCCAGTGGAGCATCTGTAGTCCTCCTTCTTCGTTGTTTGGCCCCTTGCTTCAAAAAAACGCTGAGAATATATGTGGTCTTGTTTTTAACGTCATGCCAGGGAGGAGTTATGGTTTACGGACGGATTCTTCTGATTTTTACCCTTATTCCTTTTTTGTCTTCCATCGCCCAGGCAGCGATCCACGTTGCTGTTTCCATCGCCCCATTGGCAGACATCGTGCAGACGGTGGGAGGGGAACAGGTCAAGGTAACGGTCCTGGTCCCCCCGGGTGCCTCGATGCATACCTACGAACCGAAGCCGGGGCAAATGAAAGAAATGGCAAGCGCTCAGGCCTACTTCAGTGTGGGGGACGTCTTTGATGCGGTATGGGTGCCGCGGTTTCGCTCCGCCAATCCCAAACTCCAGATTGTGGAACTCCACGCCGGCATCGAGCGCCTGCCCATGACCGCTCATACCCACGAAGACGACCACGCCCGGCACGGCAGGAAAGATGACCATCACCATGAACAGGGGCGACCTGATCCGCACATCTGGCTTGACCCCAAGCTCGTCATCCACATGAGCCACGCCGTGGCCCAAGTCCTGGCCCAACTAGCCCCCAGCCAGGTTGAAGAATTTTTCCGCAACCAGGCCGCCTACGCGCAACGCCTGGAAGGGCTGGATCGCGACATCCGCGCCCTCCTTGCCCCCATTCCTGCCCAACGGCGGGCCTTTCTCGTCTTCCATCCGGCCTGGGGCTATTTTGCCCACGCCTATGACCTGCGGCAAATTCCCATGGAGGTCCACGGCAAAGAGCCCAGCCCCAAGCAACTGGCGGCCACCATCCACGCTGCCCGGCAAACAGGGGCGAAGGTGATTTTCGTCCAACCTCAAGTGTCCACCAAAACGGCGCACGCCGTGGCCCGAGAGATCGGGGCGCGGATTGCCACCCTCGACCCCCTTGCCCCGGACCTTGTGGACAACCTCCGCCGTGCCGCTCAAGCCATGGCTGAGGCCCTGCAATGAAGGTCTATGGCCCGCTTGCCAGCCATAGGTGAAACGACTAGGCGAGCGGCCATGTCCCAGCCTCGTACCCCCCAACCGGTTGTCTTCATCCACGGAGTTACCTTTGCCTACAACGGTGAACCTGCCCTCGAAGACATCCATTTCACCGTGTACCCCGGAGACTATGTGGCGGTCGTTGGCCCAAACGGTGGGGGGAAAACCACCCTGATCAAACTCATCCTCGGCCTCCTTCGGCCGCAACGCGGCCAGGTCCTCGTCTGCGGACAAGACCCCCGCCATCGCCACGCGCCCATCGGATACGTTCCCCAGCATGCGGCCTTTCAAGGCGATTTTCCCATTACGGTTCTTGAGACCGTCCTCATGGGGCTGCCGCGCCACGGCCGCCGCACTCCTGGCTACCGCAAGGACGAACGGGCCAAGGCCCTCGCCATGCTAGACGACGTGGACTTAGCCTCTATGGCCCACCGCCGCCTCGATACCCTTTCCGGCGGCCAAAAGCAGCGTGCCCTCGTGGCCCGCGCCCTCATGACTGACCCCCAACTCCTCCTCTTTGACGAACCCACGGCCAACATCGATCCCCAAGGCAAGGTATGCCTTTTTGACCTCTTTGCCCGCCTTATCCCGCAACGCACCATCATTGTAGTCAGCCATGACCTCATCGCGACGGCGAGCCACGTCACCAGTGTGGCCGTCGTCAACCGCCGCCTTCTGCAGCACCACACCATCGATGAGGCCATGCTCACCCTGATGTACGGCGAGCACTCCCCAAGTTGTCCCATCTCCCCCTATCTCCACCGCTTGCGGCGCACCCATCGGGACGAAGGATGATCGATCTCCTTCAGCTCCAGTTCATGCAGCATGCTCTTTTGGCAGCCCTCCTCGCGAGTCTCGCCTGTGGCGTGGTCGGGACCTTGGTGACCGTCAACCGCCAGACCTTTTTGGCCGGTGCGGTGTCCCATGCCGCCTATGGCGGGGTGGGCTTGGCCATGTTCCTGGGCCTGCCTGTCTTCCCTGTGACCGTGCTTTTTACCCTCGCCGCCGCTCTCCTTATGGCCCAGGTTGTCCGGCGCCTGCCCGCCCGGGCAGATAGCCTCATCGGCGTGCTTTGGGCTGCCGGCATGTCCTTGGGTATCCTGCTTCTTGATTTTTCTGGTGGCTACAACGCCGACCTCATGAGCTATCTTTTTGGTAGCATCCTCGCTGTCTCTGCTCGGGATCTCACCCTCATGGCTGCTGCAGACCTCGTCATGCTCGGGGTCGTGCTCTGGTACTACAAAGATTTTTTGGCCATGTCCTTTGACCCGGAATTTGCCCAAGCCCTGGGCGTGCCCGTGGAGCGCCTCCATAGTCTGCTTCAGGGACTCATCGCCTTGGCCATTGTCCTTCTCATCCAATTGGTGGGCTTAATCTTGGTCATGGCGCTGCTCACCATCCCGCCCATGATCGCCGAAACCCGCGCCCGTTCCTTGGGGGGGACCATGGCCTTGGCCTGCCTGCTGGCCTTGATGGTCAGCCTTGCTGGACTCTTCCTCGCCGTGCGGGCGGATCTCACCTCTGGTGCAGCCATTGTGGCTGTGGCCGTGGGGGCCTATCTTCTCAACGCCGCAGCCCTCGTCTGGGGTCGCCGTTTGTTTTCCTCCTAAGGAGCTCCCATGTCTCGATTCCTTTGTATTGGCCTTGTCCTTCTTTGTGTCGCCTGTACCTCTTTGCGAGGTGCGATCTCCCCGCCATCGCCTGGGACAGACTCAACATCCTTCGAGCACAAGAAACGGCCAGAAACACCGGGCAAAGAGGGCGAAGAACAACAGCGGGCAGAAAGAAACGCCGAGGGACCTGCCCTTTCCCAAGGGCCGATGCCCTGCGCAGAGGCACAAAGTGCTGCAAGTACCGCGGCCTGCTATCACCTCACTCCGGGGAGCCCACCCCTCAAGAACCCAAAGACCGGCAAGATCATCCGCCCGGGGCGCATGTGCCAGCCCCAAAGCCTCATTTATGCGCGCTGCCGTTCTGGCATCCAGACCTGCAAGCTTGGCAACACAAGCCCGGAGGGGTGGTTTGCCTGTGCCCAAAAAGCAGGCGGCACAACGGCGACGCCACAGGCGGGAAGCGTCATGGTCTTTGCCGCCAACACAAAAAGAAAAATGTACACCGGACATCCAGTGTACGTGGAAAAGGCCTGCCGGCACGGCGATGGCACGTGGCAGCTTACCATTAGCCATACCAACTATGACCGGCAATGCCACCTTGACGCGAACGCACGGGTGTCTTTTGACCCTCGCACCATGACAGCCTCGTTTGAGACAGGGCCATGGGCCTCCTGGGCCAAAAGGCTTCGCGTCCTCGGCTTTATCCTCCGTTAGGCCTTGGCCCGACGAGCAAGGAGGTCTTCTATGGTACGCAACAGCGGCGCTGTATCCGAGGACTTGACCACGTAGGCATCCGCAGCAATGGATTTGAGGTCATGCCGAAAACAGTCATAGGCTGTGCACAGGACCACCGGCAGCTGCGGATGACGGGAGCGGATTTTTTGAAGAAGATCGAGCCCGCACGCCCCTTCACCGAGGCGGATATCGAGGACCACAAGGTCGGGCACAAGACGATCCAAGATAGGTTCGATGTCTTCGGAAGTACCGTCAACAGCCTCGACCCGATGCCCAAGACGACGCAGTTCCGTGGTGTAGAGCATGCGAATCACAGGCTCATCGTCGATGATTAACACAGTGGACATAGGCAGCCTCCTTTGGCTTTCCCTTACCACCCATTTTCCCAAGACCCAAGCCCCAAATGAACGTTCGAGAATGCCGTATGATCACCGTTTTCTTTGAACCGGAAGGGACCAGCATCTCCCTGCCGCGGTGCACCACCGTGCTCCAGCTTCTTCACCAAACCGGCCGCAAACCGGGCCGCGCCTTGGTCATTCGAAACGGCGAACTCCTCACCCCGGACCGGCGCCTGACTCCGGGGGACTCCATCATCCTGCGCGACGTTGGTTCTCGGGGGTAATCATGAAGTGTACTCGCTGTCGTGCGGAAGCGGCGGTGGCCCTCCCCAGCCACCATTCGGCCTTTTGTCCGGAGTGTTTTCTCCTCTTTTGCCGGCGCATGGTGGAGCGAGCCATCCATGACCACGCCATGTGCACTTCTGAGGACCGCGTTCTTGTCGCCCTCTCCGGCGGCAAAGACTCCCTGTCCTTGGCGTGGCTACTGAAGGAACTGGGCTATACCATCGCTGGGCTCCACATCGACCTCGGTATCCCGGGCGCATCGCCTGTTGCCCGGAGGATAACCGAATCCTTTTGTTCCCGCCATGGCATTCCCCTCTCGGTCCTTGAAATGGAGCCCCTGGGTCTTGGCATGGTCGAGGTGCGCCAGCGCATCCGGCGCCCCATCTGCTCGGTTTGCGGTCAAACCAAACGCTACTTCTTTAATCGCTTTGCCCTGGACAACGGCTTCACCGTTCTTGCTACGGGCCATAACCTCGACGACGAGACCTCGCGCCTGCTGGCCAACCTTTTGCGCTGGGACACGGCGTTCCTCGCGGACCAAGGCCCAGTGCTCTCGGCCCAAGAAGGGTTTGTGCGCAAAATCAAGCCCTTGTATCGGCTCTCCGAATTCGAGACCGCTAACCTTAGCTTTTTGCTCGGCATCGAGACCGCATCCGCACCCTGCCCCTACAGTGCCAAGGCCACGTTCCCCGTATACAAAGCCCTCCTCGCCGACCTGGAAGACCGCCAACCCGGTCGCAAACTCCAGTTCTACGAGGGCTTTCTCAAACATGGGCGCCAGCATTTTGCCGCCCAAGGGAAAACCCCGCTTTCTTTCTGCCGTCGCTGCGGTTCGCCAACCTCTACCGAAATATGCGGGGTGTGCCGACTGCGGGAGATGATGGGGGCCCCTGCGGAAGTGATGATTGCTATCTCAAGCCCGGCAGTCCTCAGAACTCAAGATGTTTCGGGGTCCGCGGAAAAGGAATGACGTCGCGGATATTGCTCACCCCAGTCACGAGCATGAGGAAGCGCTCGAACCCCATGCCAAAGCCGGCATGAGGCACCGTGCCAAAGCGGCGCAGGTCAAGGTACCACCAATAATCTTCCTGCCGCATCCCAAGCTCGGCCATGCGGGCCGCGAGGACATCCAGGCGTTCCTCGCGGGCACTGCCGCCCACAAGCTCCCCAATGCGCGGCACCAAAAGGTCCATGGCGGCCACGGTGCGGCCATCATCATTGTGCCGCATATAGAACGCTTTGATTTCCTTGGGATAATCATAGACGATGACCGGAGCCTGGCAGTATTCTTCCGTCAGGAAGCGCTCGTGTTCGGTCTGCAGGTCATGTCCAAAGCCCACGGGAAATTGAAAGGATTTGCCACTACGGACAAGGATATCCATGGCCTCTGCATACGGCAGACGAACAAACGGACGCGTGGCCACGGTTTCCAGCGTCGCCATGAGTCCTGGATCCACAAACTGGGCAAAAAGGGCCAAGTCCTCGCGACAGCAGTCCATGGCATAGCGCACTAGCTCCCGGACGAGGTCTTCGGCCAAGTCCATATCGTCTGCCAAGGTGGCAAAGGCCATCTCTGGCTCAACCATCCAAAACTCAGCAGCGTGCTTCGGGGTATTGGAGTTTTCGGCCCGGAAGGTGGGGCCAAAGGTGTACACTTGCCCCAAGGCACAGGCGAGGTTTTCTGCGGCAAGCTGCCCGGAGACGGTGAGGGATGCGGGCCGGCCAAAAAAGTCCTCGTCATAGCGCACAACACCGCCCTCCATCGGCACTGCGTCCAAGGGCAAGGTCGTCACCTGGAACATCTCCCCTGCGCCTTCGCAGTCAGAGCCGGTGAGGATGGGGGCATGCACGAGATAAAACCCCCGCTCATGAAAATATCGGTGCACAGCGAAGCTGAGCTCGGCACGGATGCGGAACAGGGCGCCGTATTTGTTTGTGCGCGGCCGCAGATGGGCAATGGTCCGCAGGAATTCATCCGTATGCCGTTTTTTTTGTAACGGATATTCTGGACCGGCGGTGCCGATGATCTCCAGTCGGTGAGCCTTGACCTCCCAGCGTTGGCCTTTTCCTGGGGAAGGGACAACACTGCCATTAATCCGAACTGAGGTGCCAGTAAGAAGTTGTGCAAGGTCTTCCCATCCCGAAGTGCCAGCATCGAGGATGATCTGCAGATTATGAAGACAGGAGCCATCATTGATTTCGACAAAAGCAAAGTCTTTACTTTCGCGTTTTGTCCGCACCCATCCCATGACCGTCACCTCTCCCATGGGTGTATCTGCATGGAGGATGTTGGTAATACGTACTCGTTGCATACGAGAATTCTCCTAGAGCATATCGATAGGGTCAAAATCCACGCTCATGCGAATATGGTGTTCGCGACGAGCCTGTTCCAGCCCGGCCTGACACACTTGGCGCAGCCGGGACCAGTCCTGGCCTTTGAGCAGACAATGGAAGCGCTTGCGCCCCCGGAGCGTGGCCAATGGGGCCGGGGCCGGGCCAAGCACTGTGACGGCGTATGAACGCGCGGCCTCCCGCAATGCCGCTCCCACACGACCCACAGCAGCCACATCCCCCCCCTCTTTGGGGATAGAAAGACGCACCAGGGCGAGTTTGCTGAAAGGCGGATAGGCCATGGCCTGGCGCAGGGCAAGTTCGGCCTGGTATAGGCCGTGGAAGTCGGCCCGCGTCACAAAATCCCAACAAAGGTGCCCTGGGTTGCGGGTTTGAATCAACACTCGGCCCGGGGCCTCGCCCCGCCCGGCACGGCCCGCTACTTGGACGAGCATCTGAAAGGAACGCTCCACGGCGCGATAGTCGGGGAGATTGAGCCCCAAATCGCCATCCACCACAACCACCACCGTCACCCCGGGGAAATCGTGCCCCTTGCAGAGCATCTGCGTCCCCACCAACATTTGGGTCTGTCCGCGGGCAAAGGCCTCGAGGGTTGCTTGAATGGCCTCAGGCCTTCGGGCCGTATCGCGATCGAGGCGAGCCACCCCCACATCCGGGAATTCCTGATGCAACCATTCTTCCAAGCGTTCGGTGCCCTCACCAAGGGGATCAAACTCTGCTGCCCGGCATTGGGGGCAAAGCAATGGAAGCTCTCGATAAAAGCCACAGTAATGGCACAGGGCGACACTCCGCCCTTTGTGCCAGGTGAGGGAAATCTGGCAGTGTGGACAGCGCAGGGGTTCCTGACATCCACGGCACACAAGGATGGGGGCATAGCCACGGCGGTTATGGAGGATGATGACCTGCTCGTCACGGCCCAGGGCTGTTTCTATTGCCAATCGTGCCTGGGGGGCGATGACGCAGTCGCCATGGGGGCGCAGGTCCACAAGCTCCACTTGCGGCACCGGATGCGGCGTGGCCCGACGGGGTAAGTGTACCAGGTGGATGCGCCCCTCTTGGGCGGCATGATAGACTTTAATATCCGGTGTGGCTGAACCCAACACGAGGAGGCCGTTAGTCGCCTGGACTCGCGCATAGGCCACTTCTTTCGCCTGATACCCGAGGCCTTCTTCCTGCTTGAAGGAGGCATCGTGCTCTTCGTCAAGGACGATCAACTGCGGGATCACGGGCACAAAGAGGGCCGAACGCGTGCCCACTACCACGAGCGGACTACGCCTGTGGCGCGCCTCCAAAAAAATCTGGGCACGCTGAGCGGCAGAGAGGGAACCATGATAGAGAAGCACTGGCAGCTGAGGAAACGCTCCCCGTACTTCAGCGGCCAGCTTCAGGGCCAAGGCGATTTCCGGGGCCAGGAGCATGGCGCAGCCCCCGTGGTGGAGGACTGCCTCCACTAGATGCAGGTATACTGCAGTCTTGCCGCTGCCGGTCACTCCAAAAAGCAGGGCGGTGGCTGGGCGTGGGCTATCGAGGAGGTGGAGCAGCTCGGCCACAGCGCGGGTTTGGTCCTCGTTGAGGGCCTGGCGCTGTCCGCTGCCAATGGCAAGCGGCGAGACTTGCATGGGCTCAACTCCCAGGCGCACCAAACCTCGCCGCAGCAAGGCCGGTACCGCGGCCACGGCTTCAGCCCCCAAGGCCTGGCGCAGGGCCTGACGCGAGCATGGTCCATGAAGGTCCAAATGGCGGAGTACTGCTCGCTGGCGCTCGGCACCAGGCCGCAGCGGCCATGGCGGTGGTACCGCCACCTCCAGCATCGGCTCCGGCGGCCGTAAGGAGAGCTGGATCTCGACCTTCCCTTCCTTCCACCCCAAGGCAAGGCTCGTGATCCGCTGCGGGTCATCCAGGAGTTGGCGCAAAGAGACCGCTTTTCCCTCCAAGCGAACCTGCGGCACGTGGCGTAATGGCGAGGGAACAAGGCGGGCAAGGACCTCTCCGGGTAGGCGGAGCTGGCGTACCGCCAACTCTTCCACCATGCGAAGATAAGCAGCATCGAGGAAGGGCTCGCGCTCCAAGGGCAGCAGAAGGGGGCGCAGTGCAGCGCGCGGTGGGTCAGCATCAAGCCCCCCCAGCACCCCTACCGCCAAACGCCGCCCCACCGGGACAAGGACGCGTCCTCCCACCTGCCACGCCTCCTGGGGAAATTCTGGCGGCAGGACATACGTATAGCACCCGTAGGGTGGACTGAGCAGATAGACCGAGCAGAGCGGGGATGGGGGCATAGAACAAAGGAGGGGCAGGGAACCCGCCCCTCCCCTTAGCAGGCCGGTGGCAGAAAATCCCGCAGCCGGGCCGAAAGGTCGTCGTGGAGTTCGTCATCTTGCAGCGCAAAATAGATGTTGGCGGCCAGGTAATCTACCCAGTCGCCGATATCGAAGCGCTGGCCATGGAGTTTGACGGCGAGGAGGCGGTTTTGGCGGGCCAGGGATTGCAGGGCATCGGTGAGCTGGATCTCCCCGCTGGTGTCTGGGGGCGTCGCCTCGAGATGGGCAAAGATCTCGGGGGTGAGGACGTAGCGGCCCACAATGGCCAAGCGCGACGGCGCTGCCTGCGGGGAAGGTTTCTCAAGCACCCCCCGGATACGAAAAAGACCCGGGGCGTACTCCTCGGCATCGATGATCCCGTAGCGCGAGACCTTATCCCGGGGCACTTCCATGACTCCCACTACGGGCATGTGCTCGCTATGAAAGACTTCCAAGAGCTGATGGATGCCAGGATTGCGATGGAACATGAGATCGTCGCCCACCATAACGGCAAAAGGCTCGTTTTTGATGACCTCTCGAGCACAGGCCACCGCATGACCCAGCCCACGCAGCTCTTTCTGGCGCACGACGATGACATTGGCCATTTCAGCCACCCGACGCACCTCCTCAAGGAGGTCGGTCTTCCCCGTTCGCTCCAAGTACTGTTCCAGGGAAAGATTATGGTCAAAATGGTCTTCGATAATGCGCTTGTTTTGCTGGTTGACAAACACGACATCGGACAAGCCCGAAGCGATGGCCTCTTCCACGATGTACTGGATGGCGGGTTTCCGGAATACCGGAAGGATTTCCTTGGGGACGTTCTTGGTGGCAGGCAGGGAGCGTGTCCCCCATCCAGCCACTGGGATGATCACCTTGCGCACGTGCATGGCACACTCCTTGGTTGCGCCGCAGCACCCGACTACGGCCAGTAACCGCACCGCAAAACAGCAGGGTACGGCAAAAGATCAGACATTTTCGCCGAGTCCCTGGGCCACGGCAGCACACAGCTCCTGGCACCAACGCTCCACGGCGGCGGGGTCTTCAGCCTCCACCATAACCCGGGCCACAGGCTCGGTTCCCGAATAGCGGACCAGGACCCGTCCCCGCCCTTTGAGGTCCGCCTCAGCAGCGGCCATAACCTGGGCCACCGAGGTGATTTCCTCAAGCGGCACCTTGCGCATCACGGGCACGTTCTGGAGACGCTGCGGAAACGGCGTCAGCAACTGGGCGAGCTCCGACAGAGGCCGGCCCCGAGATACCATGATCCGTATCAGCTGCAAGGCCGCAAGGAGTCCATCTCCCGTAGTGGCATAACGCAAGAAGATAATGTGTCCGGATTGCTCGCCGCCCAAAACAACGCCACTTTGGCGCATGGCCTCCACCACATAGCGGTCTCCCACCCGAGTTCGCACCAGCTTCACCCCCCGGGAAGCCAAAAAGACTTCCAGGGCCATGTTGCTCATTACCGTGGCCACCACCGTGTTGCCGGCCAACTCTCCTTGTTCCAGCATCGCATCCGCACAAATGGCGAGGATCTGGTCCCCGTCCAAAACCCCGCCACGCTCATCCACAACAATGACCCGATCCGCATCACCATCGAGGGCGATCCCGAGATCCGCACCATGGTCCCGCACCGCAGCCACCATGTTCTCTGGATGGAGGGAGCCGCAGCCAGCATTGATATTCGTCCCATTGGGCTCCACACCCAAGGCAACCACCGTGGCCCCCAATTCTTGGAGTACCAAAGGTGCCACTCGGTACGCCGCCCCATTGGCACAATCGAGAACAATGCGCAAACCATCCAATGTCATGCCGGGCGGCAGCGAGTTCTTGAGGTGGACGATGTAGCGACCAGGGCTATCCTCGATCTTCCGCGCCCGGCCAACGGCGTCATGGGCTGGAGTTTTCCAGGTGTGATGGGGATCGAGGACCATGGCCGAAAGTTCGTCTTCCACCTCGTCGGGGAGCTTGAAGCCATCTTGGTCAAAAAACTTGATGCCATTGTCTTGGTAAGGATTATG
Organism: uncultured Desulfomicrobiaceae bacterium; assembly: GCA_937989665.1. Lineage (GTDB taxonomy): Bacteria > Desulfobacterota > Desulfovibrionia > Desulfovibrionales > Desulfomicrobiaceae > Thermodesulfomicrobium. The sequence goes on along the minus strand of CALKRN010000011.1, from coordinate 50,151 downwards.
CGAAGCCGAGATGACCACACCTAAATCGGCGCGCATATTGCGGGTAAGAAAGCTAATGGCCGGCGTAGGAAGCGGGCCGACCAAATATACGTCCATGCCGGCAGCGCACAGCCCCGAGGTCAGGGCAGTCTCAAAGACGTAGCCCGAAAGACGCGTGTCTTTGCCAATGACCACACGGTGGCGTTTGCGGCCATTGCGGAAGTACTCGCCAGCAGCAAGACCAAGGCGAACTACCAGCTCGGGTTGCATGGGGTATTCGTTGACCCGACCGCGGATACCGTCAGTGCCAAATAAGCGTTGGGTCATGGAAGTTCCTCTTTCACCATCACTTTAACTGTTTCCGGACGCAATTCCAAGATTCGGACGTCTGCTGGGGCATCGAGGACAGGGGCCACGGTGTATTCTCCAGGGGCAAGTCTCTCGCCAGGATCGAGGCGCAAGTGCAATCGCTCGCGCCAGTCCTTCTCCTTGAGCAAGGTCACCGGCACATCGAGCCGGGCACGAACGGCCTTGGGCTCAAAAGTAAAAGCATAAGTTTGTGGTACTGGATCAAGGGTAAACTTGATCCATACCTCCTGGCTAATGGGGGCAAAGGTGATGCTATAGGCCACGGACCCGACCTCGGCGCGCACACCGGTGGGGAGCACCAAGCGCACCCGGCCTTCCACGGTGCGATCTTCGCCGCCTTCCACCACTACCGTCTCGGTGCGTACGGTTTTGAGGTTGTTCAAGGCGCTGGCCAGACCGGTCACAACCACCCGCTCCGGGGTCACGGTGGCGTTGACCACCCGCATATCCGCCCCGGGCTGTCCGCTCCAGTCAAGACGCACCGGCACCTCCTTACGCTCCTGCACATCAGCCTCGAACTCCAGACGCGCAGGATTGAATTCCACGATTTCCACCGCCGAGGTCACCGGCATATTTTCTGGGGTAAGGGGTACCACGTTTTTCCCCGGTCGCACATGGGAGAGATCGATCTTGTAGGCCAGCCGAGCATCACTGAGGGTGCGCACCTGATTGCTTGTGCCTCGCACCCGGGCTTGAACCTTGGTGGGGAATCCGGAGATCACTTCCATCCGTGGGGGCAGATTGACAAACTCCACAGCCACATCAAGCCAGGTCTCGACTTTTTCTTGGCCTGAGACAAGATACCAGCAAAAAATGGCCATCACCAAGGCCAAAAAGCGATACATCCATTCCCGCATCATCGCCGCATCGCCGCCGTCAGGACTTTTTTGAGCCGCACTTCGTTGAGACTACTGGTGATTCGGCCACCCACAGCCATGGAGATCGTCCCTCGTTCTTCGGAGACCACCAAGGCCACAGCATCTGTTTCTTCTGTCACCCCGATGGCGGCACGGTGCCGGGTACCGAGGGTGGCCTCGTGCTTGAGCCCCGTGGCCAAGGGTAAAATGCAGGCCGCCATCTCAATGCGGCCAGCACGCACCAGGACAGCGCCGTCGTGGAGCGGGGTATCTGGATGAAAAATAGTGAGAAGGAGGTCCCGGCTTAGGCGGGCGCCGATTTCCACGCCACCGGACACCACGTCGCCCAGCGGGATATTGCGTTCGAGGACCACCAGTGCCCCTACCCGCTTTTTGGCCATGGCCACCAAGGCGAGAATAAGTTCGTCCATGTGGCTCTCTTCCATGGCCTCCCGGCGAAAAATGGTGGTCGCCCCCATGACAGCCAAGGCCTTGCGGATATCGCGGCGAAACAAAATGATGACGATTAAAAACAAAGAACTCAAGAAGTTGCCGAGCAACCAATGCAGCGTGTACAGCCCAAGTTTTCCAGCGGCAAAATAGAGCGCCACCACGAGCATGAGCCCATAGACGACGCTCACCGCCCGCGTCCCTTTGATCATGAGGATGAGGCGGAAAAAGATATACCCGACGATCAAGATGTCGAGGATATCCCGCCAGGTGACCTGGAGGTTGCCGATGGCAAAACTCCACGTCATGTCCATCCCTGTAATGCTTGGACCACAGCAAGGGCATCATGGGCCTCGCGCACTTCGTGCACGCGGTGGAAGGCGATACCCATGCCGCCCAAGATTGCTGTGGCGGCCACGGTGGCCGCCCCTCGCTCCCCGATGCCTCGACCAAGCAGCCCTTGCCACAGGGATTTGTGGGAGATGCCGATGTACAGCGGTCGGCCTAAGGCGGTAAAGCGCGGGATGGCGCGCAGCAGGGCCAGGTTGTGCTCCAGGGTTTTGCCAAAACCAATTCCCAGATCGAGGACAATGTGGTCCTCTGGAAGAAAGCGCGTCATCGCCGCCAGTTTGGCCTCGAAAAAGGCGAGGACCTCGGCCACCACGTCGGTATAGTGGGGGGCCAGCTGCATGGTCTGCGGTGTCCCCTGGGCATGCATAAGGACGTAGCCGGGTTGGTAATGGGCAAGGACCTCGGCCAAGGCGGGGTCCGCCTCCATGGCCGAGACATCGTTGACCGCCACCGCCCCAGCCTCCAGGGCTGCTTGGGCCACTGCGGCCTTGGTCGTATCCACGGCCACTGGCACCTCGGGGCAGGCCGCCACGAGGCCTGCCACCACCGGCACGACCCGACGGAGCTCTTCCTCCAGCGGTACGGGCTGAGCAAACGGGCGCGTACTCTCACCGCCCACATCGAGCATGGCCGCCCCCTCGGCGGCCAGACGGCATCCATGGGCCACGGCCTTCTCGGGCGTATCCCATCGCCCACCGTCATAAAACGAATCCGGAGTGGCGTTGACAATGCCCACAACAGCATGCGGGGCCGCGACCACTTGCCTCCCCCCCATGAGGGCCCATACCGACTCCTTCACGCCGCGCGTCCCTCCTCCTCAAGGGTGAAGTCATCTTGCGTCCTCTTTTCCGGAGGCAGGGGTTGCCCTGCAACAATAAGGTCCACTTCCTGGCCGGTGAGGGTCTCGCGCTCCACCAGGGCCTGAGCCAGGGCTTCCAGTACGGAGCGTTTTTCCTCCAAGATGCGGCGGGCCGTTGTGTAGGCTTCGGCCAGGATACGGCGCACCTCCTGATCGATGAGCCGAGCCGTCTCTTCGCTATAGTCCTTGATGTGGGTGATATCGCGGCCAAGAAAGATCTGCTCTTCCTTTTTGCCCAGGGCCATGGGGCCGAATTCATCACTCATACCCCACTCACACACCATGCGTTTGGCAAGGGCCGTGGCCCGATCGATGTCGTTGCCCGCGCCCGTGGTAATGGTCCCGCACACCAGCTCTTCTGCCGCCCGACCGCCGAAGAGTACGGCCAAATTGTTTTGCAGATAGGCCTTCGAATAGGTGTGCCGATCTTCGCCAGGCAGCTGCATGGTGACCCCAAGGGCCCGACCCCGCGGGATGATGGTCACCTTGTGTACCGGATCCGTCCCTGGCAAAGACTTAGCCACCAGGGTGTGGCCCGCTTCGTGGTAGGCCGTTGTGCGCTTTTCTTCTTCTGAGAGGATCATGGAGCGCCGCTCCTTGCCCATGAGCACCTTGTCCTTGGCTTCCTCGAAGTTGTGCATGGCCACCCTGTCCTGGCCAAGTTTGGCCGCGTGGAGGGCCGCCTCGTTGACGAGATTTTCGATATCCGCGCCGGAGAACCCCGGAGTGCCTCGCGCCAAGGTCTCGAGGTCCACATCTGGGGCAAGGGGGGTGCGGCGGGTGTGGACCTGAAGGATCTTGAGCCGCCCCCCTAGATCCGGATTCGGGACGACGACCTGGCGATCGAAACGACCAGGCCGCAAGAGGGCCGGGTCGAGCACATCTGGCCGGTTGGTGGCCGCAATCAAGATGACCCCCTCATTGGACTCAAAACCATCCATCTCCACAAGGAGGGCATTGAGGGTTTGTTCTCGCTCGTCATGACCGCCTCCCAACCCTGCACCACGTTGCCGCCCGACGGCGTCGATCTCATCGATAAAAATGAGACAGGGGGCATTCTTTTTGCCCTGCACAAAAAGGTCGCGCACCCGGGCCGCGCCAACGCCTACGAACATCTCCACAAAGTCCGAGCCCGAGATGGAAAAAAACGGCACACCAGCCTCACCAGCCACCGCGCGAGCAAGCAAGGTCTTACCAGTGCCAGGAGAACCCACAAGGAGCACACCCTTGGGAATACGGCCGCCAAGACGGGTGAATTTTTTCGGGTCCTTGAGAAAATCAACCACTTCTTGAAGTTCTTCTTTCGCCTCGTCCACTCCGGCCACGTCGGCAAAGGTCACCTTCGTATCCTCTTGGGATACCATGCGCGCCCGAGAGCGGCCAAAGGACATGGCCTTGCCGCCACCGCCCTGCATCTGGCGCATGAAAAAAATCCACACACCAATGAGAAGGAGCATCGGAAACCAGGAGACAAGCACCGTCATGTACCACGGCGCCTCCTCCTGGGGCTCGGCCTTGACCTGGACGCCAGCGGCCACAAGGGTTGCCACCAAATTGGGGTCATCTGGGGCATAGGTGGTAAACTTGCTGTCGCTACTCAATATCCCTGAAATTTTCGGGCCTTGGATACGGACGGTCACCACCTCGCCAGCGCGCACTTTGGCGAGAAACTCGGTATAGGTAAGTTCGTTGGCAGGTGCTGGAGGCTGCTGGAAGAGATTGAAAAGGACTACCATCACCAGACAGATGATAGCCCACAGGGCGAGATTTTTAGAGAAACTGTTCAAACGTGGACTCCTTAGGAGAAATCAAGCACTGCAAGACCAAAGGGACATCGAAAGCCCATCTTTTATGTGCGCTCCCAGGAAAGACAAGGGGCAAAATGGCGTCGTTCGCGCCCTGCTCGCAGTCCCTGTCTTTTCACCCTCGAAGGCCTGGGCACCACTTCTCTTCGCCCGTTGGAGGTACCGTGGGCGGTGCCTCTTGGCGCACCGCTTCTGGCGGCCCCATTTTTCTTCACCGAGGCACTCCCGTGGGGGCTTTAACCCCAAGGGAAGGGTCCTCGGGAAAGGGGTCTAGCCGTTGGGGGAAAAGCGCCCTGTACGGCGTGGCGCAGACCTCAGCCAAGGGTGCGCATTTCGCCCCGTCAGTTGCTTGTCATTGGTCGGGATACCGGGCGCGGATGGCCTCGATGGTATCAAATATCTCCTCGAAACACTGGACAATTTCAGGATCAAAATGGGTGCCTGCACTTTGGCGCAAGGTCTCGAGGGCATCTTCTGGTTTCCAGGCACTTTTGTAACTGCGCCGCGAACACAAGGCATCGTAGACGTCGGCCACGGCCACGATGCGCGCCACCAGCGGAATGGCCTCCCCAGCCAACGGTGGATCGTCAGTGCCAGTATAGCCCGTACCATCCCACTTCTGATGATGGTGGAGCACGACATCCCGTACCAATCCATCGACATCCCAGGTCCCATCGGCAAACAGGGCCGCACCAAGGATGCAATGGGAGCGCATGATCTTGAGCTCGTCGTCATTGAGCGGCCCTGGCTTCTTGAGGATGGCATCCGGGATGCCCACTTTGCCGACGTCATGGAGCATAGCGGCCATCCGGATCATGCCCTTGGTGTAGCGCAACTGGTCCAGGTCTACCCCGTGACGCTCCGCCCAACGGTGGTAAATCTCCGCGGCATAAGAGCCCACGCGCTGCACATGGGCCCCGGTCTCCCGCGGGTCACGGAGCTCGGCCATTTTGAGCATCCGCAAAAGGAGGGCTTGGGTCATTTTGCCGCGCTCCAAGGCCGCACCAGCCTGGGAGGCAAGCAAACTGACCCGCATCTGCATGTCGGAAGTAAACGGTCGAGCTTTGCCATCCTCCATACTGTTGATGAGCTGCATAACGCCAAGGATAGAAGTTTTATTTCCAAATAAAGGCACAGTTAGTGTGGATACAGTGCGGTAACCTGTCTTTTTATCAAAAGCATCGTTGAAGCGATACGGTTCAGTATCTGGAATACGATACATGTCTGGAATGTTGACAGTTTTTCCAGTACAAGCGACATATCCCGCTACAGATGTATGATTCATGGGCAAGATGGCGCTACTATACACGTATTTACTTGCCGCTGAACCGGGAAAAAGGGTATCATTGTGGGTATAGGCAAAGGAGAGCCCTTCGGATTCTACCAGAAAAATGGTCCCGGCATCGGCATGGGTGATCCGTCGCCCCTCGAGAAGGATGCGATCCAAGAGCGTCCCCATATCCGCGTAGCGGGTCAATTCCTGGGTGAGGGCATTGAGCCAGGTAAGCACGCCTTGGGCGGTATTGTTCGGGGGAAGGATACTGCACTCCTGGGGAATCATAGGCTGTTGGCGGATGCCAACGACTCCATTGTCCTCTCGCCGGATCTCCATCCCCTCCGCTGCCATACGGATGTCCAGGGGCAAATCTCCAAAGCGCTGGCGAATAAGGCCCTCCAAGGCGTCCACATCCTCATCGCTGCGTGCCGGATCATGATGGGAGAGGAGTAGGATCTGCACCCCGGCCCGCACCGCGCGCTCAGGCCAGGCACTCATGGCCGAATGCCCCCACCCCTGGCGAACCGCGTATTCATCGTCCGTGTACTGGGCATCCACCACCGCCACCGTGACCCCACGGAGGAATCGCTCGACTCCAAGGCTCAAGGGGTCCGTGGCCTGAGGCCGCCATTCATGGTCCCCTGTAAAGAGGAAGGTCCAACCATCATGGGTGATGGCGTAGGCCACGTTGCCGCCAGGATGGACCGTCGGGCACGTGGCCACTTTGGCCTCGCCAACCGCAAAGCTTTCCCCCGGTTCGAATTCGTGGATATGGATGTGCGCGGGCAGGTGCTCGAATTTCACTGGAAAATAACGGCGGTCCATGATGCCCGCGAGGACAGCCCGAATGCCAGACCCGCCAATGGTGGAGGGGGCATGGATAATAAGCTCGGTATGCGGAGAGAAAATCGGGGCAAACATGGGGAAACCAAGAAGGTGATCCCAGTGGGCGTGGGTAAAACAGAGGTGAAGTCGCACCGGACCTTGCACCATGAGCTCCTCCCCCAGGGACCGCAGCCCAGACCCGGCATCGATGACCAGGCGTTCCTCTCCGAGGCGCACCTCCACGCAGGTGGTATTCCCTCCATAGCGTTGTGTGGCCACCGAAGCCACGGGGATAGAGCCGCGCAGGCCCCGCAAATAAACTTCCATGACCCCTCCTGAGCGAAACGAAGTGCTGCTGCTCTCCTCTACTGGGATTTTATGCCTAGGGCAATGGCCCATCCTACAAAGAGACTCCCCAACCCCGCCCACGACCCTAACCCACTCGTGCACGCCGCATACCGCCCAAGGCAGTCCATGGCCGCAACCCACCCATCGCCTTCGTTGGATGGGCAAAATCCTTTCCGGGTTCTGGAAGAATGGCTTACCACGCCAAACACACGCAGCTGGAGGCATCCTCAACAAAGCAGCCGCTTTGGATCCCGTTCCCTTGTCTTGAGCAAAAGCATGCCGATCCCTAGACAATCGCCCTAGGGCTAAGGCAGCATATCAGCTGTGCCAGAGCGCTGCTGGCTTCGTTCCCGACTCTACGTTCACTAAGGACATCCCCATGGGCTTTTTCTCGCGCATCACAAAACTCTGGGGCAAAAGCGACGCGCCAGCCCCCTCCTTACCCCCGGCATCCGAAGAACTATCTCCTGCGCCCGAAACCACTCCTCCAACCGCAACACCCCCTGCGCGCAGGGCAACCCGCCCAGAACCCTCCGCTCCAGCGGAGCCATCCCGTCCTTCCCTGTGGCAGCGGATCCTCGGGCGCACGGAGACCCCAACACAGCCTCCAGCTGCCCCTGTACCCCCAGCCCGGGATTTTCAGGACAAACCCACGGCCTCTTCGTGGCAAGAGGAGCTTACCCAGGCCCTGCGCGCTGCCGAACCGCGCCTCTCGGTCTGGATGGGGCACCTGCTTGCCGGGGTGGAACGCCAAGGCCCAGCTCTGTGGGAACGGCTACGTTTTCTCTTCTCCCAACTGGAGGCCCCAGCCGAGGAAGCCGAGGATTTTATCCAGCGCTTTGCTACCTGGCTCCAGGACATGGGCTACGAGGCGGTGGACGACTTTCGTTCCGAACTCCAATACCGCCTGGCCCTCGCCCTGGACCTCGAAGACGAAGAGGACGAGCGCAGCCGGCTCATCCTCAAACTCTCCCAAGGACTGGCCAAGACCCGCAGCCAGCTGACCGCCCGCATCGAGGCCCTGCTTGCCCGCGGCGGCGGGTATGATGCGGCCTTTTGGGAAGAGCTCGAAGAGATCCTCCTCACTGCTGACGTGGGGGTTGCGGCCACCACCAAGCTCCTCCAACGCCTCCAAAAACGGGTCCGTCACGAAGGCCTGACCACTACGGCAGATTTCAAAAACCTCCTGCGCCAGGAAATTGCCAGTGTCTTTCCGCCCTCCCCTGCAGCAGTGGCGGCCCGGCCGGAGGTCGTCCTCATGGTGGGGGTCAATGGTGCAGGCAAGACAACGACCATTGCTAAACTGGCCTACCGTGCCCAGATGCAAGGCCGTCGGGTCCTTGTGGCTGCCGGCGATACCTTCCGTGCCGCGGCCATTGAACAGCTTGAGATCTGGGCCCGCCGGGTGGGCGCCGGCTTCCACGCCAAAGCGAGCGGAGCGGACCCGGCTGCTGTGGCCTTTGAAGCCGTGGAGCGGGCCCAGGCCGAGGGCTTTGATCTCGTGCTCGTGGATACCGCGGGCCGGTTGCAGACTAAGCACAACCTCATGGACGAACTCGCCAAGATCGCCCGCGTGCTTGGCAAAAAACTCCCAGGCGCTCCCCACCGCACTGTCTTGGTGCTCGATGCCACTACTGGCCAAAATGCCCTGTCCCAGGCACGGCTGTTTTCCCAAGCCACCCCAGTTAGCGAGATCATCCTCACAAAACTCGACGGAACGGCCAAAGGGGGAATCATCGTTGGCATCGCTTTGGAATTCAGTATTCCCATCAGTTTTGTCGGCCTTGGAGAAAAGATGGAAGACCTGCGGCCCTTCCATGCCGAAGAATTCGCGGCCGCCCTGGTGGGAAGCTCGGGGTGAACCTCGAAGGACAGAGGAGAACGCAGCCCCACCGAAAAACCACCCCGCCAACACCACGGTCGTGTTGCGCGAGGTTCCCCCTCACCCAAAGCCATCCTGAACATGCCTCCTACTCCTGCTTTTTTCACCATACCACGCCCCAAACCCGAAAGAGGGGCGCTTTCATCTTTACCTGCGTCCTTTCCCTGCAGGTTCTCCTTAGCGGGAGTACCTCCTCCTCAAGGCCCATCGGCAGCGCATTCCTCCTCCCAGGCGGTGGGCAGCGCTGCAATCTGCCTTAAGGATGATGCTCACCGGGGACTGCCGCAGCGCTTGCAATCCACCTGACAGGAGACGGTGGCCAGCTCGGCGATCTCCGTGGCAACGGCACGTGCATTCTCCCTTTTGTCCTAAACCACACCACTCCAAAGGCCATGTTTAACCTTTACATCAACCTGACCATGCAGCTTTTCTTCCTGCTGACGCCTTTTTTTGTGCTCAGTGTATTTCTCTCCTTGACCGAGGGCATGGACCGCGCCACCCAGCGCGCCCTGGCCTTGCGTACCACCATTGCCATCACAGTCATTGGCATGGTCCTCTACTGGGTAGGAAACCCGATTTTTCATACCTTGGGCGTCACGGTGGATGGATTTCGCGTTGGCGCGGGCAGTTTGCTCTTTCTCTCTGCCGTAGCCCTGGTCTCTGGTCCCAACGGCAAAAGCCACGGCAAGGAAGGTACGGACATCGCTGTTGTGCCTCTGGCAATCCCAATTACCGTGGGGCCGGCCACCATTGGTACCCTCTTGGTCCTTGGGGCGGAGCTTGGCGGCACGGCCGAACGCCTTACTGGGGCAGCGGCCCTGCTGACGGCCTGCGCTGGCGTTGGCATCATTCTTGGTGCGGCCCGAGGCATTGGCCAGATCCTCGGGCCCATGGGGCTCGCCATCATGACCAAGATCACGGGCCTGGTGTTGGCTTCCATGGCGGGGCAGATTGTCTTCACCGGGGTCAAGAATTTGCTGAACTAGCGGAAGCGTTCCACCAGCCAGCCAGGCAGCGGGGCAAGCGATGCAACCGCGTTGGGACAAAGGCGCCCCAACCCGAGGGCCTGGCCGGTCACCAGGGCCAATCCTTCCTCGAGACAAAGCCCTGGGGCGAGGGTCTCCTGCAAGAAGGCGAGCTCCTGCCACAGGTCGAGGTCCGGGACCGAGGCGAGGGAGTCGGTGCCAAGCACAAGCCGTACCCCGGCACGACGGAGCATCCCCCACGGTGCCTGCCCTATTCCTAACGCCGCGTTGGAGCGGGGACACAGACACACCAGTGTGCGGCGAGCAGCGAGTCTCTCCACGTCGCTCCTGGTGAGATGAACACCGTGGACAAGGAGGGTGTGCGGGTCGAGCACCCCCAGTTGGTCCAGGGCCTCGACCACGGAATTGGCCCCACCAAACGCCCCCCAGCGCTGCTGAGCAAGGTCCAATTCCTCTGGTCGCTCGGCGGCATGAAGGGAAAAGATCCGCCCCTGCGCCTGGCACCAGGCCTTGGCCCCCAGAAGCACTGACGGTGCGCTGCCATAGAGGCTGTGGGCCGCAGGCGCCATCCATCCTCGTCTCAGGTGAAGCGTCGGCACCCAAGCGCGAGGAATTCGGTCCGTCAAACTCTCCACCAACAAGCCATACTCCCATCCTGGGCTTTCTTCCCAAAGGTGAGCCATGGGCCGTACGGCGCGCGTTGCCACATCGACAACAAGCCGATATGCCGCCAGACCCACGGCCGCCATCGCCGCCCGAACGGCCTTTTCATCCCAAAAATCAGCTCGTGCTACGGCCTGCCCCCACGCCGCAAATCCTGCGGCAAGAGGGACCCGGCCGGCGAGACCGGCGAGCTCAAGATGGGTATGGGCATTGACCAAGCCGGGGAGGAGCCAGCCATCCCATTCCAATAAAGGTGCATCTAATTTTTTTCTCACCTCTCGCCACGCCCCAACGGCCTCGATACGGCCTGCTTTGACGAGAAGAGCAGCGTCATCTATCCATATTTCTCCAGTCCAAAGCCGCTGGATACGCACACATGCCCTACTTCTCTCAAGGTGGCGGACAAGGGAAATAAAGTTTGTTGTGATTAATTTTTTTTCTTGACTCACCCTCGATTATCCCTTAGACGATTAGAAGAAACAAACCTTGTTGTGGAGGCATACCTATGGATTGGCAAATGGTCGTCGTTTCCAGCATCGTTTTTCTTGCCCTGATAGGAGCCTGTCGTATCCTTATGCGGCGGGGATGCAGCTGCGAGTCGTGCCTTCGCGAGACTCCATTGCACAGAAGCCCATGTTCTCTTTGCGCCAAGGAAGAAAACCCTGGCCCTTCTCCAGAAAAGCAAAGGGTGCAAGCGTGAACACATGTCGTGGGTCCAGTGCTGCCCCTGTTCTCTGACTCCAAAGACCGCCGGAGTCGAGACCCTGCCCCACAAAGGAACGAGCGGCAGGCCGCGGAACACGAAAAAATACCCCAAGGCGCCACGAAGAAACGCTGGGTTGCGTCGTATTGTCCGCCCCTGTTGTCTTGCTCCTTGAAATAGACATCTTGATCCCAAGGATCACGACCAATGCCATTATCATCACCGAGGGAGGCCTTTTGAATGAGCACCACCATCGCCCTGATGGGCAATCCCAATTCTGGCAAGTCAACACTCTTTAACCTCCTAACCGGGGCCCGGCAGCATGTGGGGAATTACCCTGGTATCACGGTGGAAAAACACGAAGGCATCCTATCCCTTGACGGGCGAGAGCTCGTGGTCGTGGACCTTCCCGGCACCTATTCCCTCACCGCCTACACTGCCGATGAGCTGGTAGCGCGCAATTTTCTTATCAACGAACGTCCCAACCTTGTCGTCATCGTCCTCGATGCCACCAATCTAGAGCGCTCTCTCTACCTCGTCACCCAGGTCATGGAACTCGGCATGCCCATCATTGTGGTTCTCAACATGATGGACGAAGTCCGAAAAAAAGGGATTGGCATCGACCTCCCCGGCCTCTCCCGCACCCTGGGCGTACCGGTAGTCGGCATGAGTGCCCGCAATGGCGAAGGCAAGGCGGATCTGCTCTCGGCCATCACCCAAGCCCTGGACCATCCTCCTGCCCCCAAACCCCTGTTCATCTCCTATGGACCGGATCTCGACGAAACCTTGGCCCGCATGGAGGCCCATATCGCTTCTTCGCCTCTGGCAGACGGACGGATCCCGCCGCGCTGGCTGGCCATAAAGTACCTCGAACAAGATGCGCACATCCTCTCCTTGGGCGAGCGCTACCCTAAGCTCCATGCCCAACTCCTCGAAGCTGTGCACACCCTGGCCACCCACACAACCCAGACCCTCGGCGCAGACCCGGAAGCCCTCGTGGCCGACTACCGCTATGGCTACATCGCCTCGGCCCTGCGCGGCATCCTCTCCTGGCCAGTAGAAAATCGCTATGACTTCTCGGACAAACTGGACAAGCTCCTCACCAACAAATTCGTTGGGCCCATCATCATGTTGGGGGTCATCTATGGGATGTTCGAGGTGACTTTTCGCCTTGGTGAGACTCCCATGGAGTGGATGGAAGCCTTTTTTCGATGGATCGGCGATAGTCTCTCCGAACTTTTGCCGGAAGGGTTGCTGGCCTCTTTATTGGTCTCCGGCATGATTGACGGCGTTGGCGGGGTCCTCAGTTTTGTCCCCCTCATCCTTATTATGTTTTTCTTCCTCGCCTTTCTGGAAGACAGCGGCTATATGGCACGCATGGCCTACATGCTCGACCGGGTTTTTCGCACCTTTGGCCTTCATGGCTGCTCGGTGGTGCCATTCATCGTCTCCGGAGGCATCCCCGGAGGCTGTGCTGTGCCCGGGGTCATGGCCGCCCGCACCTTACGCAGTCCCAAAGAGAAAGTTGCCACCGTCCTCACGGCTCCTTTTTTGGTCTGTGGAGCTAAGGTGCCGGTATTTTTATTGTTAGCAGGGGCTTTTTTCCCCGAATCTGGAGGTGCCGCCCTCTTTTGGATCACTCTCGCGGGTTGGACTATCGCCCTCATTACCGCCCGTATTCTTCGCTCTACTATCATTCGCGGCGCATCCACCCCCTTTGTCATGGAACTTCCTCCGTACCGCATGCCCACGCTACGCGGCATGCTCCTCCATACCTGGGAGCGGGTCTGGCAGTACATTAAAAAGGCCGGCACCGTCATCCTCGCCATTTCTATCCTCGTCTGGGCGGCCATGACCTTTCCCGGTTTGCCCGAGGAACGCGTGGACTATTGGGAGGCCCAACGGCAGAGCCTCCAAACCCAAACCTGGGAATCTTCAGAGGCAATGGAAGCCGCTCTCCAGGAAATGGAGGCAGCCCAACGACAGGAGGAATTGCGCTATTCCTTTGCCGGCCGCTTCGGTACGGCCCTTGAGCCTATCTCACAATGGGCAGGCTTTGACTGGCGCACCAATATCGCTCTCATCGGCGGTTTTGCGGCCAAAGAAGTCATCGTGGCCAGCCTTGGCACGGCCTACTCCCTGGGGGAAATCGATCCGGACGCAGCAACGCCCTTGGCCGAACGGCTTGCCCGCGACCCCGCCTGGGACCGCGGCGTTGCCATCAGCCTTATTGCCTTTGTCTTGCTCTATGCCCCCTGCCTGGTCACTGTGACGGTCATTGGTCGAGAAATTGGCTGGAGATGGGCGTTCTTTTCCATGGCCTTCAACACGGTCTTGGCTTTTACCGTGGCCACAGTCATCTTCCGTCTGAGCCGCCTCCTTCTTGGCTAATCCTCGAGACATCCTCTTGGCCATCCAAGGAGCCTCCCTGGGGCTCCTTGGCTCCTACCATGTCCCCATCCAACCGCTGTTCACATGGGCCGTTCACCCTCAATGAAGAGCACCCCTCCGAGCAGCTCTTCCCACGATGCCGTCTGGTCAAGAATCCGCTCGTTATTCCAACAACGCCTCGACAGCGCCGAGAACCGGCGCATTCCCACCACCCAGGGCCAGAGACAGACAATTGTCGAGCGCGCCTCCGTTGTGTAGGCAGCCACCATGGACGCATCGCCACGCCCCATCGCTTCCCTCGTTTCCATCCCTGGTTTTGTTTCCTATCTTGCCGTAGTGGTTATCAACGCCATGCTCGATCTTGGGCACAAGATCCTTATCCAGAATACTGTCTTTAAAACGACCGTTGGCGCCGAACAGATGGGACTTACAGCCCTCGTGAACGCCTGCATTCTTCTCCCTTTTCTGATTTTTTTCGTCCCTGCAGGGCGCATTGCGGACAGATTTCCAAAGCATCGGGTTATCCAAACTACGATTGCATTCTCTATTCCTGTCACTCTTTGTATTTGGTGGACCTATCAAGAGGGTGCCTTTGGTACGTCATTTGCTTTGACATTAATTCTAGCTTCCCAATCGGCTTTTTATTCTCCTGCAAAATACGGAATTATTCGGGAGATGTGTGGAGAGGAGCGCCTTGCTGCTGCCAATGGTGCAGTGCAAGCAGTCACTATTGTTGCCATTCTCTTGGGGACAATTGCCTTTTCGGTCCTCTTCGAGGCCTGGTTCGAGGGGGCGACGACTCCCAACACCATCCTCCAGGCGATTGCCCCGGCAGGGATAGTGCTCGTCACTGGCGCGGTGCTCCAGACCCTTCTGGCCTGGCGTATCCCCGCCACCTCATACCAACCCACTGCGGAAGCCGTTCCCCTGGGTCAGGTGCTGGCAACGATTCGAGCCCATCCCAGTCTCTGGGCCGCCATGGCGGGCCTCGCCCTCTTTTGGGCCGTAAACCAGGTCCTTTTCGCGGCCTTTGGAGCGCATCTTAAGGCCGTGGCTGGAGTGACCTCCACGGTCGTTGCCCAAGGGCTTCTGGCCATCGGCGGATTCGGGATTGTCCTGGGGTCTGCCCTGACGGCCCTTGTGTGCCGCCGTCATTTGGAGCTTGGCCTGGCCGCCATAGGGGCTTTGGGTATGGCCATCTGCCTCGCCGTGGTGCCCTGGCAGACCGCACCTTCTGTCCTTGCCGCCATCCTCGTGGTGTATGGGACTTGCGCTGGGTTCTTCATTGTCCCTCTCAACACTCTAATCCAGCTGCGTGCCCCCACCCATGAGCGTGGCATCATCCTCGCTGCCACCAATTTTCTCCAAAATGCCGCGATGCTCGCTTTTCTGCTCTTCACGGTACTGGCGGCAAGTTTCTCCCTGCCACCGACGCCAATGCTCATATCCTTAGCCGTCATTGTGGGAGCCGTGGCGGTGGTCAGCCTTTGGACTTTGCGCTTCGAAACCGCCCGACTCATTCTCCAAGCCATTCTCAAGCTTTTTTACCGCATCCATGTCCACGGCGCGGACCGTCTCCCCCAGGAAGGAGCGCTTCTGATCACCGCCAACCATGGAAGTTGGATCGACTGGGCCGTGCTCTTTGCCTTCATCCCTCGGCCCGTGCATTTTGTCATCTATCGTGGCTATATGGAGCACCCCCTGCTGGCTCCCATCCTGCGGGCTTTTGGAGGTATCCCAGTGGACTCGCGTCGGGCCCACAGCGCAATCCGTGCCATGCGCCAAGCCTTCCTTCGCGGCGAAGTGGTCGCCATTTTTCCCGAAGGTGGTATTGCCCGCACACCGGAACTTGGCCCCTTCCACCGCGGCCTCGAGCTCGCTTGCCGAGGGCTTCCGGTGGCCATCCTACCCACCGCCCTCATTGGACTCTGGGGCAGTTTTTGGTCTCGCGCTCGCCCGTGGCGCTGGGTCTGGCGCCGGCCCCTCACGGTGCGTTTTGGCCATCCGCAGCCTGCCTCCACCCCAGCCCACCAGCTCCGTGAGACCGTCGCGGCCCTTCTCCATGACCCAACCCACGAGGAACCCTCTCCATGACCCAGCAAAACCGTGCCTACCTCTATGGCCTTGGGGCTGTTCTCATCTGGTCCACTGTGGCCTCGGCCTTCAAGCTTTCCTTACGCCACCTCTCTCCCGATGCCCTCGTGGCCTGGTCGAGCCTCGTGTCCGCTGCCATCCTCGCCGGGGTCGTGCGTCGCCACAAATGGCCCAACCTCGCCTCTTTGTGGAAGGACCTCGCTCCATCCCTAGTGTACGGGGCCCTTAACCCATTCCTGTATTACCTCGTCTTGCTGCGCGCCTATGACCTCCTTCCGGCCCAGGAGGCGCAGGCCATCAACTACACCTGGGCCATCACCATGACTATCATGGCCGTCTTCTGGCTTGGCCAAAAAGTGACACCTCTGCAATTGGTTGCCAGCCTTATCTCCTATTTGGGCGTGCTCATCATCGCTACCCACGGCGATCTCATGGCCTTACACTTCCATAATCCCTGGGGCGTTGTTTTGGCCCTTGGCAGTACCCTCATTTGGGGGGCTTTCTGGATTCTTGGGCTGCGCGACACCATGGATCCCATCCTCCGCCTGGCCGCCAACTTTGCTTGCGGCGCCGGCTATGCCTTTTTTTGGCTCGCCATACGCGGTGAGCTGACTCTACCCTCATTGCCAGGGATACTTGGCGCTACGTATGTGGGACTTTTTGAAATGGGCATCACCTTTGCCCTCTGGAGCACGGCCTTGCGCCTCTCGCGCACCACGGCTCAAATTTCCAATCTTATCTACTTGTCTCCCCTCCTCTCCATGCTCTGGATTACCCTGTTTGTCGGTGAGACTATCCGCAAATCTACCCTCATTGGCCTTGGGTGCATCCTTGCCGGTACGGCACTCCAACGGTTCTCTGATCGCCATCTCCAACCCAAGGAGGCCCTATGAATGCATTCTCGCAACTCTCTCCTCTCCTCCAAGCCCTCATGGCGACACTCTTCACTTGGGGGGTCACTGCGTTGGGGGCGAGCATGGTCTTTTTTTTCAAACGAATCCGTCGCAGCGTCCTTGATGCCATGTTGGGCTTTGCGGCAGGAGTCATGATCGCCGCGAGTTTTTGGTCCCTCTTGGCCCCAGCCATCGACCTTGCCGAAGCCATGGGGTTTGTCGCCTGGCGCGTTGCTGCCATCGGATTCCTTGGAGGAGGTTTTTTTCTGTATCTCGTGGACCGCTTGTTGCCCCACTTGCACCTCGGTTTTCCAAGGAGCGAGGCCGAGGGGGTATCGACCAGCTGGCACCGCAGTGTGCTCTTGGTCCTTGCCATCACCTTGCACAATATCCCCGAAGGCTTGGCGGTGGGGGTTGCCTTCGGCGCTGTTGCCGCCGGCATCCCCTCTGCCGACTTGGGTGGTGCCATAGCCCTAGCCATTGGCATTGGTCTGCAGAATTTCCCCGAAGGCGCGGCCGTCGCCATCCCGCTGCGGCGAGAAGGCTTCTCCCGTTGGAAGAGCTTCGTCTATGGACAGGCCTCAGGCATCGTGGAGCCTCTTGCCGGCGTGCTTGGCGCCACGGCGGTCCTCACCATGCGTCCTCTTTTGCCCTACGCCCTGGCCTTTGCCGCCGGGGCGATGATCTACGTTGTCGTCGAAGAGCTCATCCCTGAGTCTCAATTGGCCAAAAATACCGATCTCGCCACCCTTGGGTGTCTCGCTGGTTTTACTGTCATGATGATCTTGGATGTGGCCCTTGGATAACTCCCTGTTTTTTCCTCCACCCCCTTGACGAGTGGACTCCTTCCTGGCATACAAACTCCAGTCTTTCTCTCAACCTCAATGTAAGGAGTTTGTTATGGTCAACATGGATTATCCTGGCCCGTGCATGTCGTGTGATGCCATTTCTGGATGCGCATCGGAAGCTATGCGTAAGGCTGCAGTGCAAACCTACTGCAAAGGTATTGAACGCGAAATGGATGCATGGAAGGCAGCCCTTTATGACGTTATGGCCAAGTTTATATCCATGGATGGCAAAGACCAAGCGGCGATCAAAGATGCCATCATGGAAATCAAATCACTCGTCACCACTATTGAAGAAAAGGCCAAACAGCTCGAGGCCGAATGTCCGTTGGACGTCGCTCCAGTGGAAAAAGAAATTGGCGATAAACTCAACCAGATCCGGGTCCATTACACCAAGGCCATGAGCGTCATCGGCGCGGGCAGCTTTGGCGGCTAACTCGAACCAACTTGAGGGCCCCATTTTTTCACAAAAGATGGGGCCCTCACTCTCCTTCCCAGAACTCCACTTCCTCAGAGGTCCCGTCTCCCGTGCGGAGTTTTCTTTTTTGTCCATGACAAGGAATATTTCCTAGATATTGTTTTTTTTTCCTGGTTTTTTGGGCAAAATTCCTATCGACAGGGGGAGCGAGTCTTTTCATAGATAATCTATGAAAATTGGGGAGGAAACGCGCCGAACTGTACTTCAGGATGCGTTGTTGGTGTAACTTCAATGTTTCTTCAAGGAGCTGGCTCCATGTTTGAATGGCCTAAGAACAATGACGTGCTTGGCACCGTGAACCGTGGCAATCCTGCTGAATCCGGACTCTGCACCTTGTGCCGCTGCGATTGTGCTGGCAAATGTGAGACCTGGATGTCCTGTCTCAAAGGGCGTCACATGCTCTATCCCCGCGATTTTGGGTTCGTCACAGCCGGTGCAAGCAATACGACGCAAATCGGCGTCAACTACAATGCCCTCCGTATCCAGGGATACAACTATGGAGCCATCGGTGTTGCTCCTGGCAAAACCACTGATCCTGATGACTGCCTGTTCACTAACGTCCGCTTGGAGACTTCCTTTGGCGTACGCAAACCGATTCGTTGCCGCATGCCTTTTATGACAGGAGCCTTGGGGTCCACCTTTATTGCGGCCAAGTACTGGGAATCTTTTGCTACGGGCTGCGCACTCATTGGGATTCCCATTGTTGTAGGAGAAAATGTCGTTGGTGTGGATCGGCAATCGATGCTCGAAGGGGGGAAGATTACCATTTCTCCGGAGCTTGATCGTCGCATTGAGATCTACAAACGCTATTACGATGGCTACGGGGCTATTATTGTCCAGCTCAATGTTGAGGACGCCCGCAACGGTGTTGCTGAGTACGTCATTGACAAATACGGCGATGATATTTGTATTGAGCTTAAATGGGGGCAAGGGGCAAAGAATATTGGTGGCGAAATCGAAGTAAAAAGCCTTGACTATGCCTTGTTTCTTAAAAAGCGCGGCTATCTCGTAGACCCAGACCCAGAGCTCCCCGAGGTCCAGGCCGCCTTCCAAGCAGGTGGCATCAAGGGTTTTGCTCGCCATAGCCGCCTTGGCTATACTGACCTCCCCTCTGTGGACGCTGTGCGCGAAAACTTCATGGAGACCGTCGACTACCTGCGCAAGCTCGGTTTTTCCCGTATTTCGCTCAAAACCGGATCCTATGGAATGGAAGCCCTGGCCATGGCCATCAAGTATGCCAGCGAAGCAGAGCTCGATCTCCTGACCATAGATGGTTCTGGCGGCGGCACAGGCATGAGCCCCTGGAATATGATGCAACATTGGGGCGTGCCTTCAATCCTGCTCCATGCCAAGGCCTACGAGTACGCGGCGCTGTTGGCCTCCCGTGGAAAACGGATTGTGGACATGTCCTTTGCCGGCGGGTTTGCTCGTGAGGACCATATCTTCAAAGCCCTGGCCCTCGGTGCCCCATATACAAAACTAGTGTGCATGGGACGGGCGCTTATGATCCCCGGCTTCCTTGGGGCCAATATCGAAGGCGTCCTCAAGCCGGAACGTCGGGAGATTGTGAATGGCAATTGGGATTCCCTGCCCAAGACCGTCTCTGACATAGGCACCACTGTGGATCAAATTTTTGCTGGCTATGAAACCCTTAAAGCCAAGGTCGGGGCCAAGGCCATGGAAACCATGCCCTTTGGCGCCATCGCCGCCTGGACGTTGGCAGACAAGTTAGGCGCTGGCATCCAGCAGCTTTTGGCTGGCGCCCGAAAATTCTCTGTCACCCAAATCGCACGGCAAGATTTAGCAGCGGCCAACCGCGAAACAGCTCGAGAAACTGGCCTGCCTTTCATCACGGAAGTCCTCGACGAGAGCGCTCGCAAGATCCTGCTTGCCTAAAACCAAATGGGCCCCGGGGCATCCCCAGGGGCCCTCTCGTCTTTTGCCCTCGTTGTTGCTATCATTGGTGCATGCCAACATCTTCGTCTTATCCGGATGAGCCCCCAAAATCCCTCATGGAGGACCGACATACTGTTGAGCATGCCTTGCGAGAGCGCATCAAAGAGCTCCACTGCCTCTACGCGATCACCCGCCTCGCCCAGGATCGTTCCACTCCTTTGCCCGAGCTTCTCAAACGCATTGCCCAACGCATTTGCGCCTCATGGCAATATCCAGAGATTACCTGCGCTCGCATCTGTCTTGGCAAACACGAATACACGACTGTCAATTACCGGCCCACCCCGTGGCGCCAGCAGGCCCCCTTACGCATCCGTGGCGAAATCGTAGGAGAGATAGAAGTAAGTTATCTAGAAAGGCGACCTGCGTGCGATGAGGGCCCTTTTCTTGCAGAAGAACGTAATCTCATTGATGCCGTGGCCGAATTGGTGGCCCAAATTGTAGAACAACGCTGGACTGATGAGCTCATGGGGGCTTTGTCCCGAGAACTCATCAGGGCACAAGAAAATGAGCGCCAACGCATCGCGCGCGAGCTCCACGACCATCTCGCCCAGGAACTCTCCCTTGCAGTTCATGAACTCTCAAAAATAGCCGCTGCCTTGCCCCATCCCGAGGCCCTTCGCCCCGTACAAACTACCCTCGAAACAGCCATCGCCTCTTTGCGTGACCTGGCGTATGGCTTACTTCCACCTGGGATTTTAGAGCTCGGCCTTGTACAGGCCTTGGCCTATCTTTGTGAGGAAATGACAGTACGCTTCGCCATCCCGGTGGCTTTTTCCGCTGATGGGGTCAGTGGGTTCAACATACCCTTTGACACCCAAATCAACCTCTATCGCCTTACCCAAGAGGCATTGACCAATATCCGCAAACATTCTCGCGCCACCCGCGCTTCAGTTCGTCTGATCGGGGCTTATCCCTCGTTGCTCTTGCGCATTGAGGACAACGGCCAAGGCATGGACCTTGACAACCGGGTTATTCAAGCGGTGCGCGAGCGGCGCATGGGACTATGGAGTATGCAGGAACGGGTCCGTCTTATGCACGGCGCCATTCGCTTCCGTTCTCAACCTGGAAAGGGCATGCGCATTGTCGTCGAAGTCCCTGTGGGAGAACATTCCTATGATCCGGGTTCTTGTAGTCGATGACCACCCCCTCTTTCGATTGGGACTAAAAGCCCAACTCGAACAATTGCCGGAGTCTGCTCTCGTCCAAGAGGCCCACACTGTAGCCGAGGCCTTGCGTCTGCTCCCTCAACACCCACCCCTGGTTCTTGCCCTCGTGGACATCACCTTGCCCGACGGCTCTGGCCTCGATTTGACTCGAGAAATTAAACGCCAGCACCCAACAGCCCAGGTTGCCATCATCAGTATGCACAACCACATTGACCTGATAGCGGCAGCTTTCCAAGCAGGGGCCTCAGGCTATATCTCCAAAAGCAGCGGAGGGGCTAGCATCCTTCAAGCTATAGTGCAAATTTTAGCAGGCAAACAGTACATCGATGGCTCTCTTTCTCCGGCCATCCTCAGCGCTATTCAGTCTCCCAAAAGCCGACAAATTCCCACCATCGATGCCACCTACAACACCCTCTCCTTGCGCGAGCAGCAGATCATGCGTCTCCTTGCCCAGGGGCTTTCCGTAGAAGAAATAGCCGCTAAACTCTATATCTCTAAAAAAACTGTCCTTAATCATCGCTACTCTATCATGCAAAAACTTGGAACTCCCACACCTCTTGCCTTTTTGCGCTACGCCGCTCGCCTTGGCCTCATCGACCTGGACGAGGAATAGAAGGAGTTCCTATCCTTTCCGACTCGTATCTTCCTGCTCACCACTTTCCTGTACCGTGGCCACCACATCGGCCAACACCCGCTGCAAGGCGGCAATGAGCTCGACAATCTCCCGTATTTGGCGCGCTTGCTCCAAGACCACGTGGTTGAGGTCATCCACGCTCTTTTGCAAATAGCCCACGTGCATTTCCAGGTTCTCTATACGCTTCTCCACAGTCTCCTCCTTGACCGAACAGCCCCCCCCTCTCTAGGGAGGGACGGGTTACCACACCTACTCGGAGGAATGATTATGACCAATTTGGCCGCCGTATTTACTGACGCCACCCTGGACACCATCTTCCCCCCGGAGCGAACCATTGCCTTTTTCGACGCCCTTTTCGGGGACGCCGAGGAAGGTGCCTACGATATCCGCCTGCGTTTCCACAAGGCCGAAGACAAGACTTGGCATTTTTTCTTTCACCTCATCCAACGTCCAGGCAAATGCCTGGCCTGCAACCTGACCTATGGCCTGCCCCAGGTTTTTGCTCGCCATCCGGTCATCGCCTTGCCGCGACTGGTTGAAGAGCTCTGTGCCCAAAGGGGGGTACGCCTCAAGTCCTGGCGCATCGGCGCTACTCAAGAGATCTCGCGAACCATACATCGCATCCCGCTCACGATTGAAACCGAGACCAATTGACAACCCCCCGCACCTTCTCCTAGAGCGAACTGTACCATGCGAGATGGTTCCTGGGCTGCCGCAGGTAGCCTATTTTTTTGAATTTTTTCCAAGCCATAGCGCGAGGTCCCCATGGCCACCAAGTTCCTGTTCGTCACCGGCGGCGTCCTTTCTTCCCTGGGCAAAGGTCTCGCTGCCGCCTCCATCGCGGCCCTTCTCAAAGCCCGAGGACTGCGGGTCACCATCCAAAAGCTCGACCCCTACATCAACGTCGACCCCGGCACCATGAACCCGTTCCAGCACGGCGAGGTCTATGTCACCGACGATGGAGCAGAAACAGACCTCGACTTGGGCCACTACGAGCGCTACCTCGGCATCCATTTGGGACGTAACAACAACTATACTTCGGGGCGTATCTACCACTCCGTCATCACCAAAGAGCGGCGGGGGGATTATCTGGGCGGCACAGTTCAGGTTATTCCCCATATCACGGACGAAATCAAAAATGCCATTCTTGGGTTAGCTGGTGATGATGTGGATTTGGTTATTGTCGAAATCGGGGGAACAGTAGGTGATATTGAGGGCTTGCCCTTTCTGGAGGCTATCCGCCAGCTACGAGCCGACCTCGGTAAAGACAACGTTCTATATATCCATCTCACATTAGTGCCATTCATCAAAACATCTGGAGAACTCAAAACGAAACCAACGCAACATTCGGTCAAAGAATTACGTAGTCTTGGAATCCAACCAGATATTATTTTGTGCCGATCAGAGGTAGAGCTTTCTGAGGATATTAAAAGTAAAATTGCTCTATTCTGCAATGTTGATAAAGATGCTGTCTTCACGGCCATTGATGTAAATCATATCTATGAATTACCTCTCATGCTCTATGAAGAGGGAGTGGACCAAAAGATTGCTATTCTCCTGCGGCTTGCGGCCAAGAACCCTAATTTGGATGCCTGGCGTCAATTGGTGCATGAGCTTCATCATCCTCAGCACGAGGTGGAGATCGCTGTCGTTGGCAAATATGTGGATCTCAAAGAAGCCTATAAAAGTCTCCACGAGGCCCTCACCCATGGGGGGGTGGCAAACCATGCCCGTATCCGCTTCCGCTACGTCAACTCGGAAAGCGTCACCAAAGAGACGGCCGCATCTATCCTTGCTGGCACCCACGGCATTCTGGTACCTGGCGGTTTCGGCAGCCGCGGCGTCGAAGGGAAAATCCAGGCCATTACCTACGCCCGCACCCAAGGCATCCCGTTTTTTGGCATTTGCCTTGGGATGCAGTGCGCGGTCATCGAATTTACCCGTAATGTGCTCGGTTTGGAGCGGGCTAATTCCGAAGAGTTCGATCCCCTTACCCCTGATCCAGCCATTTACCTCATGCGAGAGTGGTATGATTTCCGTTCCGGTTGCATGCAGTACCGTGACCCCGGCTGTGACAAAGGGGGCACCATGCGCCTTGGGGCCTATCCCTGCCACTTGCGTCCAGACACCTTGGCCTACCGCGCCTATGATAAGCCAGAGGTGTGGGAGC
This sequence comes from uncultured Desulfomicrobiaceae bacterium, assembly GCA_937989665.1. Classification (GTDB taxonomy): domain Bacteria; phylum Desulfobacterota; class Desulfovibrionia; order Desulfovibrionales; family Desulfomicrobiaceae; genus Thermodesulfomicrobium. The sequence continues at coordinate 26,171 of CALKRN010000011.1, read as the reverse complement.
GCCACCGCCACCGCTACGAATTCAATACCGCTTATGCCGAACGCCTTGAGGCCGCCGGTATGATTGTCAGCGGCACCTCCCCAGACGCCACCCTGGTGGAAATTGTCGAGCTACGCCACCACCCTTGGTTCTTGGGCTGCCAATTCCATCCGGAGTTTACCTCTACCCCCATGCAACCGCATCCCCTTTTTCGCGACTTCATCGCCGCGGCGCTTTCTTACCAGCAATCCCTCTAATCCATGACCGACCTCTTTGACCGTCTCCGCCATACGCACTTCATCATCGTCGGCCCCTGTGTCTTAGAGAGCCGAGAGCTCGCCATGGAGGTCGCCACCGAGGTAGCGGCCATCGGCCAGCGGCTTGGGGTGCCTGTGATTTTCAAAAGCTCCTTTGACAAAGCCAACCGCAGCGCAGAGACAGGCTTCCGAGGCCCAGGCCTTAGCCAAGGGCTGCAGTGGCTTGCCGAGGTGCGGCAAACGGCTGGTCTGCCAGTGCTCACCGATATCCACGAACCATCCCAGGCCGCCCCTACCGCCGAAGTGGCTGACGTCCTCCAAATTCCGGCCTTTCTTTGCCGGCAAACCGACATCCTCCAGGCGGCGGCGCGCACCGGCCGCATTGTCAACATCAAAAAAGGTCAATTCCTCGCTCCCTGGGACATGGCGGGGGCCATTGCCAAGGTGGAGGCAGCCGGTGGCCGGCGCCTGTGGCTCACCGAACGTGGCACATCGTTTGGCTACAACAACCTTGTCGTGGACTTCCGCGCCCTACCCATCCTCGCTGGCTTCGGCTATCCGGTGGTTCTCGACGCCACCCACTCCGTCCAGCTGCCAGGCAGCCAAGGCTCGTGCTCAGGGGGCGAGCGCCGCTTTGTGCCCTATCTTGCCCGCGCAGCGGCGGCCTGCGGCTGTCAGGGGCTCTTTCTTGAAACCCATCCCGACCCGGATCACGCCCGCTGTGACGGCCCCAACTCGTGGCCTTTGGCCCAGTTGGAACCCCTTCTGCGCGAGGTCCTGGCCATTTGGAGTCTTCCCCATGACTGCTACCTCTCTTCCTGAACACGTCCGAGTCGTGGCGAGGGGGATCCGTCTCGTGGTCCTCGACGTGGATGGTGTCCTCACGGACGGCGGGCTCATCTACGATGCCCATGGCCAAATCCAAAAGCGCTTCCACGTCCACGACGGCCTGGGAATGAAAATGGCCATGAGCGCGGGGCTTCGGCTTGCCGTCATCACTGGCCTCGATGCCCCGGCAGTGCGAGCCCGAATACAAGAGTTGGGGATTGTCCACTATTATCCTGGGCATCATCGCAAAATGGCCCCATTGCGGCGTATCCTCGAAAGTGAAGCCCTTACCTTTGCGGAAACCGCCTACCTTGGCGATGACCTGGTGGACCTCGCCCCCATGCGCGCTGTCGCGCTGCCCATGGCCGTGGCCAATGCCCGACCAGAAGTGATCGCCCAGGCCTTATGGGTCACCCCCCATCCCGGTGGCCACGGTGCTGTCCGCGATGCCCTAGAAGGCATCTTACGTGCGCAAGACCTGTGGGAGCCGCTATGCGCTCGTTGGACCAGCGAGTAGTCTGGTGGTCCCTGTTCCTCGCTGTAGGGCTCATCACCGCCACAGGTCTGGGATGGCTTGCTGTCCGTCTCTGGGCCCCAGAACCTTCTTCGCCCCTTCCCCCTCTGCCCGCCACCATGCGGCTGACTCACCCCCACCTTACCCATGGCACCAACGGCACCGTGCTTTGGGAGGTAGAAGGCGACGAGGCCTTATACGACCAAGAAACCGATACCCTGCGCATGGCCGCTCCTCGCATTCGCTATTTTGGCCCCACACCCATCACCGCCCAGGCGCAGCACGGCACGGTCCACCAACGCCAGGGGACTGCCGAACTCATGGGGAACCTCACGGCCTGGTTTGGCGACTCCACCATCGAGGCCATGGCCGTGCGCTACCACGAGTCCGAGGCGCAGTTCACCTTCCTCGGGCCGGTTACGGTCCGCGGTCCTCGCCTCGACCTTACGGCGCCCGCGGCGGAAATTTACCTTCGAGACGAACGCATCCTCGCCACAGGCGGGGTCCAGGCCACCCTCCACCCTTCAGGAAACTAGCCATGCCAACTCGCATCCTCTTGGCCGCGATCCTCGCGCTTTCCGCCGCCCTTCCCCTCCTGGCCGCACCTCTTGCCGGCCAGGTCCCAGTGGCGATTGAAGCCGACTCCATGGAATATTTGCACAAAGCCGGCCGTATCCTGTTTCATGGACAGGTCCACGTCACCCGCCAGGACATGGAACTCTGGGCAGACCGCATCATCGTGCAACTCGAGGAGGCAGCAAAAAACGCCACGAAGGCGGCCTCAGGCAACGTGCGCACGATCACTGCCGAAGGCAATGTCCGTCTCCAGGCAGCCCAAAATCGAACGGGCCAGGCAAAGCGGGCAGTGTACGACGCCCGCACGGAAAAGGTCACCCTTGAAGGGGACCCAGTGGTGCGCGAGGGAGACAACAGCATCCGCGGCGAGGTTATCATCTTTCATCTGAGCGACGGCACGAGCGAGGTACGCGGCGGCCCCAAACAGCGGGTTGAAGCCATTTTCCTCGCCCCAGAGACCCTCCCTGCCTTGGAGCGCAAACCATGAGCCTGCGCGGCCAAGGCCTCGTCAAACGTTACCGCCGACGAGAAGTCGTACGGGGGGTCGATATCGAGGTTCGAGAAGGAGAAATTGTCGGCGTACTTGGTCCCAATGGCGCAGGCAAGACGACAACGTTCTACATGCTCGCCGGGCTCACCGCGCCCTCGGCAGGGAGCGTCCATCTCGGCCACCACGACATCACCCGTTTGCCCCTCCACCGCCGGGCCCTGCTGGGCCTTTCGTATCTCCCGCAAGAAAGTTCCGTGTTCCGCTCCCTCTCCGTGGCTGACAATCTCCGCATTGTCCTCGAGCACACCGGTATGCCGCCTGAGGAACAAGAGCGCACTGCTGCCCGCCTCCTGGAAGAGCTCGGCATTGCCCGCCTCGCGGATCAGCCCGCTTCCTTGCTCTCCGGTGGCGAGCGCCGCCGCCTTGAGATCGCCCGCGCCCTTATCCGCCAACCGCGTTTTTTGCTTCTCGATGAGCCTTTTGCTGGCATCGATCCACTGGCTGTGGCCGACATCCAGGGGATTGTCAGGCAGTTGGCCGTCCAGGGGATTGGGATTCTCATCTCGGACCATAACGTCCGCGAGACCCTGTCCATCTGTACCCGGGCCTATCTCGTGCACGACGGCCAGGTGGTCCTCGGCGGGACCCCGGCAGAGATCGTCGCCAACCCCATGGCCCGAGCCGTGTATTTGGGAGAGGGTTTTTCTTTGTAGTCGAAAAGGAAAATCAGGCAAAAATCAAGCCATTGCCAGAAGAAAGGCTTCTGTGGCAGACGGCCTTCAGACCATGAAGGACGTCGTTTGCACCATCAGGAAGGACTATGGGACTGGAACTGCGGCAACATCTCAAGCTCACCCAACAGCTGGTGATGACTCCCCAGCTCCAACAAGCTATCAAGCTCCTTCAACTCTCGCGCCAGGAACTTATCGAGGCGATTCAACAAGAACTCCTCGAAAATCCGGTGCTCGAGGAGGCAGTGGAGTTCACGAAGGCCGAAGGTCCCGAGGATCGAGACGCATCTTCGGCCCCTGCCGAGCTCGCCACTGCAGCGTTATCGTGCAATGAGCGCGACCTCATGCGCAATGCCGACTGGGAGTCCTACCTCGGCGATTTTGCCAGTACCGGCAAACAAGTCGTCAAAGAAACAGAGATCCACGAAGAGATGACCCCGCTTGAGGGACGCATCGCCGGCAAACCTTCCCTCGAAGGGCATCTGCTCTGGCAGCTACGGCTCTCGGACCTGGACGAAACGGCCCAGGCCATCGGCGAGGCCATCATCGGCAATCTCGACTCCCGTGGCTACCTCGCGGCGACGGTGGAAGAAATCGCCCAGCAGACAGGCGCCACTCCCGAAGCCGTTGAAGCGGTCCTCTGCTGCATCCAACGCTTTGACCCTGTGGGGGTGGCGGCGCGCACCCTTCAGGAATGCCTTCTCATCCAACTGGAGGTCCTCGGGCAGGACGACCCCATCCTTCTTGCCTTAGTGCGCGATCACCTCGAAGACATAGAACGCAAACGATTCAAACCATTAGCGCGCAAATTCAAGATTGAGCTTGAGGACCTGCGCGCCTACCTGGACATCATCCAACGCTTGGAGCCCCTGCCTGGGGCCAGCTTCGGCAGCGAAGCCACCGCGTATGTGAGCCCAGATGTCTTTGTGCATGAATTTGATGGTGAGTTTGTCGTTAGCCTCAACGACGAAGAAATCCCCCGCCTGCAGCTCTCCCCCCACTATGAGGCAATCCTCGCTCGTGGCGCCGGGGCGGAGAAAGAATACATCCAGGAAAAAGCCCGTTCTGCCCAATGGCTCATCAAGAGTCTGCACCAGCGGCAAAAGACGTTGTACAAAGTTATGGAAAGTATCGTGCGATTCCAAAAAGACTTTTTCCGCTACGGGGTCACCAAACTCAAACCCCTTGTCCTCAAGGATGTGGCTGAAGATATTGGGATGCACGAATCCACCGTGAGTCGTATTACGAGCAACAAATATGTCGCCACTCCACACGGAGTCTTCGAATTAAAGTTTTTCTTCAACTCCGGTCTCTCCCTCGATGATGGCTCGGAGGTCGGTTCCGAAAGTGTGAAGGCGATCATCAAACAACTCGTGAGCGAGGAGGACCCCGCCCACCCGCTGAGCGATGAAAAAATCGTTGCGATCCTCAAAGAACGGCTGGATATCAACATTGCTCGCCGGACCGTGGCAAAATATCGCACGATGCTCGGCATTGAATCTTCATCTCGGAGACGTCGTATCCTCTAGGAATATGCTGCTCAATTTTTCACCAACGCAAGGAGGGCATTATGAACATCACTTTCAACTTCAAGAACTTTGAACCATCAGACCACTTGCGCAAGTATGCCCGAGACCGTTTTGCTAAGCTCACCAAATATATCGGCCAGCGAGAGGATACGGAGCTGCAGGTCAATCTCGAAGTAGAAAAATATCGCCATATTGCCGAAGTCGTTCTCACTGGGCGAGACCTTCATGTTTCTGCTCAAGAAGAGAGCAACGATATGTACGCGACTGTGGATCTCGTATGGGACAAATTGGAGACGCAACTTCGAAAGATCCGAGACAAAGACAAAGCCCGTCGCAAAGGCACGCCGGTACGTATGGACGTCCTGCGTCTGGAGCAAACGACCGGCACCCCCCGCACTGTGGTGGAGAGTACTGACCATTTTGACCCCAAACCCATGACGGTGGCCGAGGCTGTGCTCCAGCTGGAAGCCACGAACGACTTTTTCCTCGTCTTCCTCAACGCAGAGACCGAACGGGTAAACGTCGTCCATCGTCGGGATGGTGAAGGATTCGGCCTCATCGATCCTGGCGTCTAACGTATGGACCTCAGGGCATTTCTCCATCCAGATCGTATCGTCCCCGAGTTGACGGCCGGGACCAAAACCGAGGTCCTGGCCGAACTCGTGGGGCGAATTGTTGCCCAATACCCTCTGCTCGATTCCCACGAGGTCCTCAGTGTCCTTCTTGAGCGCGAGCGTCTCGGGAGTACCGCCATTGGCGATGGCGTGGCCATCCCCCATGGCAAGGTGGCCGGGCTTAATCAGATGCTTGTGGCGGTCGGCCGCAGCCACGCTGGGGTGGATTTTGCCAGCCTTGACGGTCGGCCCGTGCACATGATCGCCCTCGTGCTCGCTCCCGCAGGAGGCGCGGGCCTGCACCTCAAGCTCCTGGCGGCCCTCGCCCGACTCTTCCGCGACCCGGGCTTCCGCCAAGCCTTTCTCGATGCCCCAGCGGATCAATTGGCGGACCTTATCGCTACCTACCCCATTTAACGGACATGGAGACCAGCCCCCTTCCCCTCGTTATTGTCTCTGGCCTGTCGGGATCCGGCAAAAGCACAGTCCTTGATATTCTTGAAGATATGGGCCTCTTTTGTGTGGATAATCTCCCGGCCGCCATGGCCCCGGACCTCGTGGAGCTCTTTTTTCGCTCCTCAAGCCATTGCTACGCAGGCCTAGCCTTAGGGATGGACCTCCGCCAGCCCTCCCTGGCTCAAGAGTGGCACGAGGTCCTCGCCAAACTCCAACGCCAGCCTATCATTCTCTTCACGGAAGCCGCTTCCCAGGAACTCGTGCGGCGTTACGCAACGACCCGCCGCCCCCACCCGCTGTGTACCACCACCCCTGGCCTCGAGCAGGCCATCGAAACCGAGCGCGCCCTCCTTGTCCCTATCCGCCAACATGCTGATCTGGTGATTGATACCACCCACTATTCCGTCCATGACCTGCGCCGCGCCATCCAGGATCGCTGGGAGGCCCTCAGTGCCGCGCCTCGAGGGATGCGGCTGCACATCATCACCTTTGGATTCAAGCATGCCATTCCTGCTGAGGCCGATACCCTCATCGATGTGCGCTTTCTCCCCAACCCGTACTTCGAACCGGAACTGCGCCCAAAGACAGGTCAAGACCTCGCCGTGGCGACTTATGTCCTCGATAATCCCACGGGACAGGCCTTTCTCCCGAAACTCCTCGATTTTTTGGACACCATCGTCCCCCTCCTTGAGGGCGAGGGCCGCTACCGCTTCACCCTCGCCATTGGTTGTACTGGAGGGCGGCATCGCTCGGTAGCTGTAGCTGAACAAGTAGCCTCGCATTTCCGCCACCAAGGTCGTACCGTGACTGTGGAGCATCGTCATTGGACGTTGCCATAAAGGCGCTGAACCACTACGATGGTTCTAGCGACATGGGAGTGCAGTCGCGCGAAAAAATCGGGGAGGAACCATGATCGGTGTGCTTCTCGTCACCCATGGTCTTTTTGGGCAATACTTATTGGACGCGGCCCAGACTATCCTCGGTCCTCAAGAGGGCTGTGCCGTGGTCGCTGTGGATGAGTCCCGCTCCATGGATGCCATCCTAGACGACATCAAGACCCAAGCCCGCCGTCTTGACCACGGCAACGGGGTGCTCATCCTCACGGATATGTTTGGCGGCACACCGTCCAACCTCAGTCTTTCGCTCCTCTTGCAGGGCAAGGTCGAGGTCATCTCTGGCGTCAATCTGCCCCTTTTGCTGAAGGTCCTCACCAACCGCAGCGGCAACCTCAACCAAGTTGCTTTGGAAGCAAAGTCCGCTGGTAAACAAGGGATATTGGTGGCCGGAGAAGTCCTGCGGCGCAAGGTGGGAGAATAATGCGCTGGTTTCGCATCGACAATCGCCTCGTCCACGGTCAGGTCATTGAAGCCTGGATGCCTTATATTGGCGCCACGATGCTCCTTGTGGCCAATGATGCCCTGGCGGCCGACCCCTTACGTCAAGAAATCATGCGCTTGGCTATCCCGGACGACGTGGACTTCCTCTGCTGCTCGATAACCGAACTGGCCCCTGTGCTTGCAGACATTGAGCACCGCAATCCCGAGGCCCGTATCATGGTCCTCTTTGCCTCCTGTGCCGATGCCCGACTAGCCTACACCAGCGGCTGTGCCATCGAGAGCGTCAACATCGGCAATCTCCATGATGGGCCGGGCAAGTTCCAAGTTTGTGCCCATATTTGCCTCACTGAGGAGGAACATTCCTGTTTGGTCTTCCTCCATGAACAAGGGATAACATTGGACTTTCGCTGTGTCCCGACCAAATCTGTAACGGTGCATCTATGGTAATCGGATCCTTCGAGGTGGTTGTCGGCGCTTTTTTTTTGCCCTCCTCAATCTTTCGCGCTTTTGCATCGACACCACACTCCTGCACCGTCCCGCAACGGCGGCACTCCTTTGGGCACTACTCAGCAAAGATACTCACGCCATTGGGATAGGCATCTTTTTTGAACTCCTTTGGCTCGACCTTTTCCCTGCTGGGGCGTATCTCCCGCCTAACAGTCTTCTCGCCACCTGTCTTGCCATCGTGACCCTGGCCCAAGTACCAGAGCCAACGCACCTCGTCACCACGCTCATCTTGATAGGAGCCGCCCTCTGCGGCCATGGCGCCGCTAACCTCGAGCTCCTCTATCGTAAGCGCCAAGACCGCATCCTCATGCGTCTCACCAAGGCCAATTGGCGCTCTCAGCTCTCAAAATTCAGCCCAGACGCGTTGGTTCTTCGGGCCGTGACCGAGCAATGGGTCATTGGATGGCTCCTCTTTGTGGGCTTCGCCCAGCTCCTACGCGTAGGGGTCCTCCTGACCTCCCATCTCCCCCTCCCCCATACCCCCCTTGTGTGGCCAGCCCTCCTTGCCCCAGCCTTGGTGGGCGGCGTGCTCTCCCTTCGCACCCGCCGCGCCATCGCCACTGCCGCCGCCACCCTTATGGCGTTGGCTTTCCTCCATCTTGCAGGACCATGAACTCTGCCCTCCCAAAATTTCTAAATCCCCCCTGCAAACCCTTGGCAGATGCCAAGGGTTGTGATATTTAGAACAAAGTCGTGGACTAATTCCACACCAATCCCAAACCTTGGAGGAGGAAACCCCATGTCCGTGTATGTGTTTGGCCACAAGAGTCCTGATTCCGATACCGTCTGCAGCGCCATCGCCCTGGCCGATCTCAAAACCAAACTTGGCCTGCCCTGCACCCCTGCGGCTTTGGGCGAGCTCAATCCTGAGACCAAGTTCATCCTCGAAAAATTTGGTGTCCCTGCCCCGACTATCAAGACCTCTTTTGCCGGCGAGAAGGTCTTTTTAGTGGACACGTCAGACCTCACCCAACTGCCCGATGACATCAAGCAGGCGGAGATCCTCGGCATTGTCGACCACCACAAACTGGGTGATGTCACCACCCCCAATCCGCTGGAATGTTGGATTTGGCCAGTGGGCTGTACCGCCACGGTCATCAAATCGATGTATGATTTCTATGGAGTGGAGATTCCTAAGCCCATTGCCGGCATCATGTTGTGCTCCATCCTAAGCGATACCGTTATCTTCAAATCCGCCACCTGCACGGATACGGACAAAAAGGCCGCCGAAGCCCTGGCCAAGATCGCTGGCGAGACCGACCTCAACGCTCTGGGTCTGGCTATGTTCAAGGTCAAGTCCGCGGTGGAGGGCACACCGGCCCGTGACCTCGTCATGCGGGACTACAAAGACTTCAACATGAGCGGCAAGATGGTTGGCATCGGCCAGTTGGAAGTCGTGGACCTCTCCATCCTCGATGCTGTGAAGGCGGATCTCGAGGCCGACATTAAGAAACTGAAGGAAGAGAAGGGCAACCATTCGGTGTTCCTGCTCCTGACGGATATCATGAAAGAAGGCTCGGAAATGCTCATTGTCTCGGACGATGAATCCGTGGTAGAGAAGGCATTTGGCGTCAAACCTCAAAACGGCCGTGCCTGGCTGCCCGGGGTTATGTCCCGCAAGAAACAGGTCGTGCCGAACTTTGAAAAGGCCTTTGCGAGCTAAGATACCAGCCCCGACCATGAAACAAACCGCCGAGGGATGACCGAGGCGGTTTGTCTCTGCGCCGGAAGTCTTGCCTTGGACACAAGAGCTTGGCGTGCAACGCCGAGAGAGAGCCTAGGCGGTTTTTTCTCCCCTGGCGAATCCAAAAAGCGTCTTTTTCTCCGGCCTGCAGCAGAGGCTAGCGCCAAAAAACGATTTTTCTTTCCCCGCCAGTCCCAAAGCGCCCTCAAACCGCCTCACTCCATGCCATGGGCCGATGGTTGTGGTGGGCACACCCCCCATATGGGAAGAAGAGCGGAAGATTCGTCCCCGCGCCCTCAGGAGCCGAATTCGATGTCTTCGGAGCTTCCAATCGCCTCGGTGCGCCTTCGTCATTCGCCCAAAAGAGAGGAGCTTCGCTGGCCAGGCAACCCTGAGTTCGTGAACGGTCTTTCCTTTGCCCTACTCTTTGTGCGGCATTGGGCGAACTGTATCCTCTAATCCAAAATCGTGCTTGGTGGCGGCAAGGCACTCTCTTCCTCCCGCCCGGCCTCCACACAGCGGGTGAGCTCCCGAATGCGTCGCAAGGCTTCCCCGCGCTCCTGAGCAAGGTGCTGCCATTTTTTCTTTTCTTTCTTGAGGGCTTCGATGGTGTGGAGCAGGTCTTGGATGGTGTGGGCCGGGTAGCCATGTTTGGCATAACGCCCTTTGCGCAGTTCTTCGTCGTTGCGCTCCTTGATGGCCCGCAGCTGAGTGGCTGAAAGGATCATCCCGCAACGGCCCGTACTTGGTCGATGTCTGTACGTCCTTGAAGGACCTTAAGGATGCCGTCCTGTTTGAGGGAAAGCATCCCGTCCGCCACAGCCTGGGCACGAATTTCTTCGGTGGGCTTCCGGTATTTGATGGAGGTTTTGATGCCTTCGGAATTAAGCATAAGCTCATGAATGCCAACCCGACCCTTATAGCCGCTCCCCATACACTGCGCACAGCCCACTTTGCGGTACAAAATCCGCTCTGAAGCGAGAAATTCTGCTGCATGGGTTTCGAAACCCGGGCCAAACTCCATGCGGAGCTCCTCGATCTCCTGGTCTGTTGCCGTATAGGCCTCCTTACAATTGGAGCATAGCGTTTTGACCAGCCGTTGGGCGAGGACGCACAGGAGTGAGTCGGCGAAATTAAAGGGATCTAGATCCATATCGAGCAAACGCGTGACCGTCTCCGGGGCGGAGTTGGTGTGCAAGGTGGAGAAGACCAAATGGCCGGTGAGGGATGCCTCCACGCCAATATGGGCGGTTTCTTTATCGCGCATCTCGCCGATCATGATCACGTCCGGATCAGCACGAAGAAAGGAACGCAGTACCGCGGCAAAGGTGAGGCCGATCTTCGGTTGGACCTGCACTTGACGCAACCCCTCCTGCGTGATCTCCACCGGATCCTCGGCCGTCCAGATTTTGCGCTCCGGGGTGTTGATATAGCTCACCGCTGAATGGAGCGTTGTCGTCTTGCCGGATCCGGTAGGACCAACCACGAGGATCAAACCATAGGGCTTGCGGATCATGGCCTCAAAAGCCTTCTTGTTATTCGGCAACAGTCCCAGCTTATCCAAAGGCAAAGGCTTTCCTGAGGCAAGCACACGAAGAACGACATCTTCTTGGTTTTCGATGGTCGGGACGGTGGCCATGCGGTACTCTACCACCTGATTGCGGTCCGGCAGTTTGATCTTGATCTTGCCATCTTGCGGCAACCGACGTTCCGCGATGTCGAGATGGGCCATGATCTTGAGGCGCGAGACAATGGGTCGAGCGAGGGCCAGACGTATTTTGCGAAACTCATGGCAGGTTCCATCGATGCGGAAACGAATGAGACAATACCGGGAAAAGGGGTTGGGCTCGATATGGATGTCCGAGACATTCTTGCGCCAGGCTTCCACTAAAAGGGCATTGACCATGCGCACGACTTCGCTGTCTTGCTCTGAGAGGTCTGCCTCCATGGTGGCGTCAACCACGGCATCATCTCCCGCAACCTCCTCATCGAAGGCTGAAGCCAAGTCTTCGCCACCAGTGAGCTGGCGATAAAAATGCTCGATATATTGTTCGAGGTCTTGGGAGAGCGTGACCTTCGGGACGATGCTCGAGGTCCCATAAATAAAGCGGATCTCGTCGAGCCGCCCTAAATCGTAGGGGTTGAGCATAAGGACCACGATCTGGTTGCCCTGTTGCTCAAACGGGACCCAACCGAAACGTTTGAGAAAGTCTGGATCAAGACGGCGTTTTTCAAAGAGGTCAAAGGGTGGCTCTTTGGTAGCGCTAAAGGGTACGAACTCGGTTTTATAAAAACGCGCCAGGCTCTCGCCCAATTCAACTTTGGGAACGCCCATTTCGTTCAAAAGCACTGCATCCGGGTCTTTGGCTTCGAGGGCCTTGGTGAGGGCTGCTGGAGTGACGAAGCCGCGCTCTACCAGGTACGAGTAGCGGCTGCTGGCCACCGCCGGTTTCGGGGCCAACGCTTTGATGCGTTGCTCAATCCCCGGAAAGGCCGGGTCTAACGCCAAGACCTTTTCGAATAATCCACGGGCCTCATCGTGTTTGTGCTGGTGCTGGAAGATAAGCCCAGCACGAAAGTAGAGTTTAGCCGCGATCGCCGGAGGATATTCGTTCTCCTCGACAATCTTTATGGTGAGTTCGGCTTGGTCCGTGATGCGCCCCAGCTTGTTGAGGCTATCGAGCATGAGTCGCACAAGGCCATAGCTGCGGAAGCCTCGCTCATATCCAGCCAAACAGAGGTCATACGCGCCGGCAAAGTTCTCTTGGGAGAACAGATTCCAGGCCTTGGTGAGGATCTGAGTCTCGGTGCTGGGGACTTCCATGGCCATGCCTACGATTGGAGAACTCCTAACGCAAAGGGAGCACCCATGCAAACGAAATCCCGCCCCAGACCGGCTGGGGCGGGCAGCAACCTACTTACCGAGCCAGCCCATCATTGCCCGCAGTCGGTCGCCCACCTGCTCGATGGAATGGGCATGGGCCTGACGCCGCTTTGCGAAAAATGACGGCAGCCCGGCCTTATTCTCGAGAATCCAAGTGCGGGCAAAGGTGCCGTCTTGAATTTCCCGCAATACTTGGCGCATTGCCTGACGTGAGGCCTCACCGATGACCCGGGGCCCGGTACAGTAATCGCCAAATTCGGCCGTATCACTGATGGAGTGATGCATTTTCTTAAAGCCGCCCTCGTAGAGCAAATCTACAATGAGTTTAAGTTCATGCATGCACTCAAAAAAGGCGATTTCGGGCTGGTAGCCCGCCTCCACCAAGGTCTCGAAACCGGCACGGATCAGCTCACTGACCCCGCCACACAGCACTGCCTGTTCGCCAAAGAGATCGGTTTCCGTCTCCTCGGCAAACGTGGTCTCGATAACCCCCGAACGGGTCCCTCCAATACCCGCCGCATAGGCCAAGGCCTTGGCCAGGGCCTGGCCGCTGGCATCCTGATGCACAGCGACCAGACACGGCACCCCGCCCCCTTTCTCAAATTCTCGACGCACCAGATGCCCCGGGCCCTTGGGCGCCACCAGGGCCACATCCACGTCTGCAGGAGGGATAATTTGATGGTAGTGGATATTAAAACCATGCCCAAAAAGGAGCATCTTCCCAGCCGTCAACTGCGGGCGGATTTCCTCGGCATAGACCTGAGGCTGATACTGATCTTGGACAAGGATCATAATGAGGTCCGCCTGGGCCGCAGCTTCGGCAGCACTGATGGGGCTAAACCCATGTTCTTGGGCCAAACGCCAATTGGCCCCGCCTGGACGCTGTCCGATCACTACGCGGACCCCCGAATCACGCAAGTTTTGGGCATGGGCATGGCCCTGACTTCCATATCCGATAATGGCCACCGTCTTGTCATGCAGGATATGCAAATCAGCATCATTTTCGTAATACATCTTCATGGAATGCTCCTTGGTGAAGTTAATCGACAAGCTGCATGCTGCGACGCATGGCAATAGGACCACTGCGCACGAGCTCTTTGACGCCAAAGCGCTGGAGAAGCGTGACGATAGCTTTGATTTTCTTTCCATCGCCAGTGATTTCTACCGTCAATTCATCAACACTGACGTCCACCACCTTGCAGCGAAAAATATCCACAATCCGTAACACATCAGCCCGACGGCTATCATCGGCGTTGACCTTCACTAACACAATTTCGCGCTCCACCGCCTGTTCTTGCGAAAGGTCTACCACCTTGATGACTGAAATAAGTTTATGGAGTTGTTTGATAATTTGTTCGATAATTTGGTCATCACCCACAGTGACAATCGTCATGTGCGAGACCGTTGGGTCCAAGGTCGGGCCGACATTGAGAGATTCAATGTTAAAACCCCGACCACTAAAGAGCCCAGCCACGCGGGAAAGGACTCCTGGTTCGTTTTCCACCAAAATCGAAAGGACATGCCGCATGACTGCCTCCTACACCAAAAGCATTTCGGACAAGGCCGCACCAGCGGGCACCATGGGAGCAACGTTTTCCTCAGGCTCCACACGGACGTCCACGAACACCGGACCAGGATGGGCAAAGGCCTGGCGAAGTGTCGGCTCCACCTCCTCAGGACGCTCCACCAAGAATCCCTCGGCGCCGTAAGCCCGCGCCAACGCGACAAAATCCGGATTGGTGTGGAGACAGGTGGCGCAGTAATTTTTGTTGTAAAAGAGCTCCTGCCACTGCCGTACCATACCGAGATAGCCGTTGTTGAGGATCACTACCTTGACCGGGATCTGGTAGCTCACGGCCGTGGCGAGCTCCTGGATATTCATCTGGATAGAGCCATCCCCCGCAATATCGATGACAAGGCGATCAGGAAAGGCCAGCTGTGCTCCAATGGCGGCTGGGAATCCATAGCCCATGGTCCCCAACCCACCGGAAGACAAGAAGGTTCGCGGCTTCGTGTAGCGGTAAAATTGGGCGGCCCACATCTGATTTTGCCCCACTTCCGTCGCAATGATGGCCTCGCCTTGCGTGATGCTATAGATCTTTTCCACCACCCATTGTGGTTTAATGTACTGTCCTTCTTGCGAATAGGTGAGCGGATGTGCTTGCTGCATGGCTGTGAGCTCTTCAATCCATGCCGCATGCTTCGCCCGCCAATCTACTCCAGGAATACGGGCCAATTCTTCCATAAGACCCAAAAGTCCTTGCCGGCAATCGGCCACGATGGGGACATCTACGCCGACGTTTTTACTAATAGAAGTAGGGTCAATGTCAAAATGGATGATCTTCGCTTTTGGGGCAAAGGCATCTACGCGGCCGGTAACACGATCATCGAAGCGGGCCCCAACAGAGATAAGTAAATCCGAGTTGTGTATTGCCATATTGGCCGTGTAGGTCCCATGCATACCGAGCATCCCAAGCCACAACGGATCCGTGCCGGGAAAGGCCCCTAATCCCATGAGGGTCGTTGTGACCGGCAGCTGGTATGTCCGGGCCATCTGGGTAAGCTCTGCCGCGCTGTCCGCAGCCACTACCCCGCCACCTGCATAGACCACCGGGCGGGAGCTTGCGGCGATGAGCTCTGCTGCCCGCCGCAGTTGTTTGCGATTCGGGGAGTAGTTGGGATTGTAGCTGCGCATCGTCATGGTCGCAGGGTACTCCAATTCTGTCGTGGCCCGAATGACATCTTTCGGCAGATCCACCAGTACGGGACCAGGGCGACCAGTGCGCGCCAAATAAAAGGCCTGCTTGATGGTGAAGGCAAGCTGGCGTACGTCCTTAACCAAATAATTATGCTTGGTGCACGGGCGGGTAATGCCCACAATATCGGCTTCTTGAAAGGCGTCGTTGCCGATAAGATGCGTGGGCACCTGCCCGGTGAAGACAACGATGGGGACCGAATCCATATAGGCAGTGGCAATGCCAGTTACCGTATTGGTGGCCCCAGGACCGGAAGTGACCAAACATACACCTACTTTACCCGACGCCCGGGCATATCCATCCGCGGCATGGACAGCCCCTTGCTCATGGCGCACGAGGATATGCCGAATGGGGTACTTGGGAAGCTCGTCATAGATGTCGATGATCGCTCCCCCGGGGTAGCCGAAAATGAGGTCCACCCCTTCTTGCAGTAAACATTCTAAAAGAATTTGGGCGCCGGTGTAAGCCATCGTATCTACTCCTTACGTTTATATTTCTTCAGCAGCTCTTGAATTTTGGTCTTTCCTGCTAATTTTTTCTTTTTATATTCCTTCATCTCCATTTCTTCCGAAGGAGTAAGAACTGTTTTACTAGCATATTTTTCGAGGATTTTCTCGAACATAACATGCTCTTCCCATAATTTCTTAAGTTCTGGATCTGTAGCGATATGCAATTCTATAAGTTCGAGTTCTTGCTGTTCCATAGTGTTCTCCTTAGTTGATGTGTACTCGACCAATCTTTATACAACATCTCGGCCATTCTAGCCGTGTATATCTAAAAATATATCATCCTTCCAATGAGTTGAGCCAAAAAAATTTGCACAAATTTGATAACCAATATGATAACAATAGGAGAAAAATCAATACCACTCAGGTACGTAAATGGCATCCACTTGCGGATACGATAAAAAACAGGATCAGTCAGAGAACGAATCCCTCGAACAATTGGGTTATACGGATCAGGATTAACCCAAGAGAGTACAACAGCAGCCAAAACAATCCAAAAATACAAAGAGAGCACCGTATCCACCACCGCATACAATGCACTCACCAAACTCGTGAGAAAAGCCATGGCATCTCCTTGCCATCGGTTGGATTCAGGGTCTCGCCCCAGAGGCATTACCTGTAATGTAGAGAAACCAATGCCGCAGTTCGTGGAAACTGTCCACATGAAGCTGGGCAGGAAGCCCAGGGTTACGATAGGCCCAAAACGGCACTCCGGCCGCGTGGGCGGTCTGGGCGTCCACCTCCGAATCGCCCACATAGGCCACAGCCTCAAGCGGGATCGCCCAGACCGAAAGAATGAAGCGCAATCCTTCTGGGTCAGGTTTAGGACGAGCCACCAGGGCCGCCGTGACGACGGGATGGAACAAGTGGTCCATGCCAAAGCGTTCCAAGACCATTTCCATAGAACTTTTGCGATTCGTATTGATAGCAAGCCGTATGCCTTGGTCATGGAGGAGCTCAAGGAGTGCATGTACCCCAGGCTCTGGAATCATGCGATCAATAAACTCACTATAACTCATATGATCACGTAATGACTGAGCCTGGGGCAGCTGTTCTTCTGGCACAAGATAAGCCAAAGCTTGATCTACAGTATGCATATAGGCATACGCCTCAGCTTCAGCATCCATAGGAGGAAGTCCTAGCTGTTCTAGAATAAAATTGTAATACACCCGATTGACCGCTCGCGAGTCAAACAACACACCGTCACAGTCAAAAATAAGACCTCGTATCCGGCACAATATATCAAGCACCTGCCTTGGAGGCTGGGCTGACGTTGGGTTCATTGCATTGCCTCCGGAAACATCTTCGCAGCCAGCTCTCGCAATTTGTACTTCTGGATTTTACCACTCGCGGTCATGGGGTACTCATCTACAAAAGCGATGTATTTAGGTATTTTGTAGCGAGCAATTTTGCCTCGACAAAAATCTTTGATATCTTCAGGAGCGTAATCAAAACCATCTTTAAGAATAATAAAAGCGCCGACTTCCTCACCATATTTTCGGCTGGGGACCCCTACAACCTGGACATCTTTGATGCCTTCCATGCGATAGAGGAATTCCTCAATCTCACGAGGATAAATATTTTCTCCTCCGCGGATGATCATATCTTTGAGCCGGCCTGTAATCCGCACATATCCCTGTTCATCCATCGTGCCGAGATCTCCAGAATGAAGCCAACCCTCGGCATCGATGGCCGCGGCCGTAGCATCAGGATTATTGTAGTACCCCTTCATGACATTGTAGCCCCGGCAGCACACCTCGCCCTGGACACCCGGTGGGAGCGGCTGGTTGGTTTCAGGGTCGCGAATGGTGACCTCAATTTCAGGCATCGCCCGTCCTACAGTCTGGGTGCGTTGCTCAATGGTATCATTCACCCGAGTTTGGGTCATCACTGGCGAGGCCTCCGTGAGTCCATAGCAGATGGTGATCTCGCGCATATGCATTTTCTCAATAACCTTCTCCATGACTGGAACCGGACAAGGAGCTCCCGCCATAATACCTGTGCGCAACGAGGAAAGATCATAACGCTCAAAGGAGCGATGTTCGAGAACAGCAATAAACATAGTTGGAACACCGTATAGGGCAGTGCAACGTTCTTCTTCTATTGAAGATAGAACCAACAATGGATTAAAACTCTCGAGAATGACCAATGTTGCTCCATGGCTGACTGCTGCCAGTACTCCAAGGACACATCCAAAACAATGAAAAAGTGGTACAGGCAAGCAAATTCGATCTCGATGGGTAAAGCGCTGATTTTCACCAATCCAATATCCGTTATTTCCAATATTGTAGTGTGTGAGCATAACCCCTTTTGGAAATCCTGTTGTACCAGAGGTGTATTGCATATTAACGACATCATGAGGGTCCAAACTTGCTTGTCTGGCTTGATATTCTTCTTCGCTTACCATCCGGGACATACTGAAAATTTCTGGAATAGAATACATACCGCGATGTTTTTCCGGCCCAAGAAAGATGACGCGCTTGAGGTCCGGGAATCGCCCACTGCGGAGATATCCCCGTTGTTGGGTTTTGAGCTCGGGCACGAGATCGTACACGATCTGGATATAATCCGTATCACGGAACGAATCGATGAGGACAAGATTTTCTGACTCCGATTGCTTCAGCAGGTATTCAAGCTCTGCAGATTTATAGAAGGTATTGACCGTAAGCAAAATCGCCCCAATTTTCGCGGTGGCGAATTGGAATACCACCCAATAGGGGACGTTGGAGGCCCAAATGGCGACTTTTTCTCCTTTTTGTACCCCAAGGGCCATAAGGCCCTTCGCTACTTCATCGACGAGTTTACCAAACTCCCGATAGGTAAGCCGGAAATTGCGATCCACATAAACAACAGCCTCATTATCAGGGTACTGAGCAATAGCTTCATCAAGCATCTGACCAAGTGTGATGGCACGCAGTGCAGGACGATCCATGGCATACTCCTATTCCGGTAAGTACAATACCGCATACATCGACGCGGGGGTATTGCCTTGACAGCGTACCAAGTGGGGCACAATGGAATTGAGATAGATAGAATCTCCCGCCCCAAGAACATATCTCTCCTGGCCATAAATAATTTCCACTTGGCCTTCTGTAACCACCAAAAATTCTTCTCCTTCATGACTGGAGAGCGTTGTATCGCACGAAGACTTTTGTGGCACGAGCTCGATAAAAAATGGTTCCATATGTCTATCTTTCTTTCCCTTCCCCAAAGAATAGAAGGTCATCCCCACAGAACAATCTGCACCCCGCATGTGGAGTTCTTGGCGTCGTTCGTTGATGCGCACGATCAATGGATCGTGACCAAATTCATCGTCGAGAAAGGTCCCCAATCGAAGTCCCAATGCTCTCGCTATCTTCAGCAATGGACCCAAAGAAGGATAAATAGATTCTTCTTCAAGGCGTCGAATAAATTCAACTGAGAGTCCACTGCGTTCGGCCAATGTCTCTCGTGTCATTTCCGCCAGTTCCCGAAATCGCTGAATCCGCACGCCTAATTGCTCTGTGTTCATTCTGCCTCTCCTCTTGAAATGACCAGTGCCACGTTCCTCCCGGACATCTCCCCACGGGGAGCAATGCCCAAGGCACGAACCACGGTTCCCTCTAATCGACACCAGGCCAGGCCTGGTTCATCCGCCGGCGTCTCTCCAACTCCAGCTGCGCGCCACTGCGCGACAACCTCCGGATCTGCCACCAGCAGGGGCACGGATGGCGGCAGCACCGAATCCACAATCCCAAGCAGAGGGCGCCAGTCCCACTCCTTCGCTGGACTCGCCACGGCAAGCCCTACCGCTTCCGGGGCGAGAAGGTCGTTGCCCTCGAGTCCGAGGGTTTCTCGCCACTGGTGTTGGGCCTGATCCAAACGCTGCTGCTGCTCCATGAGGTCCACCATTGCCCGTTCTCGAGTAAGTTCTAAGGCCAAGAATACCTGGGCCTGGCGGAGGTGGTTTTCCTCGGCATCCCCTGGCACGACCCATCCTGTAAGCTGGGCACGAATCTCCATGCTCGAATCCGAGTACAAATCATCCACGCCCATCGCCAGGTGAGCCACAAGATCGCTCGGATGGGCTGACTCTGTGGCCCGGCGCAGATATTCTTCCACGATACGCTGCACCTGGGCATCGGTGTACGGCCACTGAGGACGCCAGGTACGGTACTGCCCCCCAGCCACCGACATCCCCGGGTCCAAAAAAGCGCACTCTACCGGGAGACGGGGAGGGGCCAAACGAGGGTGAAGCCACGGAAAATGAATGAAGGCAGGAAGATGCATATACCCCCTCAGAAACGCTCTCGTTGATACTGTGCGCAGCGGCCGCCACAGAGCGGCAGGCGGAGCACACACACCGCCCCCCGCAAAAATACGCAGGTCACCGTTTCCTCCCCCTCTTGGAAGTCCGGACACTCCCAGGGCGACAAAAGTACCCCATCCCCCCATCGGGCCCAAGCAGCCAAAGCCCCTGATACTCCGGCCTCCTGCGCTGCCAAGGCACCATCATAGGTCCGGAAGAGTGCCGCTAAGACCCGACACACTCGACGTTCATCCCAGCCAGGGTTCTCGGCTTCAGTCCACCAGCAATGCCCCCACACCCAATGACGGCAGCCCTGTCCGGGCAAACGAAGTGGTACATCTTTCATGGCGCGCCTCGCAATAATCGATTCTATAGCTCCTGCGCACAAAAACCAAGCCAGAAAACAAGCCCCGAACAACTCAGGTGGAACCTGCCTCAGCTTGACCACTCCCGGTCGCCGCACTAGGGGAGGGCCATCCACCCCAAGGAGGTAGGCATGTTCGGCATCGGCATTCCGGAGCTCATCATCATTTTGGTTATTGTCCTCATCATTTTTGGCGCTAATCGGCTGCCGGAAATTGGCGCTGGCATGGGTAAGGCCATCAAAAATTTCAAGAAAGCCACGAGCGAACCAGAAGAAATCGACGTCAGTCCCAAAAAAGACGCCGAAACCAAGCAAGCCGATCACTCCTCCTCGTGACCCAGGAGGGCTCCCACAAACCAAGTTTGGCCAAAACAAGGGCACGATTTGTTCATGCTCTTGGAATTTGGGGCTCCCAATGCCCACTGCGCATGGGCGTAACAAACGCCCTGTGGGCAAAGCGCAACGGCGTGCTCATGCTGCCCTTCCTAACGACATCTGAAGCCACGCCACCATCCCGGCGAGGTCATCAGGGGCAAACCAGGTGACCTCCTCCTTCCGGAACCACGTCAGCTGCCGCTTGGCATAGGCACGGGTATTAGCCAACCAGAGCGCTTGAGCGGTTTTCAGGTCCATTTCCCCGTGCAGGACAGCCAAAAGTTCTGCACAACCAATTCCAGAAAAACCAGGGGCATCCCGCCGCGGGCAAAGGGTCCATGCCCGCGCGACCTCTTCGAAAGCCCCAGCCTGGAGCATGGCCTCAATGCGCCGCTCCAAATGCGGGGTGAGCCTATTCAAGGTCGTGGCAAGGCCAAGGAGTAGCGGCTGGACCTGTCCTGCGGGCCGCGTGCGCTCATGCCATCGGGAAAGGGGTTCTCCAGTAGCCTCAACCACCTCTAAGGCACGGCAAATCCGTTGGGCATCATGGGGGTGGATGCGCGCGGCACTGACCGGGTCAACCTCAGCTAAACGCTGATGCAGGACGACGGGGCCGTAGGCAGCACATCGGGCAAGGACATCCGCGCGCACCGCAGAGGGGATAGGGGGCACCGGGGCGATTCCCTTGATAAAGGCCCGCAAGTACAACCCTGTCCCCCCCACCACTATCGGCAATCGCCCCATCGCCCGCACCTGGTCCACCGCCTCAGCGAGTTCTTGGGCAAACGATCCCGCCTGCACCGGAACCTCCAAGGGCAGGTAGCCGTAGAGCAGATGCGGACACCGAGCCCGCTCCTCCGCCGTCGGCTGGGCGGTGACAATAGGCACGTGGGCATAGACCTGGCGTGAGTCACAATTGATGATTGCGCCGTTGAAGACCTTGGCCAAATGCAATGCAGCAGCACTCTTCCCTGTACCCGTCGCTCCAACGACGCAAATAACTCTAGATGCATTCATATCTCGAGCAATTTATTACGTATCCATCTCAATATCGGATCAGGAACTAATCCATCAATACTTCCATTAAGCCTTGCAACTTCTTTGATAATAGTTGAACTAATATATAACCACTTATAATCTGTCATCATAAAAACTGTATGTATTTTAGGATTTAGTTTTCTATTCATAAGAGCCATTTGAAATTCATATTCAAAATCAGAAACAGCTCGTAAACCACGTATTATTGTGTTTACTTTACGACTTTCAACGTATTCAACTAATAAACCAGAAAAAGATTCAACAATAATTCTATTATCAGCATGAAATACTTCTTTAATCATTTTGACTCGTTCTTCTAAAGAAAAAAGAGGATTTTTTCCAGAATATTTTGCTACAGCAACAATAACACGATCAAAAATATCAAGACTACGACGTACGATGCTCACGTGTCCATTGGTCATGGGATCAAACGTCCCCGGATAAATAGCTATTCGTTCTGCCATATACAAATCCTTGTCTGTCCATAGAGAACATTACGAACTAACATCAAAAAAGTGGGAGGCGGTGGAAGGGATGCCTCCATTTCTGCAACGACCATGGCCCCTGGGGCCAAGAGGCGGGGTATTTCAGCCAGCACCGGGGCCAAGAGTCCTTGGCCATACGGAGGGTCAACAAAGACCACGTCCCACGTTCCCTCTGCCTGGGCAACCCACCGCCGAACGTCCATGCGTACTACCTGGACCTGATCCCGAGCAATGCCCAGCGCCTTCACATTGGCGAAGAGAACGCGCACTGCGGCTGCCGCACGCTCCACCAACAACACCCGACCCGCCCCCCGGCTTGCCGCTTCCAGACCTAGGGAGCCGCTGCCAGCAAATAAATCAAGCACCCGGGCACCCTCCCACACCACTCCCAGCGATCCCAAGGAGGAAAACAATGCCTCGCGGACTCGGCCGGTGGCCGGCCGGTAGCCAGGACCATGGGCGGACTGCAAGACGCGTCCCTTCAATTTCCCGGCGATGATCCGCATTACTTATCCTGGAGGGGCGTAGGCTCCGCGGCCCGTAATTCCGAAAGAATTTCCAAAAGCTTGGAATGGATATCGAGAATCGACCCCCGGATCTCCACCTGACTTGTGGCCTCGAGCTGCTCCAAATAGCGGATTCGTTCGTGCACTTGCCCCAATTTGCCCTGCACCTCGTCCAACAAAAACTCCCAATCGATGCGCGGGGCCAACTTTTGGCGAGAGGTCAGCTGGAAGGCACCGCCGACCTCCAAAGTACACTCATCGAGATAGTCAGGGATGTGCACCGCATACCCAAAACGTTCACTAATAACTTGGGCCAATTCCTGTTGGGCGCTGTACTCCCCGTGGATTAAGTACACCTCCATCTGCCGAGAGCGAAAATGTCCAAGCCATTGAAGCAGTTGGCTGCGGCCCGCGTGCCCGGAAAAGCCGCCGATGGTAAACACCCTCGCTCGTACCGCCAAGTTCTCCCCCAAAAGGCGGATGGTTTGCGCGCCATCGACAATACGCCGGCCGGGCGTTCCCTGCGCTTGAAACCCCACGAACACGACGGCCGCCCCAGGACGCCAGATGTTGTGGCGCAAATGGTGCTTGATGCGCCCGGCATTGGCCATGCCGCTGCCTGCAATGACGATGGCCGGCCCCCGATATTCGTTGATGGCGCGAGATTCCTCCACACTCTGGGCCAAGCGCAACCCAGGGACGGCAAGCGGGTCCTCACCCGCCGCCAAAATCGCTTGGGCGTCTGCATCGTAAAAACGCGTGTGCTCGCGGTAGATCTTCGTTGCCTTAATGGCGAGGGGACTATCCAAAAACACCGGCATGTCTGCTGGCAAGCGGCCTTCTTTGGCGAGCAGGTAGAGGGAGTACAGAAGCTCCTGGGTACGCTCGACAGCAAAACTCGGGATGATGACTTTCTCGCCGTGACGGTAGCTGTACTGGATGGCTTCCGCGAGCTCGTCGCGGCTTGTGGCCTCGTTTTTGTGATCGCGATTCCCGTAGGTAGATTCCAAAAAGAGAAAATCCGCAGCATCGATGACCCACGGGTCTGGGACTAAGAGTTGGTTGGTTCGTCCCAAGTCGCCAGAAAAAACGAGCTTGGTCTCGCGAGGGCCTTCCTGCACCCAAATTTCAAGAAAGGCCGAGCCTAAAATGTGGCCAGCGTCTCGAAACACCACCCGAACCCGCGGGGCAGGAGAAAACTCCTCACCATAGGCCACCACACGCAGCTGCCGTACGGCCGCTTGGGCATCCTCCACGGTGTACAGGGGTGGTTCCGGCAAGCCGCCGGAGCGCTGCTTTTTCATGCTCCGCCAGCGTGCTTCCATTTCTTGAATATGGGCACTGTCTTCGAGGAGGATCTCCACCAAGTCTCGACTGGGGGCCGTGGTGTACACCGGTCCCGCGAAACCACGGCGCACCAAACGGGGTAAAAGGCCGCAATGGTCCACGTGGGCGTGAGTGAGAAGGATAAAATCGATCTCTTGAGGACGGTACACGTTGCCCTCATCCCAATTACGAAGCTCAATCGCCCGATTGCCTTGATGTAGGCCGCAATCCACCGCAAAACGAAGCCCCTCACTTTGTACAACATAGCATGACCCCGCT
Organism: uncultured Desulfomicrobiaceae bacterium; assembly: GCA_937989665.1. Classification (GTDB taxonomy): domain Bacteria; phylum Desulfobacterota; class Desulfovibrionia; order Desulfovibrionales; family Desulfomicrobiaceae; genus Thermodesulfomicrobium. The sequence continues at coordinate 1,862 of CALKRN010000011.1, read as the reverse complement.
ACTGTCCGCGCGGCCCCTAAAAAAGTGACGTGCACTCCTCTTCTCCTCGTTGTCGCAAATTTATCTCTTGAGTTTCCTGGCTTGGATGTCTAAAGAGAGATGAATTCTCGTATTCTAGCTGTGCGAACGTATGCTCCAACTCGACTCCCTCACCGACCACGATCTGCCTCCCATCAAACCCGCAGTGCTCCGCTTATGGCAACTTCTCGGCTCCCGCAACGCTACACTTGCGGAGATCGCCGAGGCCATGAGCGCCGAACCTGTGCTCTGTGCCCGTATCATGGCAACGGCCAACTCGCCCATGTACCGCGGAGTGGAAAAGGTGACGTCTCCACTCAAAGCCCTCGTACGTCTCGGCCTGCAGGAAGTCCGGGGCATCGTGTACTACCTCAGCCTCACCCAGTCCTTCGCCGAAACCACGCTCCCCAAAGGATTTGCCCTGCGGAAACTGTGGAAACATAGCCTGACAACTGCCTATCTTTGCCAGTATATTCCCGTGTATTTTCCCCATCTATTTCCTTTGATCGACGAAGAACGGGAGAGCGCCTATATTACCGGACTTCTTCACGACATCGGCTATTTGATCATGGCCAAGCTCGCCCCCGACGCCTTTGCCGAACTCATGACCACGTGGATCACCGCTGAGGAATCTCCTTTGGACGCAGAAGAACGACTCTTTGGCATGACCCACCCGGTGGTCAGCGCCAAGGCACTCAAACTTTGGGGATTTGCCAAGGATATCCAGCTGGCGGTCTATGGGCACCATCGCCTTGTGCGCGACGATGCCCTAGGCCTCATCTTTCTGCTCAAACTCGCGGATTACCTTGCCACGGAAAGCGGCGCTGTTTTTAACTCTGCCATCAGCCTCTTCCAAAAGCGGGCTACCATTCCCGAACAATATTTCAGTGTGGATTTTGGACCTGTGCTTCAAGAAGTGACTCTCAAGACCGACGCCTTGCTGAGCCAAATGCACTAAAAAACGGCCCCCCTGCAATGGGGGGCCGTATCTCTCCACCTCTTGGCACGATCAAGGTCCCTACAACCTTCAGGGCCGTTACTTAAGGAAACACTGAATAAATGCCTGCGAGGGCGCGCGGCGTTCACGCGCGGGCTGACCATCGCCCCTCCCATCGCCCGCAAGCGGGCTCCTACAATCGTTCTTCATTTTCGCCCGCAAGCAGGCTCCTACAATCTTGAGGCCGGCTTGCCGGCGATCAATGCTGCTTGCCGATTTTTCAGCGCTTCTTGAGCGCTCAGCGTTTCCGTGACGCGTTCTTCGCGCCTTTCTCATCTGCGCTGCCAACTCGCCCTCCGACGCGGTAGGCCCATGGCATTAGCCATGGCCTACCCGTCCATCAGTGATCCGACACTTCGCTCGCGGCAACGCGCAGGAACGCTTCTACAGCTCGATGAGCTCTCCAGGCTTGCGGTTTTTCACCTGCTGCATGACTTCGAGAGCCTGCTGTAAGGGCGAGGTCCTGATCACGGTAAGGACAATCCCCAACCCTGCCTGGATAGCCTGCGTGTCTTTGTTTTCGATGGCTGCATCCAAAATCTCAAAGCCTTTGAGATAGATCTCGCGCCGCTCGGCAAAGACTTGTGCAAGGTACTCGCGGATCACCTCGGCTTGAGCACGTATGCGCTCGATTTCGAGTTTAGCCTGAGCGCGTATCTCCTCCCGTCGGGTCTCTTCACGCGCCTGGACCTGCTTGTATTGCAGGTAGGATTCGATCCATGAGACGGCCGAGAGCACCTGCGTCGTCGGCAGGTTCGGCAGCGTTGGCGGCAGCGTCGGCAGCCGACTTTTCATGACATCGTTCATGTTCGCCCCCTCAGCTGTTTATGTGGTGATTGGGTAGGCA
>CALKRN010000010.1 GCA_937989665.1 uncultured Desulfomicrobiaceae bacterium | reverse complement strand
CGGGGGGCGGGCAGGGTGCGGGAGAAACGGCCAGCGTAGAAGACCGGCTGCCAACCGAGGGCGAGAAGGCCCTGGCACACCTGACGGGTATAGGTGGCCACCCCGGTACGGGGGCCAAGGAGGGGGATGGTATCGATGACGAGACGCATGGGGGAGGAGGGGAGGGCGCTATGGCGGATGAGGGGGGCCCCGGTAGGGCAACCGGGTGGGGGAAAGGCCGATGGCCTTGCCGTCCCCAGGTCCTGCCTCGTTCCGGGGCCCGGTGGGGGGCACCGGGCCCCAGTGTTTAGGCCCAGGGGAGGTAGGCGATGCTGCCGGCGATGAGCCCCTGCACCTGGAGGATGTTTTCCGGGCTTTCGGAGAATTCGGCGAGGACGCGGGCCTTGGTGCGGGAGGGGTCCGTGGCCATGGTCTCTTCCCACCAGGCAAGGCCAGCGGGGTCCGGGGCGCGGTGGAGGACGTGCTGGTAGAGGGTAGTGAGAAACTCGTGGTTGGAGGGATCGGTGCCGTACATGGCCCGGAATTCGGCGCTATCCACAAAGCGGGCGGCGGCTTCGGTAAGGTCCATGCCGCCGTCGAGTTGGGCGATCCAGTAGCCCAGGCCAGAGAGGTCCGGGGTGCGGTCAAAAGCCGCTTGGTAGAGGCGGAAGGCTTGGGCGGGCTTGCCATGGATGTCGAGGGCCAGGGCCAAGTCGGAGAAGACGAGGCGTTCGATGTCCGTGCAGGTGTCGATCCCCTCTGGCCCGCTTACGACAGCGGTGCCAGGCCCCTGGAGGGTGACGGTGTACTGCGCCCTAGTGCCGGTGAAGCAGGCGGTGTCCAGTCCTACACCGCCGTGGAGGGTGTCGTTGCCCCCGTGGCCCCAGAAGGTGTCGTTGCCCTCTTCGCCAAAGACCGTGTCATCGCCTGCACCACATTTGATCGTGTCGTTGCCGGCATGGGTGTGGAGATAGTCCGCCCCTGCGGAGAGTTGGATCGTGTCCGATCCGCCCATGAGGTAGTCGATGAGGCCGAGGTTGTCGTTGGCCGAGATAAAAGCGAGGATGGTATGGACATCTTCGGCAAAGTCCGTGGCGATGAGATAGCTGCCGTTGTTGTAGAGGTAGGAGATCTTGGAGACGACCCCGGACTTCACGTAGGGCTTGGTATCGTCGAAGAAGCGGAATTTGCCTTCCAGGATGGCGGTGAAGGGGCCGTCGACCTTCTCGATGGTGGTGGTGGGCCCGGCGCCTGTGGTCTTCGTCGTGGTGAGGACGGAATTGATGATAATGAGCTTTTCGGCCCAGGACTCGAAAGGGAATGCCCATGTGGTTCTTTGGGTTGTTTCCGTCACCGTGGTCACGGTGGCGCCATTTGAATCCGTCGTGGTGGTCTGTTCGGTGGTGGATTCCACGAAGCCAAAATTGGGGTCCCACCCTGGGACCGGGAAGAAGAAGCTGATGCGCGCCATAAAATCTCCTTAGCAGGCAGTATCGAGGGCAACAAGGGCGGCTGGAGTCTTGGCAAGGATAGAGAGGTCCAGCCACACAGACCAATTGCGGGCGTAGTAGGTATCGAGGGCCACGCGTTCGGCGTAACTCGTGCTCGACCGACCCGAGACTTGCCATCGGCCGGTGAGGCCTGGCCGAACCCGTTGGTAGAGGGCAAAGCCTTCGGCGTCGTGTTTGGCGACCTCGTCCCAGACAATGGGCCGTGGCGTGGTTCGACGAGGGAGAGGTCGTCGGTGAGGACGTTCCACAGCTGGGGGAGTTCGTCGAGGCTGGTGCGGCGCAGCCAACGGTCTACTCGGGGAACCCGCAGGTCACATCGCAATTTATGGCACGTTTCCCATTCGGCTTGCAAGAGGGGATCGCGGGCGAGGCATGTCTTGAAGGTGGCTTCGGCGGTGGTGTGCATGGAGCGAAACTTTCAGATACCGATGCTGCGGCTGCCGTAGCCGATGCGTTCGTGGCGAAGGAAGACTGGGCCAGGGGAGTCGAAGCGGACGAGGAGGGCGATGGCGGCCATAAGGGGCAGGGCGAGTGGCGCCAGTAGGAGGACGCCGACGAGGTCGAGGAGGCGTTTGATGCATTGGCGGTGGGGTCAAGGAGTTTGACGCGGACATCAAGGGCGAGCAGTCCGCCGAGGTCGCGGGCATCGGTCCAGAGGGTGGCTCACCCTGCGATGTCTGGGAGGACGAGGACGCGACCAAAGTGGGAGAGGGGGGTGGAGGTGGCCTGGAAAAGGGACGTTGGCGGGTGGACGAGGATGGCTACGGTCTCGGGAAAGTGGGGGAGGGTCTCCACGGTGGTGCATGGGGCTAGGTGCGAGGGTAGGGGTAGGGTTTGGCCGCACACGGCCACGAGTCGGAGGCCGAGGCGGGGAGGTGGTGGAGAAATCGGGCGACGGTTTGGGGGGCATAATTGACGATCACCTTGGGGTAGCCCCAGGCTGGCCAGCGCTGGCCAAACCGGCGCACGGTGGCCCGACCGAGGGGGACGAGCACGAGGCCTCCCTCCCCAGGCCCAACGGAGGCCCACAGCCCCGGCAGCGGCCACAACGAGGGCCGCGCAATCGGCGAGGAGGACGATGAGGGTCATCTGGAGGGCAGGAGACATTGTTTGGCGTTCCACGCAGACTGAATCAAGGTTTCCATGCGCTGCCGAAAGACCGCGGGGGCAAAGTTGCGGGCATGGTCGCGGAGAGGTTCGGGGGACAGGCCGCCCTGGGCCTGGAGGGCCTCGAGATGCCGGATCCCCTGGGCAAAGGCCGTGGCGCTGGGCTCAGGGACGAGGATGCCGGTGTGGCCATCGCGAACGGTTTCCAATGCCCCGCCGCGGGCAAGGGCCACGACTGGAGTCCCACAGGCCATGGCCTCCACCGGGAGCATGCCAAAGTCTTCTACCCCTGGGAAGAGAAGGGCCCGGGCCCGGGCCAGGAGGCGCCGCAGTTCGTCATCGGAGATGCGGCCGGTGAACGTCACCATCGGCCCGGCAGTGCGGCGCAATTCGGCGAGCATGGGACCATCACCGGCCACGACCAGCGGTCGGCCGAGGATGCGGCAGGCTTCCATGGCGAGGTGAGGGGCCTTGTAGGGCACGAGACGTCCAGCCACGAGGTAGAAATCCTGGGGGATGCGCGGCTCGGCGGCCCAAAAGTCCACGTCCACGGGAGGATGGATGACGCGGGCCGCTCTGCCCCACGCGCGGCGGATCCGTGCGGCGACAAAAGCGGAGTTAGCGGCGACTGCGTCGAGGCGGGTAGCGCTTACCGTATCCCAGAGGCGGAGGTAGTGGGCAAGGGGTGCCCATAAAAGGCGTCTAAGGGGCCCCAGTTGGGAGCAGTACTGGGGGGCCAAGTCCCAGAGGTAGCGCATGGGAGAATGGCAATAGCAGAGGTGGAGGGCGTCCGGTCGGGGGATACCCCCTTTGGCTGGGCCTGATTCGCAGGAGATGACAAGGTCAAAGTCGCGAAGGTCGAGGGACTCGAGGGCCAAGGGCATGAACGGCAGATAGAGTTGCGGACGGCGGCGGGCGCCCGGCAGTCGGGCGATCCACGTGGTGGAGATGGATCGTTGGCGCAGCCCTGGGGGGAGGACCTCTGGGTTGAGGGCATGCGTGAAGATCGTGGCGTGGGGAAAGAGGTCGAGGAGGGCCCCCAGTACCCGCTCGCCGCCACCCATAGCGGTGAGCCAATAGTGGACGATGGCCACGTGGCGGAATACCGGCGCTGGGGCGGAGGGCATCTCGTGGCCGCAGGAAGGATCGCTCTGGGTCGTTGTCATGGGGTGGTGCTCGGTGTCGGGAAGAGACGGGTTGGCTTGGTCTGGGGTATCATCCCCCCACCTCCCAGCCGACGATCTGGCGCTTTGTTTTGGAAAACTCCACGCCGATCTCCAGGACATGGACGCCTGGGGCGCGGTACTTGGCGGCATAGTCTTTGGCCTTGAGCTGGGCCAGGGCCGCGCCAGTGGGGGCGTCGCCGTCCACGACCTTGAATTCGAAGACATAGACGCGGCTTCCAAAACGAACCGCCAAGTCACAGCGTCCCTCGGAGGAGACGTCTTCGGCGGTGATGGCCAGTCCCAGAGAGGCAAGGTGGCTATAGAAGACGCTGGCATAGTAGCCTTCGTAGCGGGCCATGGGGCTGGTGTCGTACCAGCTGTGGGGGATGGAGGCAAAAAGACGCACAAAATGGTCTCGCAGGGCGGGGGCATCGCCGGTGGCAAGCCAGCTGTAGAGGGAGAGCCCTTGCTCGAGGACCTCTGCGGCCTGGGGGTGCCAGAAGAGCATGAGGGCGCGGCCCAGGGCCGTGCGTACCTCATGGTTGGGAACGCCGAGGTAGTACATCAATCCGGAAGGCGTATGGTGGATTTCTTGGATGCTGAGGTAGCCCGTCTGCCACAGCAGGGCCTCGGGGCGTATGAGGTCCACATCAAAGGCGGAGAGGAGGTCTTCAGAGGCGAACATGCGCTCCAGCTGCGGGGTGACGAAGTTGCGCTCGGCAAGCCAGTTCACCAAAAAGGTCGGCGAGGCGGTCTCGAACCACCAGGGTTGAAACTTGCGCTCTGCGAAAAGGAGCAACAGGTCAAAGGGATTATACACCGGTGGTCCATCCCAGCGGTAGCCGTTGTACCAGCGCCGGATCTCCTCTCGGTCCAGGCCTTCGAGCTCTGGGGCAAAGACGGTGTCCACGTCCTCGTCGGTATAGCCGCAGATGGTGGCCGAGGCCCGCGAGAGGGTGATGTCGCGCAGGTTGTTGAGGCCCGAAAAAAGGCTCACCTTGCTGAACTTGGACACCCCAGTGAGAAAGACAAAGCGCAGGTCTGGGTCGCGGCCTTTGATGACCGAGTAGAGGTTGCGCAGGCCCTCGCGCATGGCCAGGGCCACCTCGGGGTTGGCGAGGTTATCCAGGATGGGCTTGTCGTACTCATCCACCAGGACCACCGCCCGCTGGCCATGGGTCTCGGCGGCGCGGGTGATGAGCTCGTCGAATCGTAAGTGCACGTCTGTGGTGCGCGGGGACAGGGGAAGCTGCAATGCGGTGGCGTTTTTTTCCAGGGCGTCGTGGATGTGGTTTTCCAGTTGGTCCGGCTGCTTGAGCACGCCAGCGGCGAAGCTCAGGCGCACCACCGGATGCTGCACGTCCCAATCCCAGTTGTTTTCGAGGTACAGCCCGGCAAAGAGCCGCTTGGTGCCAGAGAAGGCCTCGGCCAGGGTGTCGAGAAACAGGGATTTACCAAAGCGCCTGGGCCGGGAGAGGAAATAGTAGCTTCCCCCTTCGGCGAGCTTTGCCACAAAAGGCGTCTTGTCCACGTAATAGTACCCTTCTTCGCGGATCTTGGCAAAGGTCTGGATGCCGATGGGCAGTTTCTTGCGGGACATGGAGTTCCTCCCGAGGGTGGCGGGATAGAATGGTGGCGTAATGCTAGTCTCTCCCCTCAAGGGAGGCAACTTCCAGGGGTGTTAGGCGGTACGTTCGGCCAAGGAGGACTCCATCGTGGCGTAGGAGGGCGAACTTGTTGCCTGGGAACTGGATGCATCGAGGAAAGCATTGAGCCTGCCAGAGCTCGTGGAGGCGGAGTATGGCTGGTGCTCGCACCTGACCTGGGCCGAGGGACTCGAGCGCGGCTTTGAAGACCCGCAAACGCAGGGCCGGATCCATGTGGCGCAGTTCGGCATTGGGAAAAAACCGGGTGAGCTGCCAGGGGCGAAGGTGCTTTTCCCAAAAGGCGGCATCGAGGCGGGCCAAACGCCAGAGGTCTAGGCAGCGTTCCTCCAAGCGGGGGTTTTCTGCGGCAAGCAGGGGAAGGACTTGGTGGCGCAGACGATTGCGGCGGGTGGACATCATGGCATTGGAAGGGTCTTCACACCACGGCAGGCCGTAGTGGTGGGCATAGTAGTGCAAGGTCGCTTTGGAGAAAGGCAAAAGAGGACGCAGGAGGTGACGGCGATCATCGCGGGCGGGCATCCCGCCGAGGGCTGGCCAGCCAGCACCGCGCACAAGGCGCAAAAGGATATCTTCGGTCAGGTCATCGGCATGGTGGGCGGTGACGATCCAGTCGCTGTTCGTGTCCTGGCGTACCCGTTCTAGCCAGGCGTAGCGGGCGTGGCGGGCTTGGTCTTCAACCCCGGGGGTGGTCATGTCCCCTTGAAGGGCAAGATGACCCACCTGGCAGGGGATGCCCAGCTGCCTGCACAAGGCCATAGCGGCCTGGGCTTCGGCCTCAGCCTCGGGGCGCAGACCATGGTGGGCGTGGGCGGCGATGACATGAGCGCCGAGACGAGGGGCAAGGTGGGTGAGGAGGTGGAGGAGGACGGTGGAATCAAGACCTGCGGAATAGGCCACCACAAGGTGCGACCCGGTAAGGTCCACGCCGAGATCCTGGCACAAAAAATGGAGCATACGGGCGCCCAGGTTTAGTGGCGCGGCCATGGTGGCTCCTTAGGTGCGGATGTTGAGCTCCGTGAGGAGATTGAGGAGGCGCTCCACCATGGCTTGTTGCTGCGCTTCGGTGGCGTAAGTCATGCACGAGCAGCGGAGCGTGCCACAGGCCCGCACGAGGAGCTCGAGGCGGATCCAGGTGGGGCCGGTTTCCAGGGCGAGCACATGGGGGCCACAAGTGGTGTGGGCGCGCTGTTCGTCGGTAAGGAGTTCCAGAGGCAGAGGGAGGTGGTAGAGGTCGTCAATGGCACTTTTAAGCCCTCGGTCCTCGAGCCACGCCTTGATGGCGGCCACGTCTTGGGGGGTGAGTTCGTCGATGAGGTAGGCGCGCATGGGTCAGTCCTGGCGTTTGCGGTCGCTATGGGCATCTTCGGGAGGGATATCGCCATCGAGCTGGAACATGCGGCGGGCTTGGTGGATGAAGCGCTCGGCTGAACCTTCTTCTTGGCTTCGGCGTTTGAGATAGGCGATGGGGGCGTGGTAGATTTTATGGCAGATGGAATGGGCCAGCCGCTCGAGGATAGCCACGGTGTGCGGGTCTGGGTTGGGGCCGAGTTGGCGGATGGATTTGCGCAGTTCCTTCCGGGCGATGCGTTCTCCTTGGTCGAGGAGGGCCACGATGGTGGGCTGCAGGTGGAGCTCGTCCATCCAGCGCAAGAAGGCAGAAACTTCTTCCTCGATGATGCAGCGTGCTTTTTCCGCCTCGTGCTGGCGGCTGGCGCGATTTTCCTCCACGACCTCGCTTAAGTCGTCGATGTCGTAAAGGTACACGTTGTCGAGGGCGTTGGCGTCTGGGTCGATGTCCCGGGGCACGGCGATGTCGATGAGAAAGAGGGGACGGTGTCGGCGAGCACGCATGATTTCGTTTAGTTGGTTGGCGGTGAGGATGACTGTTGGTGAACCGGTGGAGGTAATGACGATATCGGCAGCCAAGAGGGCTTGCGGGAGGGCGTCAAAGGGATGGGCCTCGCCGCCGAAGCGTTGGGCCAGTTCTTGGGCCCGGGAAAGGGTGCGGTTGACCACCGCCATGCGTCGCACGCCAGCGGCGAGGAGATGGGTGGCGGCAAGTTCGGCCATCTCGCCGGCGCCGATGAGCAGGGCGCTGTGCTGGGCGAGATCGGCAAAAATTTTGCGCGCCAGGTCCACGGCCGCAGAGCTGATGGATACAGCACTGGCTGCAATGGCCGTCTCGGTGCGTACTCGCTTGGCGGTGGAAAAGGCCTTGTGGAAGAGGCGGTTGAGGATGACCCGGGTGGCATGGGCTTCTACGGCCTGGCGGTAGGCGGCTTTCAATTGGCCGAGGATCTGCGGCTCGCCTAGGACCATAGAGTCAAGGCTCGAAGCAACAGAGAAGACGTGGGTGATGGCTGCCGGCCCTTGGAGACAGTACGTATGTTGGGCGAGCACGGATTCTGGCTGCTTGCAAACAGCGGCCCATGTTTGGCGCACGAGGTTCGGGATATCGGCGCTTGGCTCACCGACAACAATGCATTCCACCCGGTTGCAGGTGGAGAGGATGACCGCTTCGGTAATGGGACCATGTTCCTGCACCAGGCCACCGGCCACAGGGTTCCAGCCAGCGAGAGCGAATTGTTCCCGGATTTCCACCGGCGCTGTTTTGTGACTTAGTCCAATGAGGTGGATGCGGCTACTCATGGGTGGATGGGGGCAAGGCTATGGTGGGTGGGGAGGAGGAAGTTGATGAAGACGAGGGAAGCAAGCGAGAGGAGAAAGATGGCAATGGCCATTTTGGCTGGTTTACGGCCACGCCATCCCAGGGCGAGGCGCTGATGGAAGAGGATGGCATATAGGGCCCAAATCCCCAGGGAGACAATTTCCTTGGGGTCAGCGGTAAGGACGCGCTTCCACGTAAAGGCGGCCCAAACAAAGCCAGCCAGCATGCTCAAGGTATAGAGAGGGAACCCCACGGTGACGGCCAGGGCGTTGACCTGGTCTAAGGTGTCCAGGGCAGGGAGTTCTTGGAGGGCGGGGGGGATTTTGCGTTTGCTTTTGATCGTCCGCTCTAAGACGATATAGCCCACTCCAGCTCCACACGCCAGGGCAAGGAGGGCAAGGGCGAGGAAAATGGCGCCCACATGGAATCCAAACCAGAGGATACTCCAGCGCTCGGGGACAATTGCCGTGGCGGGATGGATGGCCATGGAGCCGACAAAAAAGAGCAGGGCCAGGGGGGCGGCGATGAGGGCGAGGAAATCGTGACGGAACCGCCACCAAGCAAGGAAAAAGAGGAGTACGCAGGACCAGCCCAGGAGGCTGACGTAGAACTGCCCTTGTTCGAGGAGGTTGGTCTCCAGCACGCTGGCGGCAAGTAGGTCCATGGAGTGGAGGGCAAAGCCCAGGGCCGCCGCAGCATGGGCAGCCTTCTTGAAGGGAGGGTGCCGGAGGATGAGGCTCAGCGGATAGAGCACAGACCCAGCAAGATAGGCGAGGGCAATGCCCAGCTCAAACCATGTCCAGGCAAGCATGGCACAACTCCTCGACGTGGGGGTGAAGGGCAGGGGGGAGGATGTCCCGCAGCAGGCAGACGCATTGATCGTGGTCTTTGTGCCGTAACGCGGTAAGCAGTGGGGATGCAACCATTGTGCGGAATATCTCGGTGTGGCACGCGGTATCCTCTTCCAAGGCAAGGACATATGGCCGCAAGCGGGCCAAGAGGCAGGTCAGGGCGCCGTATTCTGGGCCAAAGTCGGCCTCGAGGCGTTGGCGGACGGCGCGGGCTAAGGCTGGGCTCGCCCCGCTGGTGGCCACGGCCAGGATGAGGTCGCCGCGCCGCACGCAAGCGGGCAAGGTAAAGTTTCCCATCTGTGGATGTTGGGCGCAGTTACAGAGCACCCCGGCCGCCTGGCACAAGGTCGCGACGCGGGCATTGACCTCGGCGCTCGAGGTGCAGGCAAAGACAAGCTGGGCATTGCGAAGGTCATCGGCGACAAAGGGTCGGGTTATGAGGGTCATGGAGGGGTGGCGGTGCTCCAGCTCCAGGAGTTGTGAAGTGGGGGAGGGCTCCACCACGAGGAGGGTTGCTGGCGGGCCGGCCTCCAGGAGGCCGTGGATCTTGCGCAGCCCAACAGCCCCGGCACCGACGACGACTACGCGCAGCTGGCGAATATCAAGGAGAATGGGGTAGGTGTGCATGGCCCTCGGCGCCTAGCAGAGGCCTTGGGTTCCGACAAGCAGGAGGTGGGGCGTCGTTCCTCCCTGGGCAGAGGGATCGATTTTGATCTCTTTTGATCTTTGGAGAAGATGGGATGGGAAGCCTCTTTTGGGGGGCCACCAAGGCGAAAGACCCCGATGCTGCCGGAGGTGGGCGCCGAGCGGCAAGGATAAGGGCCTAGGCGGGCAGAGGAGGCAGATCGCTTTGCCAGAGGGCATCATCGCTGACGTTGGAGCATGCCAAGTGGGTCAGGGGGGAGATGGACGGGATGGCAGGGAAGGGCCGCCCAGGCAAAATCAGCGATGAGTTCCTCCATGCCGCAGGGGGTGCAGGAGGGCCGCAACCCTGCCAGCCAGGCGAGCAGACCAATGACGGCTTGGGGCCGGACCCCGACGTGGCGGAGGGCGCGTAGGGAAAGGGCGCTGTGGCGTTTGGCCAGGCGCTGCCCCGTGGCGTCGAGGAGTAACGGCACGTGGGCATAGCGGGGCAAAGGGGCGTTCAGATAGTGGAAGATGGCCTGTTGGCGGGGGGTGGAGGAGAGGAGATCGGCCCCACGCACCACGGTGGTAATCCCCCCGTCGAGGTCATCGACTGCCACGGCCAATTGGTAGGCAAAGAGGCCATCGGCGCGGCGGATGGGGAAATCACCGCCGCAGGCCGCAGGGGTGAGCTGGATGGGGCCGAGGACGGCGTCGTCGAAGTGGCAGGCAGTATCCGGGAGGATGAGGCGGAAGGCCGGGGGACGAAGGGCGGCACGGCGGGTCCGTTCGTCCTCAGAAAGGGATCGGCATCGGCCAGGATAGACAGGAGTTTCTCCATGGGGGGCGCTGGCCAGTTCCTGAAGGTCCTTGCGCGAACACCAGCAGGGGTAGGCGTGTCCTGCAGCCACGAGGTGTTCGAGGACTGCCGTGTAGCGCGGGATGCGTGGGTGCTGGGCCACAGGGCCTTCGTCCCAGGTCAGACCGAGCCAAGCGAGGTCCTCGAGGATGGCATCGGCATATGCCTGCCGGCAACGCGCCGTATCCACGTCTTCGATGCGCAAAACGATCGTCCCCTGCTTGTGGCGGGCAGCGAGCCAGCACAGAAAAAAGGCCCACGCATTGCCAAGATGGAGGTACCCCGTGGGGCTGGGAGCGAGGCGAAAGCGCGGTGGGTGCATGCAGGGAGTATGTCCCACGCAGAGGGAGGGCGCAACGCTGTTTTGCTTGTTCCGCTCAGGTGTTGTGGGCAGGCGAAAACTCCGGGGAGGGAGAGCGCAGCCCTGTCCTTGCCTTTGGAGGGCAAGGGGGGCAGAGCCTAGACCATGGTTGCGGGGGTAGGTCCGCAGTCTTTGTTTCGGTTTGCCGTCAAGGCCTGAGGCTTGGGGTATTTTTCTTGGAGGTGGGGTGTAATGAAACCTTCTTCATGGCGTTGGGAGAACACCTATGCGCGACTGCCGGAGGCCTTTTTTCGCCGCGTGCGGCCCACGCCAGTTCGGGCTCCACGTCTGGTGGTCTTCAACCGTGCCCTCTGCTTGGAGCTTGGTTTGGACCCCGATGCCCAGGATGCTGCGGCATGGGCCCAGATTCTTTCGGGCAACGAGCTCCCCCCTGGAGCGGAGCCCATTGCCCAGGCGTATGCCGGCCATCAATTTGGGGGGTTTACTTTCTTGGGCGATGGGCGGGCGGTGATCTTGGGCGAGCACCTTGCCCCAGATGGGCGGCGGTGGGACATTGCCCTGAAAGGCTCTGGACCTACACCCTTTTCTCGCCACGGGGATGGCCGAGCAGCGCTTGGACCGATGCTGCGCGAGTATCTCATCAGCGAGGCAATGCATGCTCTTGGCATCCCTACGACGCGATCTCTTGCCGTCGTGGCCACGGGAGAAGAAGTCGTTCGGGATCGGGTGTTGCCTGGGGCGGTGCTCACGCGGGTAGCCTCAAGTCATATCCGGGTAGGGACATTTCAGTACTTTTGGGCGCGGGGTGAAGTGGAACATGTGCGGCTGCTCGCTGACTATACCATCGCCCGGCATTTTCCCGAGCTACGGAATGCCAGCAATCCGTATCTGGCCATGCTGCAAGCGACCGTGGCGACTCAGGCACGACTCGTGGCGAGCTGGCTCGCTGTGGGCTTTATCCATGGGGTCATGAATACAGACAATATGAGTTTAGCGGGAGAGACCATTGATTATGGTCCCTGTGCCTTTCTTGATACCTACCGCCCAAAAGCGGTCTTTAGCTCTATCGATACCATGGGCCGCTATGCTTATGCCAACCAACCGGGAATCGCGGCCTGGAATCTGGCTCGCTTTGCCGAGACCCTCTTGCCGCTGTTGGCCCTTGATCCCGAGGAGGCTCGAGGCATGGCCCAAGAGGAAATCGAAAATGTTATTCCGGCTTTTACGGCTGCCTGGCAAGCGCAGATGGCCGCCAAACTTGGACTTATAGGCAAAGAGGAGGGGGATATCTCTTTGATAGAAGATTGGCTCCACTTGCTGGAGGCTTCGGCAGCTGACTTGACCAACGCTTTTCGATTTCTTGCCCTTGACCCACGGCCAGCCATTGCGCCGTTTACTCATCCACAATTTGCTCCATGGCAGCAGCGGTGGCAGGCTCGCATCCATGCCCAACCAGGAGGGGAAGTCGCCGCCCGAAAGCAAATGAATGCCTGTAATCCGGCTGTCATCCCGCGCAACCATTTGGTAGAAGAAGCCCTCGCTGCTGCGGAAGTCGGGGACCTGAGGCCGTTGCATCGTCTCATGGAGGTCGTGCAGACACCATTTGTGGAGCCGGCAGACCCTCGGTTCCAGCAACCGGCCTCAGAGGAATTGCAGCGGACCTATCGAACGTTTTGCGGCACGTAAGGGGCCGTTGCCCTTTCCTGATGCTGCAGGCGTGGGCATGTCTGGCTTTTTTTGACGCTCTTGCCTCTTCAAGCTGGGGATAGCCGTGGTGGACGTCACGTTGTGCCAAAAGCTGGTCTGGTCTAAATTGATTTTGTTTACGCTGTTGGCGCGGTGAAGGAGGTAGCCTGAAGCAGGGCCAACAGCGCGCTCGTTTATGCAGCCCGTCTCTTTGTCTCCTTCTCTTGTTCCACCAGAATCGCCATTTTCAGGTAACGGCTGTCCTTCTGCCAGGCCTCGTGCCTCTCCACGTCCAGCGCTCGAGTGAGTGCAGGAATCTGCATTGGGGAAGGTGCGCTGATGGTGCGCGCTTCTGGAGCAGTTTGCCCGAAATTCAAGGCCCTGGGCGAGTCCGTATGGGTTATTAGCGAGGTCGGTAGTGGCAACCACAGCTTTCTTTATTGCGAAGCGCAGCTGTAGTGATGATATACGCCGTTTTACAGCCGTGGAAGAGATCGATGGATGCCTTGGAAACACGAATCGATTTATAAAACGTATGAAGACGCTTGTTGAGATTGCGTAGATCTTCAAAAGCACGTTCTAACCGTGAGGTCGTGCGGACAATACCCATATAGTTCCACATGGTGCTTCGAATGGTGAACCAGTCCTGCTGGATGAGGGCTGGGTCCTCGTTTTCGATTTTTCCAGAAGTGACCCAGTCTGGGATAGCGTCTTGGAGCCGTTGTGGGAGAGGGGTGAAGCAACCATCTTCCCGGTGGATAATGTGCTGCGCTGCTGACAGTCCCCAGAGCAGGGCTTCGAGGAGGGAGGTGGAGGCGAGACGGTTGGCCCCGTGGACACCGGTGCAGGCACATTCTCCGGCAGCATAGAGGCGGTCCAGCGTGGTCTGCCCATGTTCGTTTACCAAAATTCCGCCGCAGCTGTAGTGGGCTGCAGGCACGACGGGAATGCGGTCTCGGGTGATGTCGATGCCGATCTCTTGGCAGCGGGCGTAGATGGTGGGGAAGCGTTTCTTGAGGTTGGCATCCACGAAATTGGCGGCATCGAGGAAGACGCAGTCTTCTCCCGTGTGGAGGAGTTCATCGGCAATGGCTCGGGCAACAATATCGCGCGGGGCCAGTTCAAGGCGTTCATCGTAACGCTCCATAAAGCGCTCGCCCTTGGCGTTGAAAAGACGAGCGCCTTCGCCGCGCAAGGCTTCCGTGATGAGGAATTTTCGTTCCGAGCGGGTAAAAAGGGCGGTGGGATGGAACTGGATGTACTCGAGATTCATGAGCCGTACGCCAGCGCGGCTGGCCATGGCCAGGCCCGAGCCAATTGCAGAAGGGCAGTTGGTCGTGTGGAGGAAGATTTGTCCTACGCCGCCGGTGCACAGGATGGTGAAGTCGGCAAGAAGCGTGAATGGTTCGCCACTGCTAGCGTCAAAGACATAGGCCCCGACACATTGGTTCGTGAGCTGATAGCGGAAGTCGAGGAGTGTGGCATGGTGGCGGGTGGTCAAGAGGTCGATGGCCGTGCAGTTCGTCAGCACGCGGATATTGGGGTGGGCGTACACCGCGGCGGTGAGGGCGTCTTGGATGGCCCGGCCAGTGGCATCGGCACGGGCGAGGATGCGGGAGATGCTGTGCCCGCCTTCTTTGGTACGGTAGAGAGCACCGTCTGGACAGCGGTCAAAAGGCACTTGGACGCGACCGAGGAGAAACTCTTCCACAGCGCGCGGTCCGTGGTCGGCAAGAAACTGTACTGCTCGGTCATACACCATATAAGCCCCGGCAACAGTAATATCGTGAATCAAAAGGTCGCGGCTATCTTCAGGGGCGGTATAGACGATGCCTCCTTGGGCAAGAGCAGTGTTGCCGGTGTTCAGATCCGGGCCCGAGGAGAGGAGCGTCACTTCTCGGCCGGCATCAGCGAGGGTAATGGCCGCGCTGCAGCCAGCAATTCCAGAACCGATAACAAGGATTTCTGTCTTGAGCCGTTCCATGGTGTGTCCCTCCAGGCATGGTTGTGCCGTGGCTGCGGGACGTTGGCAAGGAGGGGACAAGCGGGGGATGGAGCGCCGAGAGCTCGTAAAAAGGAGGACAGAGCGCTTGCCGGTCCGACTGATCTCCACCGGACCGGCAAGGACGTGAGCTAGTTGTACTCGTTGAGGGCTGCCTCGGCATAGGTGTCTTCGAGGAGTTTGCGCAGGCGGAAGGCCCCTTCGATCATCGGCGCCAGTTTGGGTAAGCCGTCGATTTTATCCACGTAGCTAAAGGCACCCAGTACTTCGGCCATACGCTGGCGCTCTTCGGTGCCGTGGCCAGTGAAGAGGACGACCTGTATCTTTTTGTCGATCTCCTTGAGCCGCTTGAGCGTCTCGATGCCGTCAATCCCGGGCATCTCGATGTCGAGGACGACAACGTCATAGCGCTTGGAGCGGGCCATCTCCAGGGCCTGGTCGCCGGTGTGGGCAATGTCCGGCGTAATACCGTACAGGATGTGGAGCCGATCGGCGAGGATACGGCACAGGTCTTTTTCGTCATCGACGATGAGCAACTGCATTTTGTTCATGAGAATCCTCCTTGGCTGTGGCCGGCATCGCCGGCGTGTTGGGTACATGATAGGGAACAATCACCGTCACCGTCGTCCCCCTGCCTGGGATGCTGTGGACCTCGATGCGTCCTCCAAGGGCCTCTACGAGCGCGTGGCAAAGGCTTAGGCCAAGCCCCATACCTCGTCCTACTTCCTTGGTCGAGAAGAAGGGCTCAAAGATACGCGCCAAGACCCCGGACTCCATGCCGATGCCTGTATCTTCCACCTGGAGGGAGAGTTCTGCGTCATTCGGGAACTGCGCCGTGATGCGCATCCTCTGGGGCAGGGGGGAGCTCTCCTGGTCCTGTTCATAGGCAATGCGCGCCTCGAGGGCATCAATTGCATTGTCCACGAGGGGGTGGAGGATGCGAGACCAGGTGCTGGAAGGGACAACGATCGTGTCTGGGATATCCACTGCTACCCCAAAGCGCTCGTGCCAGCGCTGACGTCGCCCCTGGAGGACCTCTTCAACCACTGCATTGAGCGGGCAAAGATTGTCATTGGCCGGCACGGCATCGCGCAGCGCGAGGAGTTGGGCGGTAATGGACTTGCAGCGGGTCGTTTGCTCGCGGATGGTCGCCAAGGACTGGTCCAGTTCGGCACGCGTTGTTGCGGACAGGGGGGCTTCTCCGAGGAGCTCCGCCAGCCATCCCACTTCGTTGAGGACAATTTGGAGGGGGTTGTTGATTTCATGGGCTACGCCGACGGCCAGTTCTCCCAATGCCGCCAGGCGGGCGGTTTCGGCCATGCGTTGGCGTTTGGCCGCGTCCAGTCGTTGGGTCTCTGCATCCTGGATGGCCTGAAGGATGCGATCGAGGGGGACGGGTTTGACGAGATAATCCGCGGCACCGCGTTTCATGCCTGCCACTGCGGTCGTCAGGCCACTTTCCGCGGTGAGGAGGATGACTGCCGTGGTTGGGAACAGGCCTTTGATGGCCTCGAGGGTGGCAAGTCCATCCATGCCGGGCATAGAGAGGTCCAGGAGCACGACAGCAGGACGGAGTTGGCGCACGTACTCCACGGCGCTCGATCCGTCGTAGGCCGTGGCGACCACCAGACCGCGGGTGCGCAACCGTTCGGCGAGGGTATCGGCAAAGGCCTGTTCGTCGTCCACCACCAACACCGTGGTCATGGTGTCGTCCTTTGCGCCTGGAGGGCAGTGTGGATTACCTCGAGGAGGGTGTCGATGTGGGTTGGTTTCTTGAGGTACGCCTTTGCCCCGAGGTGGAGGCAGCTCTTGATTTCGGCCTCGCCGCCGTGCCCACTGAGCATGACCACCGGCAGGTCGGGCCAGGTCGTCCGGATGCGGCGCAGGGTCTCCATTCCCCCCATGCCAGGCATGCGCAGGTCGAGGACCACGATGTGGGGAGCGTGCTCGGCAATACAGGACAAGCCTTCTTCTCCTGTCAAGGCCACGACAGGATGGTGGCCACGGAGCTCCAGGCGTTCGGCCAAAGTGGTGACGAAGCCCTCTTCGTCGTCGATAAGGCAGATGGTGAGCGGGGTCATGGGTGGTGCGCCGGGAAAGAGAGTTGAATGGTTGTCCCTTGGAGCTGGATGCGGCCAGCGTTGGCAAGAGCACTGAGGAGAGAGGAGGCTGGAGGCGGGGTGGGGAGGGCCAGCATCAGGGAGTGGGCCTGGGGGCCGGGATGCAGCGCTATCTCGAGGACACTGCCTGAAGGACAGACCTCAATGGCGGCCCGTAGTACAGTAAACCCCTCGGCAACCACCTGGAGGGCCGAGGCGTGGATGGGCAGAGGCTGGGAGGGAGGGCTGAATTGCAGGGAGAGCTCTTTGAGGCGCGCAGGCCGTCCACAGAGCTGCACCAGGGCTCGGGTGTGGAGGCCGAGATCGCAGGATTCTTGCTGGGCTGCATCTGGGGCGTGGCCGATACGGTTCATGGCTTCGAGTAAACTTTTGGCGCGATCGACCTGGGTGGTGATATGGCCGAGGGCCTCATCGAGTTTAGGGCGGTGTTTCAGGGCGACATTGGCGTTGACCTCCAAGATATCCCCCATCAGTCCAGCCGATTCCCGGATGATAGCCAGGATGTTCTGCAGTTCATGGGTCGTCATGGTGGTCATTGCCCCCATGGCTTGGGCTGGGGAGAGGGTCATGGCTGGACTCCCTGTTCCATGGCTTCTTCCAGGGTGCGCAGTAACTCCTGGAGGTCCACAGGTTTGCTGAGGTAGGCGAAAGCGCCGCGCTGCATGCCTTCAATGCCGTCCCGGGTAGTCCCCTGGCCGGTGAGGAGGATGATGGGGAGGTGCGGATGGGTCTCGTGCAGGCGGGTGAGGACGTCGAGGCCTTTCATCCCCGGCATGAGCACGTCGAGGAGGACCACCTGGGGTGGGTTCTCCCGCACGAGGTGCAGGGCCGTTTCACCGTCGTAGGCCACGCGGACTGCAAGGCCACGGAGCTCTAGCCGTTCGGCGAGGGTCGTGGCGAATTCGACTTCATCGTCAACGAGCAACACGCGGGTGGGGAGGGTCATGGCTGGACTCCTTCTCCTTCAGGGGGGCGTTTCGGCAGAAAAATGGTCACGGTTGTGCCCTTGCCAGGGGCGCTTTGGATTTGGATGTCCCCGCCAAGGCGTTTGACGATGCCATAGGTGATGGACATTCCAAGACCAGTGCCTTTTTCCTTTTTGGTAGTAAAAAAAGGCTCGAAAATGTGTTTGAGCGTCTCTTCGGACATGCCGCAGCCATTATCACCAATGGCAAGACCGATGCGATCGTCAGCGTCCCACGTGGTGATGGTAATATGACCGCCATCGGTCACTGCGGCGAGGGCGTTGTTGAGAATATTGAGAATGACCTGCTGGAGTTGGCCATGATCCGTGGGGATGTTGGTGAGGTTGGGGGCAAGGCGCTGTTCAATGGTGACGTTACGGTATTGAGCCTCGCGTTCGAGGAAACCGACGGTCTCTGTGACGATGGCATTGAGGTCGAGGACCTCGATTTTGACGTCCATCCGTTTGGCAAAGCCGAGCATACGGTGGGTGATGCCACGGCAGCGATCGACGGAGCGGAGGATGGCCTCGATCTGTTGCATAAAGCGTTCTTTGTTGGGGAAGTCTGGTTGGCGCTGGAGGAGGTCCTGCAACAGCCCAGCTTTTTCGTTGATAATGGCGAGGGGATTGTTGATTTCATGGGCTACGCCGGCCGCAAGGCGGCCAATGGAGGATAGCCGTTGGGTGTGTTCCATTTGGTGGATAGCGGCCAGACGTTGGGCATCACTCTCCCGCAGCCGCTGGATAATGATACGGGTGGCGGTGAACACGCCGCCGAAAATGAGGACAACCCCAGCGAGGAAGACCAGAACGAGATCCTTGCGCACAGCGTAGAGGATACTCAGCGCCGAAGGTTTGGGCTTCATGGCCACGAGGACAAAATCCGTATGGCCCACGAGGCTGAGGGACAAAAAGTAGGTTTGTCCTCCATTATCCTGGAATTCTTGAACATTGGGTTCAAAGTTGGCTGGAGGTAAAGCAAACGGGAGTTGATCGAGGACGTGGCCATACCGGCGGGACTCGGTCTGCAGTACCCCCTGCCGGTTGGTAAGAAAGGCATCACTGCCTGCTTCCAACCCCATGGACGCGATGATGTGTTCAAATTGGGTGGTATCTAAGGTCGCGCGGACGATCCATGCTCGGCCATCGGCCTCAATATGCCGTACCGCGATGACAACATGGGGGAACTGGCGGAATCCAAGAAAAACATCACTGATATACGCGCCACGGATAAGGACTTGTTGGAACCATGGCTGGCCAGTGTAGTTGATATCTTTGAGTTGGTATGGCCCGACATAAGAAAGAAGGGAGCCATCCTCTCCAATGAGCGCGATGTCGACAAATCCAGTAAATGCTTGGCTCATCGTTTGGAATATACGAGCAAGAAACTTGGTGTCCGCTAGTTGGCTCATTGGATATGCGGATGCGATAAAGCTTACCGCAGAAATGCGTTCGGCGAGGAATAGTTCGAAAGAGTGTTTTGTTTTACCCACTAAGGCTCGCAGCGGTTCTTGAACCTGTACCATGAGGGCGGAATGGTGTTCGTAGTAATTGATGGTGGCCAGGGAGATGAGGGGCAAGAGTGCTGCCACGGCGATAAGAATGACAATCTTGCGTTGGAGAGTCCGGTAGCGGCCGACATTGAGCGTTTGGTCTGCCCAATTGCTGTCGAAGTCTTCTTTCATACGCCACTCCCCTGAAAGCCAATGATATCTCCGGGACGCAGCGACCCGGCGACAAGACGAGCGATGATGGCTTCTACCGAACCGATGACCCCGTCAAATACCTCCACGCGTTTCCAACGCAAGTAATGGTAGTGTTCCTCGTCAATTCCACCACACACGACCGCATCCATGTCCCGTTGGAGGATGAGATCGCAGAGTTCGTCTGCAGAGGGGTGGGCCAAGACCAGGGGTTTGCGGGCGATAATTTCGCCGTCTGGAGCGAGGCGGAGTACCAGTGCCTCCATGGCGAGATCGAAGCGCGGGGCGATTTCATCGCCAGCAGTGGTGAGGAAGATACGGCGCTCCATCGGTTAGTCCTTGCCCCGACGGCGGGGTTGGGTGTGGAGGAGATTGCCAGGGAGATGTTCGGGACGGATTGCACCTTCTGGACAGACAAGAACAGCAAATTCGACGATATTCTTTAGTTCCCGCACGTTCCCCGCAAAGGGGTGGCGCAGGAGGATCGCCATCGCTTTGGGCGCTACTCCTGTGATAGTCTTTTTGAGGCGACGAGCAAAGTGGCCGACGAAGTGCTCGAGGAGGAAGGCAAAATCCTCCCCGCGTTCCCGCAATGGCGGCAGGTGGAAATGGATAGTGGCGAGGCGATGGATGAGGTCAGCCCGAATCTTTTCTGCCGCCACAAGGCGTTCTGGGTCCTGCAGCGTCGAGGCCATGAGCCGGAGATGCACCCGCACCGCTTGATGGGAACCATGGGGTTGGATCGTTCCTTCGTCGAGAAAGCGCAAGAGGCGCAGGTGCATCGTTGGTGGCAGGGCTTCGATTTCTGCGAGGTAGAGGGTGCCCCCCTGGGCTTGGTGGAACCGTCCTGGTTGGAGTTGGCCGCCGCTCATCCGGCCAAAGAGTTCTGCCTCGAGAAGGTCTTCGGCCATCGGCCCGCAGCTAAAGCGAACGAACGGTTCTCGGCAGCGGGGCGAAGCCTTATGGATGGTATAGGCCAAACGGCCTTTGCCGGTGCCTGTTTCCCCGGTGATAAGGACCGGGGCATCGTGGGCAGCTACAGTTGGAATGAGGTCGAGAATCCGAGCCATGGCCGGACAGCGACCGATGAGGGGCTCTTCTGCTCCGTGTTGGGAGATTCGGGCCTCGAGACTTTGGATGGTGGAGAGGTCTTCAACAATGTCGAGGAGCAGAGGTCGGCCATGGAGGGCCAAACGTACCGGGGTCAGGGTGATGGGAATGATCCGGCGGTGGCGCGAGAGGCAGTCGGTGCGCCCCCCGGGGCTGGGCATCCCGTCCGTGGCATGGGGACAATCGCGGACGCAGCGACGACTGCGGAGCACGTGGCGGCAGGGCAAGCCGATCACCTCATCTCGGCTATAGCCCAGGAGGGCCTCCATGGCCGTGTTGAGGGCCTGGACCTGACGCGCACTATCCAGGACGAGGCAGCCTACGGGCAGGGCGTCCAAGAGCTCCATGAGGGGGGCGTTCATGTCTAGTGGGCTCCACCACCAATGATACCTGAAGCGGCGAGACAGAGGGTAAGGACTTCAAGGAAAGAAATAATGGCAAATTTCATATCCTTTTGCTTATAATAGGCAAATGTGAGATAGATAAAACAGAGTATAGTTAGGCCAGCTAGCAATGCAATTCCAATAAAGTTGATGAAATCTCCCTTTGTTATGAGATTAAGCCAACCCCAACCGATTGGGACATTATTTTCTACTAAATAATCATGCACTGGTAATGACCAGTATTTGGTCACAAGTTCCATGGAGACGTGTGGATTTATCAATCCGCTCACGTAGAGAAAATACGTGACAATCATGATAACGATACCAGTCCAACATCCGTAGAAGAGAATCTCAGCATATACGAGCTGTTCTTTGGGTGCGTTAGTATTGGGGGTCATGATGCGTTCTCCTTAAAAAAGAAATGGTTAGATGCCTAAGCCTTTGAGGAGGGCCTTGACACCAGAAAAGAGCAAGACACCAATCACCATGTAGCGAATAAAGGACGGTTTGGCGACGGCGAGGATGCGCACCCCGACGAAGGAACCGGCCATGAGACCAACAATGGAAGGGATGGCCATAAGCGGGATGACACAGCCCTGATTGAGATAGACCCAGGCCGCGGAAGTGTCGGTAATGGAGAGAAGAAATTTACTTGTACCCACAGCCACTTTCAGAGGAACGCCCATCATGAGGTTGAGTACGGGGACGTTGGCCCATCCTGCGCCGAGACCAAACATGCCCGCCATGATGCCGATGAGAATGAAAAGGAGCAGCCCCCAGAGGGTGCGGTGGGTTTTCCATTCTACGATTTCCCCACTGGCGGGTTCAATGTAGGCACCATGGATGCCCAGGGCAAGGCCGATGGCATCTTGTTTGGTGACCACGGGCCGAGCCGTATTTTTGGAGAAAAGAAGCAGCGCGGCAATGAAGATAATGGTCGATCCGAGGCAAATTTGGACTACGTTGGTGGGGAGCGCCAGACCAAGGAAGGCGCCTACGATGGCGCAGCTCGAAGCAATGAGGGCCACTGGCAAGGCAAGGCGGAGGCTGGCGAGGTTGCGTTTGAGGAGACCTGGGCCAGCAGCCAGTGCCCCGGCTAAGGCGACGAGGAGGCCGGCACCCCGGACGAAGTCTAGATGAAAGGGAAAGAAGCCGCTCACAAGGGGCACAAAAAGCACTCCACCGCCAACACCTGCAAGCACGGCGATGATGCCGAGGATAAAACAGAAGACCAGCAAAATGCCCGGCCATGCCCACCACGGCAGAGCACTTTTCGCCCCGGCTGCGGCGAGCTGTGCTGCGGCCTCTGTGCCAACGCCGCTGCTCTCGGCGGCCCAAGCAAGGGCCGTCATCGCCACGACAGCCAGGGCACCTGCAAGCGCCAATTTCCAAGTGTTCGGTTTCATTCCAATTCCACTCCTAAGCAAAAAGGTTAATCGGGATACTGGTGCCACCACAAGGCCTTCCTTCCCACCGGCCTCTCCCCACGGAGTAAAGGGAACATCCTCGCGATACGGGACAGCGGAAGAAGGAGAGGTTCGCAACATCGTGTGAAAGAAGTAACAAAACAAATGCCAAAACAAAAATGAAATTATTTCAAATTATTGACATGCGTTGGTCCTGGGACTATGCGGCAATTCATTGCCACTTACGGCAATGAATTGCCATGATGGGTCAGTGCGAAACGGCGGGTCGCGCAGGAGTGTGTTCTTCCTCGCACAAGATATGGATTTGTTTGTGGGTGGCCGGTTCGCGCAGAGGAGGAGTATGGGAAAGAGGCCGAAGGAAAGAGGGCAATGCGATGGGCAAGAGGCCGCAAAGGCGGCGACCCTTGCCATTCTCGATGTGGGTTTCGAGGATGAACTTGGGAAATTCGTCTTCCAGTCCAAGGCCATGCGTGACCTCTATGACTTGGCCACTCAGGTGGCGGGAGCCGATGCCACGGTGATGATTTCCGGCGAGTCAGGGACAGGTAAAGAACTCTTTGCCCGCTTGGTGCACCAGCTTTCAGGACGTCGTTCCCAACCGTTTGTGCCTGTCAACTGTGGGTTGGTAAAGGGTGAGCTCTTTGCCGACAAATTTTTTGGCCATGAGGCCGGGGCGTTTACCGGGGCCTTGCGTCAGCGCAAGGGGATCTTTGAGATCGTGGGCCATGGCACCCTTTTTTTGGATGAGGTCGGCGACATCCCGGTCTCCAATCAGGTGGATTTCCTGCGGGTCCTTGAAGAGCGGAGTTTTCGTCGGCTCGGCGGGGAAAAACCTCTTGGATTTCATGCCCGGGTGGTGGCCGCTACCAACCGTTCGTTACCGGACATGGTGAGCAAGGGTGAATTCCGTGCCGATCTCTACTACCGCCTCCACGTCGTGTCCGTGACGTTGCCGCCGCTTCGCGAGCGGGTGGAGGATATCCCTCCATTGGTGCGGTACTTCCTTGAAATGTATCGTCGGCGATACCATAAGCCAAACATCGAGGTAAGTGATGCGGCACTGGAGGCCCTCATGCAGTATTCCTGGCCAGGCAATGTGCGCGAGTTACGCAATCTCATGGAGCGCCTCGTGCTTCTCTGCCGTGAGCCACGCATTGATGTCGCCCACCTCCCCCTTGAGTTGCGTCTCGGGGCAGTACGGCCCGTTGCTGCTCCTGGGGGCAATGGGGATCTGCGGCTGGAGCGCGCGGTGCGCGAAGCTGAGATCGCCGCTATTGTGCGGGCTTGGGATGCTGCTGGAGGCAGCAAGACCCGCTTGGCCGAACTCCTCGATATCCCCCCGCGGACGTTACGTTACAAGTTAGCCCGCTATGGCCTGCGTCTCTCTGATTCAGAGCGGCAATAGATTGCCGCACGCCCCGACAGTGCTGGTTGTGAGATCCGTTCCTGTGGACGTCCTTGGGAAATACGTCCAAAGAATTCAGGAGGAGGCTTGGCTGTGAAATCCGTTCCTGTGGGGTTTTGGCGAAGGAGAGAACGCCGGGTGGACGAATGCCGTTCCCGTGTATTTGGTGAGCGTCTAGGCGCCAGAAGCGCAGGCCGCGAGCATGCGCTCCAGCGCCTCGCGTGCAGCGCCTGCGGTCTTGGCGTCCACGCGGACGGGGTGGGCTATTTCGAGCTCAGCGAGCTTTGCCTGCAGGGCGGCAAGATCGGTCTTGGCCATGTTGGAGCAGAGCACCTGGCGAACCGGGAGGATGGTGACCTCGGGATGGCGGCGGGCAAGGCGCTGAACGAGGTTGTCCTCCGTGCCGATGGCAAGAGTACTCCCTGAAGGGGCCGCGGCGGCCTCGCGGATGAGGTACGAGGTGGAGCCGGCGCCATCGGAGGCGGCAACGACTTCTGGGCGGCATTCGGGGTGCACGAGGATGCGGGCCTCAGGGTGGTGGCGCCGAAGCCGTTCGATGTCGGCGAGACGGATCTTGTGGTGCACCGCGCAGCAGCCAGGCCAGAGATAGACCCGGATACTGGGCTGGGCAGGGGGCACGTGGTTGCCGCTGGCGCGCAGATCAAGGCGTTGGACACTGGTATGGGGTAGTCCCAGGACTCGGGCGGTGTTGGCGCCAAGGTTGGCGTCTGGCAAAAAGAGCACCGCGTCGCCTGCATCAAGGGCCCAGCGGAGCATGCGCGGCGCATTGGCCGAGGTGCATACCGCCCCGCCATGGCGGCCCACCACGGCTTTGATGGCTGCAGAAGAGTTGACGTAGGTCAGTGGCACAACGCGCGCCCCGCTCTGGCAGAGGCGCGCCAGCACCACTGCCAGCAATGAGGCTGGGGCCATATTAGCCATGACGCATCCGGCTTCGAGGACCGGGGCATGGACCTTCTGTTCGGGACGGGCGAGGATGGCCGCGCTCTCGGCCATAAAATGCACCCCGCAAAACACAATGTGCTCGGCAGCCAGTTCGGTCACCCGTCGGGCCAGTTCCAGCGAGTCACCGACAAAATGGGCATGGTCGACAATGGCATCGGCCTGGTAGTGGTGGGCAAGGATGGCGAGGCGGTCGCCATAGTAGCTGATTTGGTCGGCAACGGTCATGGGAGGTCCTCCAGGGGGAGAATGCGGAGGGAGAGGTCCGCGGCTGGGGCCGAATGGGTTAGCGCCCCTACAGAGATATACGTGGGTCTAAGCTCGGCCACCGAGCGAACGGTCGCCAGGGTGATATTGCCGCTGACTTCGGTTTCCACTTGCCCGGCGATGCGATGAAGGGCCTGGCGTAGGGTCGGCAGGTCCATGTTGTCGAGCATGATGCGATCAGGCCGTAGGACGAGCGCTTCTTCCACATGGGCCAGGGTGCGGCATTCGATTTCAAGCGGCAATTGGTGGCCGTAAGCCGCGCGGATTGCTGCCACGGCCGCTGTGATCGACCCTGCCCGGTCAATGTGGTTGTCTTTGAGCATGAGCATGTCCGCCAGGCCGAGACGATGGTTTGTCCCTCCGCCCATGCGCACGGCATACTTTTCGAGAAACCGCATGCCAGGGGTGGTCTTGCGGGTATCGAGGATGCGCACTCCGGTGCCAGCTACAGCATCCACGAAGGCACGCGTCAAGGTGGCAACGCCGCACAGATGCTGGAGAAAATTAAGGATAATTCGTTCGGCCTTCAAAATGGCCCGCGCCGATCCCTCCAGGGAGCAGAGCACCGCGCCTTCAGCCACCGGCGTCCCCTCGTGGACCTTGTTCTCGACAGCGCAGGGGGTGCCAAGGACCTCAAAGACCAGCGGCACCAGGGGTAGCCCTGCGACCACGGTCGGTTTTTTGGCGACGATGATGGCAGAGAGCCGGTCTTTGGATTGGAAGACCGCCTCGCTGGTGAGGTCTGGACCGTCTTCCTCCAAAGCCATGTGGATAAGGCGGCGTAGCTGCGGTGTGGCGGATGGGGGGAAGTGCTCACGCATACTGGTTCCTTAGCACAAATCGTCACAGCACATCTTAAGGAGGAGCCCCGCTCGCTGGTCCTGTGGGCTACGCCAGACCCCGGCGCGGACGCCCCTGCCGACCTGCTCCTCGTTGCCGGCATCATTGAATAGGGCGGCGAAGGCCACATGGGCTCGATGCTTCTTCACGAGGGCCGGTTGCCCCTCTCGTTTTCGGGCCGCATGCCTAGTTCCTATCGACCCACAAGGGCGGTGGTATGTTCTCGCTGCTTTCAGGCAAAGGGCAATACCCTGAGAGAAGGTTGCCCAGGAGCTAGGCGGCAGGGGCCAGAACGTCAAGGCGTCTTGCCCTCAAGCGGCTTCTCGTGCCAAGGGCAGGGGTGAGGGCAGACTGCGCCTGTCCAGGAGGTCCCATGCCAAGTCTCGAGACGCTGCTTGCCAAGATCCCCAAAGCGGGGCGGGCCCGGTTGGTGTGCAATGGCTATGCCTGTTGGGTGGTCCATGGCCAGGAGCTGGCTTCCACGTTCTTCCAAGCACTCTCCGAGACCGGGGGGTGGTCCCTCGTCCAAGAACCCCAACAGAGCCTGTGGTTTTTCCCCAACATCAGCGTCCTTTTTGGCCTCATCCGCCTGCACAATTGGTCGCGTCTTCATGCGGCCAGTACGGCCCTTATCGTCTTTGACGCCAGCCTCGTGGTGGACGAGAATCTCAGTCAGTCCCTCAACGTGAAGCCTGAGCTCGCCAACCTCACCTATGAGTTTCCCAAACGCATGATCATTCGGGTCAATGCCCGGCTGCGGGATCAAGGGCGCAACCTCCCGGGGGTAGCCTTCAAGCAGACCGTGGCCACGGATGGTCTGCCGGGCGAGTGGTACGACCTCGGTGCAAGTGAGCAGCTGACACCGACGGTCAATCTCCAATGGCTGGGGCTCATTCGTCCGTTGGGAAATCGCGAGGACAAGCGGACCGGCAAAGGCTGGCGTGACTATTTGGAACGCTTGGACCCTATCCTCTCCAAGAACAAGGTAGCCCATCTGCAGGGGGAGGATATGGCCTTGGTCTTGCGCATCTCTTCGTTGGAGAAGATGCGGGCCGTGCTTTTTGATCTCCTTGGCATTCTTGAGGATAACCAGAATGTGCTGTGGCCGTGCCTCTATCTCTTTGTGGAGTCGGCTGACGCCAACTTCGCGCCAGACCTCCCGCGGCGGCTGCGCCATATCTGGGAACAGCTGGAACCCAATGCCGTGCACCTGCCGTTGGTGACGGTTTTTCAATTGGCAGACTCGCGCATCCAGGCTGTAGACTGCCGCTACTCCCTCAAAAACTCCAAAATCACCGACCTCTTCCAAGTGGTGTTGCTCAGCCGTGGGGCAAGCCGCGTCCACGGCACCCTCAACGTGTTTTTACCTGCCAGTCTGGTCATGGGCGGTCGCCGGCCGTGTTTTTACTGCGGCATGCGCTCCCATGAGCCCCAGCAATGTCCGAGCAAAGCTCTCTTTCCCACGAATCTCAATGTGCTCGCCTTAGCCCGGGTCGCGCAAATGAACCTGGCCGAGATGCCGGCCCTCATGGAGCGTCTCGAAAAGGCCCTTGGTGATGCGCCGCTGCAGACTATTCCGGAGCTCTTGGTGGGGCGCAGTCCAGAAGCGGTGGTGATACAGGCCGTGTTTGACGTCAACATCCACCTTCAGTTGCGCATGGCCCAGATGGTGTGGCGGGCGCGGGGCAAAGACTGGCCCCGAGGTATCGAGGAGAGCGGTGGGGCAGTGGAGGAGAGCTTGATCCAGGCCATGGAGAGTTTGCGCACCGGCAATCCCGAGCGGGCACTCGAGCGGCTGGACCAGGCCCTTCTGCGGGCACGGCGCAATTACCAGCCGCGGGTGTTGCTGGGGTTTTTATATATGGAGCGCGATGAACCCAAGCGGGCGGCGGAATTTTGGGAAGAGGCGCTAACGTTGGCCTATACCCCCTTACAACGGGTGTACCTCCTCCTCCTTTTGGGACGTTTGCGTGAAGTCCTCGGTGATTTCAACGAGGCCATTCGGGTGTACTCCCGAGCGCACCGGGAGTCTGCGGGATTTTTTGCCGCTCGCTACCGCCAGGCGGTGTGCATGCTCAAAAGCGGTTTCATCAACGAATCGCTCGGGTTTTTCCGCGAAATTGTCGTTCAGGACCCAGACATCTTTTCGATGCTTCTTCTTGATCCGGAACTGGAAGTGGGGCGCACCCATCTCCACGCCTTGTTGTGGGACCTCTGGAGTGACGCCCAAGCGCAACGAGAAGAGATCATCGGTAATGTGCAAAATTTGAACGATCTCCTGCGCCAATGGCTCCCAGAAAAACATCCATCCTATAAAATGTTTCATGATCGTATCCAGAGTATATCATCGTATATTGGGATTAATAATTATGTTGCCGTTGCAAAAATGCTTCATGGAGCACTTGCAATCAAAAATGATATTAAAAATCGGGTTAAAAAAGACATCGATGAAATGTACCAAAAGCGAGAATCCATTTTAAGCCGCCTCAATGAGATTTATCGTGAGGCATCGTGGTTCCCTTTTCCTTCAATGCTCGCCAAATTTACTCAGGTATTCAACACGAGTATTCGGGACCTCGAGCTTGTGAATCAATTGGACCTCCATGTGCCGGAGAAGTTCCATCAAGGGCATGAGGCACTGGAGCGTGCTGAAGAAGGGCTGGAGTTTTTGGAGCGCCAACTCCTTTGGCTGCAAGGGGTGCGTAATGGGACATTGTTTCTTCTCTTGGCTGGGCGGTATCTTTTGGTGTTCGAACTGCTGGCCCTGCTCCTGGCAGCAGGGGTGGCCTTTGGCCTCGCCCTTCTCGTGCCGCCCAATACGACCTTGGGTCAGATCATCCATGCGGACCGCTGGCAGGTGCTGAATGTGTGTATTGTGGTCCTGAGCTTTGTGGCGGTGGTGCTGACTGCCCTGCGGGCCTCGAGTCGGTTCGAGGCCTATCGTGACGAGGTCCTGCGCGCCAAATGAGTGTCGGCTCTCCTTTCATCATCAACTTGACCCGTTTGGGCGACCTCCTTCAGACGCAGGGTACGATCCACGGCCTCGCTGCGGCGGGCCAGCGCGTAGGGCTCCTCTGTCTGGATGCGTTTGCCGAGGCCGCGGGGCTGCTTTCCCAGGTGGAACCGTGTCTTCAGCTGCCTGGGGCGGCTTTGCTGGCGGATTTGGACACCAGCTGGCCACGGGCGGTGGCCCGCGTTCGGGACCTGGCGCAGGAGGTCCGGTCCGTTGCGCCGCAGCGGGTCATCAATTTGACCCCGACGGTACCAGCGCGGCTTTTGGCGCGCCTGCTTGCCGAGGCCACGGGCGCGACTCCGGAGGGGTTTATCCTTGATGCCCAGGGCTTTGGCGCCACCACCAGCCGCTGGGCAGACTTTCTGCAAGCGGTGTCTGCCCATCGGGGCTGTAGTCCTTTTAATCTAGTGGACATCATGGCGCGCATGGCCGGGGTGTACCCTCCCCTCGACCCCCGCCTCGCCCCGGTCCCGGAGATGGCGTTGCCTTTGCCGCCGGGGGACTATGTGGCCGTACAGCTGGGGGCGAGCCATCCTTCCCGGCGCTATCCTGTCCCCCAGTTCGCTGCAGCCGCTCGCGTCCTCTTTCAGGAGCTGGGGCTTGTGCCCGTGCTTGTGGGCAGCCCCGGAGAACGCGCCCTGGCAGCGGAATTTGCGGCGGTCGCCGATGTTCCCAGCGTCAACCTGGTGGGGGAGACGAATCTTCGCCAGCTAGCGGCGGTCCTGTGCCGCTGCCAACTGCTTCTCACCAATGACACCGGAACGATGCATCTTGCCGCTGGCCTTGGGGTGCCGGTGGTGGCCCTCTTTCTTGCCACGGCTCAGCCCTGGGATACCGGCCCCTACCAAGAAGGGGCCATTTGTTTGGAACCGGATCTCCCTTGCCATCCCTGCGCCTTTGGGACCCAGTGTACTGCGGCAGAGCGCTGCCAGCGGCAGATTGCCGGGATGGTCCTCGGACAGGCCGTCGCTTCTTGGCTCACCAAAGGGGTGTGGGAGACTCCTGCGGGTCTCGGGGCGCGGGTATGGCAAGTGACGCGAGATGAGGCCGGGTTTATGGACCTGGTTTCGCTTTCAGGTCACGGCCAGTTGTGGCGCCCGCGGTGGCTGGCGGCGGTGCGGCCCCTCTACCGCCAATTTCTTGACGACCTCCCCCTGCAGCCCTCGACCACCGCGCTGCATGATGCCCCTGAGCAGCTCTCCTCCTCTCTCCAGCATGCCGCTGGTCTGTTGGCCGTGGTGGAGGCCCAGGCCGTGGTCCTTGGTCAAGGCAGGGCCGGAGGCCTGGCACGCAAGCTCGTGCCCCACTGCCAGCGGGTAGAAGACACGTTAGTGGGGGTCTCGGATCTGGCCCCATTGGGGGTGCTGTGGCGGTTGTCGTGGCATTATCAGCAGGAGTTGGCTGGTTTGGCAGGGCTGGCGCGGCGCTTTCAGGAGATGCTCCGGGCCATGGCCACGACTGTTGGCATCAAGTTTGAATAATGCTGGCCAACACCACCACTTTTTCCCCTCGGAGGATGGTATGATCATTATCGATGGCCAAGAATCGTCGTTACAGCTGAGGCAGTTCGCCAACCTTGAGCAGGTTCTGACGCGAGTCATGGAAGACGGCCGGATGCAGGATCGGATTGTCACCGATGTTTTTGTCAATGGAGAGGCCTTTTCTGAAATTTATCCCCACCAAGCAGAGGATGTAGACATCTCCTTTGTCAACAAGGTAGAAGTCGTCTCGGTGTCAGTAGCTGAGATGGGCATGAGCATCACTCGAGAGCTCTACAAGGTTGTCTCGCTCATGCAGAAGGCAGCGCATCGTACAGCAGAACTCTTTCGCATGGCAGATGACTCTGTGGCCTTGGAGATGTATGCTGATCTCATGGATGTATGCCGGGATTTCCTCAACATGGTGGGGGTGCTGCGGGCAGAGTTCTCGCTGCAGGCCTTGCCGGCCTTTGAACACTCTGTGGAAAACCTGTCGGCGTTGTTCTCGGAGATGATCGAGATTCAAGAGAACGAGGATTGGATCCTGCTTGCCGACCTGTTGGAATATGAGTTCCTGCCGCTGGTGGAGAAGACCAAGGGTGTCGTGGCCCAGCTGCGGGAGAGCCTGAAGGCCGCAGCCCATGCCTGAGTTCCTTGCCCGCTGGGAGGTGCTGGCCGAGGCCGAAGGGCAGGCCTTGCTTCATGGGCAGGAGGAGCGGGCCGCGGTCCTGGCGCAGGAGCGTCTGCGTCTGGTGGAAGAGGCGGTGGCGCGTGGCGAGCCCCTGCCGTGGGAGGCCTTGGCCCAGACGCAGGAGCGCTTGCGCGCCTGGGCAGAAGATCGGCGCCAGGAATTGGCCGAGGAGATCGCGCAGGCCCGCCGTCAGGGGGCGCGGGCCCGCGGCTACCGCGCCGGTGCTGGGCTCGTCACCGGGCAGGCCGTGGCTGTGGATCGCCGCGGCTAGCCTGCCGGGCAGGGCCGCTTCCCCTTGTCTTTGAGGAAGCATGCGCCGCCGTTGGCCCTGCCACAAGCCAACCGCCTACCGAGGTGCGGCTGGCGGAAGACTCTGAAACCGTCGTGCCAAAGGCCGCGGGCGGTGTAAACCCGCCGGCCTGCCCAGGGAGGGCCGAGGAGGGTTGTGCTGGAGGACAGCCTTTGGGTATCGGCCTCGCCATGATGACCACCGATTGCTCCACCCAGCCGCCCCTGCCGTCTGCCTCTACCAAAGGCCAGCGGGGAGCAGTGTTTGTTGTCCACCCCGAGCAGTACCCCACGACACCGGGGGTGTATCTTTTTCGCGGCCCAGGGGACGAGGTCCTCTACGTCGGCAAGGCCAAGAACCTGCGGCGGCGGCTTTTGGCGTACCGGCCCGACGCCCCCGGGCTCTCCCTCAAGACCCAGGCAATGCTGCGCCGGGCCGTGGCCGTAGAGACAGTCTGTACTGCCACGGAAAAAGAAGCCCTTCTCCTGGAAGCAAGCCTCATTAAGGCCCATCGACCCAAGTATAATATCGTCCTGCGGGACGATAAAAACTACCTCCTTTTTGCCATCGACCACCAGCATCCTTACCCCACGTTGCGAACCGTGCGGCGGGTACGAGTGTCGAAGCATACCAGCTACTTTGGACCTTACACCTCGGCTGGAGCCGCTAGGCAGACGCGGCGCATCATCGATGGCCTCTTTTTGCTGCGCAAATGCCGGGACACAGTGTTTGCGAATCGGGTCCGCCCCTGCTTGCAGTACCACATCGGGCGCTGCCTTGGCCCATGCTGTTTGGACGTTCCTCGGGAAGAATATGCCGCCATAGTCCGGCAGGTGGAGCTCTTTTTGAGTGGCAAAAGCGGCGAGCTCCTGAGCCGCTTGCGTCAGGAGATGCATCAGGCCGCTCAAGCCCTTCAGTTTGAGCGTGCGGCCCAATTGCGGGATCAGATCCGTGCCATTGAGGCCACGGTGGAAGGCCAGAGTGCGGTCCTCCCCGGGGAGCATGAGGACCTGGATGTTTGGGCCGCAGTGGAAGGGGAGCGTGGGCTCGGAATAGCGGTGCTCTTCGTGCGCCAAGGGCGAGTGCTGGGGGCTAACGCCTTTCGCTTGACGGCTGCAGCGCTGCAGGAAGCCCTTCAGGCGGCGGTGCTTCAATTTTATACCGGAGGGCGTCTTGTGTCGTCGGTACTCGTGACGGCTCCTGCGTTACCTGGTGCCTTTGCCGAAGCCTTGACCGAGGTGGCTGGTCACCCTGTGCGTCTGCGTTCGGTGCGGGGGGAGCGGATGCGGGGGCTGGTGCGCATGGCTGAGGCCAACGCGCGTCAGGCGCAGCAGGTGGTGCCGCCTGCGGTGCGTTGGGAGAGGGTCGTTGGGCCCAATCGGGACGTGCGGCGCATCGAGGCCGTGGACGTATCGCATCTCCATGGCCAGGGGGTGCGGGCGGGGATGGTGGTTTTCGAGGACGGGGCGGCGGTGCCTTCGGCCTATCGGCACTATCTCCTCCCGGCGGCCGAAGGCCGAGGAGATGATCTCATGGCCTTGCGCCTGTGGGCCGAGCGCCGCCGCGCCGCCGGTCCACCATGGCCGGACCTCCTCCTCGTGGATGGGGGGCAAGGTCAGGTGGCGGCGGTCGCGCCGCTTTTTGAGGACCTTGGTGTCCCTGTGCTTGGCCTTGCCAAGGGTCCAAGCCGCCGCGCAGGCGAGCTCGAAGACCGGGTCTATCTGCCTGGCCGCAAAAACCCCCTCCCTCTGCGGCCAGGTTCCCCGGAGCTTCTCCTCCTGCAGCGGGTGCGCGATGCTGCCCATCGTTTTGTCCTTGCCGGTCAGCGGCAGGGCCGTCGCCAGGGCTTGATTTCAGCGCTCGAGTCCCTGCCAGGCGTTGGCCCTGCCACGGCCAGGCAGCTGCGCCAGCGCTTCCACCGGGTGGCAGAACTGGCCCAAGCCACCGAGGCAGATCTCATAGCCCTTGGGCTCTCGCCCCAGCGGGCGCGTGCGGTGCTTGCCGCTGCCCAGGAGGCAGTGAGTACCGCAAATGGCGCGTCCGTTGATGCCATGTATCGACGGGGAGAGGAAGCGTGATCCGTGTTGCGGTGGCCAGACCTCGTGGCCGTGGGTTGTGGTGCTACCACCATTTGGTGCGCCAGGAAGTCGCCAGCGGGGCGGAGGAAGTGCTCCCAGTGTTGGCCCGGGTGGAGGCTGCTGTGGAAGAGGAAGGGCTCCATGCCGTGGGCTTTGTGGCTTATGAGGCTGCTGCGGCCATGGACCCTGCCTTGCCCAGGCCGGAGAGCGGCCCTTGGCCGCTGGCGTGGTTTGGGCTCTTTACTCCTTCTCCTGTCCCCGTTGAGGTCACCGACCCTGGACCCCTACCACCGGTTATCTGGGAGCCAGAGATGGAGCCTGCGGCATATCGTCAAGCCCTGATGCGCATCCGCGAACTGCTGGCTGCCGGCGAGACCTATCAGGTCAACTTGACGTACCGCTTTCGCGCCCGGTGGGAGGGGGAGCCGTGGCCGCTTTTTTGCCACCTCTTCCTCCAGCAGCCCTCGGCCCATGCCGTGTACCTGGAGACCCCGCAATGGGCGGTGTGTAGCGCCTCTCCAGAGCTTTTCTTCCGGCGGGCAGGGCGCGCCATCCTCTCCCGACCGATGAAAGGCACCGCCCCCCGAGGGCGATTTTGGGCGGAGGATGTTCTCCAGGCCGAGACCTTGCGCACTTCGGCAAAGGAGCGGGCGGAAAACGTCATGATTGTCGATATGGTGCGTCACGACCTGGGGAGGGTCTGTCTGCCGGCCAGCGTCACTGTCCCCCGTCTCACCCAGGTGGAGCGCTATCCTACGGTGTGGCAGATGACCTCCCTGGTGGCCGGCCGCACTGAGGCCTCTTTGCCGCAGATCTTTCAAGCCTTGTTTCCTCCTGCCTCCATTATCGGTGCGCCGAAGATTCGCACGGCGCAGATTATCCAAGAGCTCGAGCCCTCGCCGCGTGGGCTGTACACCGGTGCCATTGGCTGGGTGCGGCCAGGGCGCCGGGCCGAGTTCAATGTGGCCATCCGCACGGTAGGCATCCATCGTGTCCGCGGGCAGGCAGAGTATGGCGTAGGAGGGGGAATTGTCTGGGATTCGGTGGCGAGTGCGGAATGGGCTGAAACCCAGCTCAAGGCGCGGGTGCTTGGTCCGCGCCCCCCGGCTTTTGCTCTAATGGAGACGATGCGCGCGACCCCTGCTGGCGTGCCGTGGTGGCCCTGGCATCGCCAGCGCTTGGCGGAATCAGCAGCATACTTTGGCTGGCAGCTGCCGTGGTCCACCATCGAGGCCGAGCTTGCGGCCCAATGCCGCCTTCTTACGGCGTTGCTCGTCCTGCGTGTGCAATTGTGGCCTGATGGCCGGCGGGTATGGCAGACGCGCCCGCTGCCGGCCCCGTTACGGCCGTATCGGGTGTGCTTTGTTCCCGGTTTTGTGGATGAAAGCGATCCCCTCTGCTGCCACAAGACGAGCTGCCGTCAGCGCCTCGAGGCCGCCCGCCAAAGGGCCCTGGCCCAGGGCGCAGACGATGCCGTACTCATCAACCGCCGCGGGCAGGTAACGGAGACAACGCTGGCCAATCTCCTTGTTTTGGAGCGGGGAAAATGGCGCACGCCGGCGCGCACGTGTGGTCTCGTGCCGGGGGTGGGTCGAGCGCGGCTCCTTGCCCGCGGACGGGTCGAGGAGGCCGAGCTGACCCCGGCGGACCTCCTGCGGGCCGAGCGCATCCTTCTCATCAATGCCGTGCGTGGGGCCTGGCCTGCGGTGCTGGTGGGTTAGTTGTGGCGTTTCCAGATGAGGGCGGCTTGGCGGCCTGTGGTTTTGTCTCGGCGGTAGGAGAAAAAGAGGGGAGAGGTGGCGGTGCACAGGTCAAGACCGAAGATCTGGCGGCCAGGGACACCGGCAGCCATGAGCTGATCGCGGGTGAGTTGCCAGAGGTGGACGCGCATGGTGGTGGGATCAAAGTAGCGGCGGAACATGGGATCCCACTCAGTGGCGAAGTTGGTGAACTCACTCGCTCCAGGCCCGAGGCTTGGGCCGCGGACGGCCAGGACCTGGCTGGGGTCAAGGCCATAGGCGGCACAAAACGCCTGTACCCCATGGAGGGGAAAGGCCGCGGCATTGCCCCGCCAACCGCAATGGAGGGCCGCGAGATACTGGCCCTCGGTATCCGTGAGGAGGATGGCTTGGCAGTCCGCGGTCTTCACCACCAGGGCGACCCCGGGGTGGTGGGTCATCAGGCCGTCGCCTTGGCGTGTGCCACCGGCGAGGAGGGTGTCGCTTCCGTTGTCCTGGAGGATGGTGGTCCCATGGACCTGGGTGAGTTCCTGCCAGCGGCTGATGCCTAGGGCGTGGCGCACCGCCTGGCGGTTGGCAATGACGGCTTTGGGGTCGTCGCCGACGTCAAGGGAGAGGTTGGCCTCGGCATAGGTCCCGGTGCTCACCCCGCCTAGGCGGGTGGTGAAGGCGACACCAATGTGGGGAAGGCCCGGGAAATGGAAATCGAGGATTACGGGTGCCATGGGCGGATCTCCAGGGTGAAAGAGGGGGTGAGGATGGTATGGAGGGGCTCGTCCCAGGGGGCAGCGGGGAGGGCATCCACCAGCTGAAAGTCATAGGCCAGCCCAATACGCCACACCTGGGGGTGGGCTGCTAGGTAGCGATCATAGTAGCCGCCGCCGTAGCCGAGGCGAAAGCCAGCGCGGTCAAAGGCGAGCCCCGGGACGAGGACAAGCTCCGGAGGTTCTGTGATCTGGGGGGCGTGGTTTGGGTCTGGCTCCGGGATGCGGAAGCTGCCTGGGGAGAGGTCTGCTGGAGAGGAGATGCGGTGCCAGTCCATGGCCCCGGGACAGGCGTGCCGGCAGCGTGGGGCAAGGACGCGGGTGCCGCGATGCCAGAGGGCATGGACGATAGGCCAGGTGTCCACCTCGCCGTGGATGGGTAGGTACACGGCGATTGTGTCGGGCAGGGCGAGGGCCAAAAGTCGCTGGCAGACCGCCTGGCTTGCTGTTTGGCGCTCGGCAGCCGTAAGGGCAAGGCGCCTGGCCCGCATGGTCTGGCGGATCTGCTGGCGTAGGCTTGCGTTGGGTGCGCAGGACATGCAAAGACTCTCAAAAATGAGTGGTGGAGCTCCTTGGTATGGAGGCCAGGGTGGGCGCCGTGGCAAGGAGGAATTGTTTAGAAACTCGTGGGAGGGGATATGGGGGAGGGGCAATCCTGTCCAGTCTATCCCCAAAGGGTTGGTAAGGAGCTGCGCAGCCAGCGAAGGGACGCTTTGTCTGGTGCGCTCCTCTCCCCGAAGGATTTGTGAGGAGGGAAAGGATGCAGGAGCAGTGGTGGCTTGTGGTTGGTGATGTCCATGAACGGGTGGAGGCATTGGCGAAGATTCCTGAGCGAGAGCGGGCAACGGGGATCATCATAAGCGGGGATCTAACCAACGTCGGTGGCAAAGAGACGATAGTGCGACTGCTCGCCGTAATTGCCCAGCACAACCCCCGTGTCCTTGCTCAGATAGGCAATATGGATACGACCCAGGTGGAGACGGTTTTGGACGAGCGTGGCATCAATATCCACCGCCAAGTGCGCGAGCTTGCCTCCGGGGTGGGGTTGGCCGGGGTGGGATGGTCCACGCCAACGCCCTTTAGCACACCTTCGGAAGTGGACGAAGCAAGTATGGCGGCTTGGGCGGAGACAACCCTCGCCGCGGCAACGGCGGCCTTTGCCCATGTGCTTTTTGTCGTGCACACGCCGCCATGGAATACGGTGACCGATCGCCTTGGGAGTGGGGTGTCAGTGGGAAGTCCCGGTGTCCGGGCAGCCATCGAGCGCTATCAGCCTGAGATTGTGGTGACGGGGCATATCCACGAAGCCCGCGGCGAGGATTGGATCGGGAAAAGCCATGTGCTCAATCCTGGACCTTTTGGACAGGGAGGGTATGTCCGGGTCTGGCTCACCCCCGACGGGCTGCGGGCTCGTCTTGAGCAGGCAGGAGGCCCAGCATGATCCTCCGTTTATATTCGTGGAACGTGAACGGTTTTCGCTCTGTGATTACCAAAGGGTTTTGGGAGTGGTTTGCCCATGCGGATGCTGATGTCGTGTTCTTGCAAGAAGTGAAGGCTGATGAGGAACAGATAGCCGAAGAGCATCGCTATGTAGCGGGATATCAATGTATTTGGAATCCAGCAACCAAAAAAGGTTATTCAGGGACAGCATGTTATACCCGCCTTGATCCGATTGCCGTACGTCTGGATCTGCCAGAAAAACGTTTTGCAGGAGAGGGTCGGCTGATTGAGTTGGAGTTCCCATGGTTTATTGTCTTTGGAGTCTACTTCCCAAATGGCCAGATGAGTGAAGAACGTTTGCGTTACAAGCTTGAATATTACGACGCATTTTTGAATTACGCGCAGGATGTCCGGCGGCGCAAACCAGTTGTTGTCTGTGGGGATTTTAATACGGCTCATCAGGAGATAGATCTCAAGAATCCAAAACAAAATGAAGACCGATCTGGGTTTCTGCCCATTGAGCGGGCCTGGATCGACCGTTTCATCGCCCATGGCTACGTCGATACCTTCCGAGCCCTTCATCCCGATGCCCGTGACGCCTATTCGTGGTGGTCCTTTCGCTTCGGGGCACGGCGGCGCAATGCGGGGTGGCGTATCGACTACTTTTTTGTCTCCCAAGAGCTCGTGGCGGCGGTGCGGCGGGCATGGATGGAGCCTGAGGTTATGGGCTCGGATCATTGTCCTGTGGGGCTGGAGCTGGAGGTGGCATGACGATGGAGCGTCTTCCCAATGTTGGCGGGACAGCGCGGAAGCGGGCCATTTTGCACGCTGCCCAGCGTCTTTTTGCCCGACACGGCTATGCCAAGACGACCATTCGCATGATTTCCCGGGAGGCCGGAGTGGCTTTTGGCCTAGTGGCCCATCATTTCGGTAACAAAGAAAATGTCTTTTTCGCCGCAGGAGCGGCCCTCATTGACGAGGTCCTTGCCTTTATCCGCCAGCATACCCCTCAGCAGGCCAATGGCGGTCAAGCATTAGAGCAATTTGTAGGGCTTTATTTTGCTTTTACCCAAGCCCATCAGGATACCTTCCCCACCCTCATCCGCTGCTCTCCGTTTAGCGACGACAACCCAGGGTTGGACCGCCAGCGCATTGGCCGCAAATTCCGGGAGCTCATTGAAGAGATCGAGGGCCTTGTCCGCCGTGGCCAAGCCGATGGGAGCCTGGCAGAAAACCTCGAACCTTCAGCGACGGCCTTGCTCGTGTATGCGGCTATGGTGGGCGCTGTGCGGACGGTGTTTTTGGCCGGCTTTGCTGATGCCACTCTTTTTGATGCCGCTCGGCGGTTTATTTTGCGTGCAGCAGGCGCGAAAGAGGTATGCTAATGGGCCGGAAACGCGTTT
This sequence comes from uncultured Desulfomicrobiaceae bacterium, assembly GCA_937989665.1. Taxonomy (GTDB): domain Bacteria; phylum Desulfobacterota; class Desulfovibrionia; order Desulfovibrionales; family Desulfomicrobiaceae; genus Thermodesulfomicrobium. The sequence continues at coordinate 35,737 of CALKRN010000010.1, read as the reverse complement.
CAGCAAGACGTCCGACCACGTCCAAACACCGAGATGTTTCCTCTCCAGGACGGCAGCCCTCTCCCGCAGCCCCATGGCAGGCCCTGGGGCATGATCTTGATGCCGAGGCAGTGGCCCAGATGGAAGCGGCCTGCTCCCTGCCTGTTGCCGTGGCAGGGGCCCTTTTGCCGGATGCCCATGTGGGCTATGGCCTGCCCATTGGCGGGGTGCTCGCGGTGCGCGGGGCGGTTATTCCCTATGGGGTGGGGATGGATATCGCCTGCCGCATGCGCTTGTCCGTGTTCGATTGCTCGCCCGAGGCGGTGGAACGTCGCTCCGAGCAGTTAGCGGCCATTTTGCTTGAGAACACTCGCTTTGGCGTCGGGGCGCGCATGGACCCACCGCTGGAGCACCCGGTTATGGACCGCGACTGGACGGTGTCGCCGGTGACGAGGCGCCTCAAGGACTTGGCTTGGCAGCAGCTAGGTACGAGCGGTGCCGGGAACCATTTTGTGGAGTGGGGCGTTGTGGAGGTGGCGGAGGCCTTTGGTCCTTTGGTCCCTGGGCGGTATCTCGGTCTGCTTTCCCACAGTGGCAGCCGCGGCGTAGGCGGGGAGGTGGCGCGGTTCTATTCGGCGGTGGCCCGGCGGCTGCACCCTGATCTTCCAGGCCATTTGGGGCAATTGGCCTGGCTGGATCTCGCCTCTGCAGAGGGCCAGGAATACTGGCAGGCCATGGAGCTCATGGGCCACTACAGCGCGGCCAATCATGCCCTCATCCACCAGCGCATAGCCGCGCGCCTTGGCGTCGAGGCATGTTTTGTTGTGGAGAACCACCATAATTTTGCCTGGCGAGAAGAGTTTGATGGCGAGGAACTCGTCGTGCACCGCAAAGGGGCAACGCCAGCAGCGCGAGGAGTGTTTGGGGTCATCCCTGGGACAATGATCCATCCTGCCTTTGTGGTGGAGGGCTTGGGTTCACGCAGGACCCTCGATTCTGCTTCTCATGGGGCAGGGCGAAAGTTTGGCCGCAAGGATGCATTGCGTCGCTTTTCTCGCCGCCAGCTTGAAGACCTTGTGCGCGGGGCAGGCGTGATCCTGCTTGGCGGGGATGTGGATGAGATCCCTTTGGCCTATAAAGATATCCACGAAGTGATGACCCTGCAGGAGGGCATCGTTCGTCCCCGGGCCCTTTTCACGCCGCGCATCGTGCGCATGGCGTGATGAAGGACGCTGCCAGGCTCTGGCCACATCCACGGCGCTGATGAGTCTTTCTTCGCGCGCATCCTCCCCCACAGGCGGGCAAGCCCTCTGCGCCGTGACTTCCGCTTCTGACCGCCAGCGGGCAGAAGGCGCCGTTTGCCTCCTGATGCCAAAACTTCCCGTTGTTGGAGCTCGTCTTCACCTGCATCGGGTGGAGAGGAGTTGATCGCCCTGTTGCTTTGACCTTTCAGTGGAGCTCGTCTTCAGCCACTTCTTTTTCTTCCACCGGATAACGTGAGCTGCTGTCTATCTTGGGGGGAAAAAATGTGTTGACACCATGAGGGCTCGCATCTAAAGGACAACTTCGCGCTTCGAGGGGACCTCCGGGCGCAACGCGGGGTCGTAGTTAAGACGGTTATAACGCCGGCCTGTCACGCCGGAGGCCGTGGGTTCGAGTCCCATCGGCCCCGCCACTGAAGATAAAGCGGCTCAGAGGCAACTCTGGGCCGCTTTTGTTGGTCCGGAGTCGCAGAGAGGTGCCTCGTGGCTTGGGCAAACTTGGTGCGTGGCTTGAGCGAGCCCGGGCGGGAGGGTTTCTGTAAGGGGCGACCGACCAACGTCCCATTGGGGAGGGACCGTGCCGCGGCATGGGCGTCTTCGTCCTCCACATCCCGCAGGAAAAGTAACGGCAGGGGCAAGCGCTCTCTGGCCATTTCCATTTGCCGGCATCGCGTGTGGAGCGTAAGCACATCCTCCGCCATGGGCCCAAAAGAGAGAATTAGCCATTTGGAGGAGGGCATCGTTGCTTGGAGGCTGCCATCCCGATGGTCTGAAGGGCACCAAGAGCGAGCCGTCACCCAAGGAGGACTCGTTGCTTGGAGGCTGCTGTCCCCAGAGTCTTGTCCTCAACCTTTACACACCCGCGGCGCTTCCCTCCAGGAGAGCCCCTAGCCATCATCTTGGAATCGCTGGGTGAATCTGCATTTATACACACCCGTGGCGCTTTTCTCCAGCAGAGCTGCTGTCCCCAGAGTCTTGCTCTCCAACCCATTCCACCCCATTCCACGAGATGGCATTGCCCATAGGAGGGATGCCGTCCCCAGAGCGGTTGTGCAAAGATCGAAGATCAGGCCGGCCAGCCAGGCGATGCGAGTACGGCCCCGCTGGTCGTGACGAGCAAACAGGCGCACTGCGGCAGGCCGCGCACCAGGTCGAGGGCCTGGCGGGGCGACATGACAGAGAGGGCCGTTGCCAGGCCGTCCGCCTCCATGACCGTGGGAGCGACCACCGAAACACTGCGGATGTGCTGAGGGGAGCGGCCTGAGCGCGGGTCCACGAGGTGGTGGTGCTGGCCTTGGGGGTCAAAAGCCCGTTCGTAGCCGCCTGAAGTGGCCACAGCTCCCTGGTGCAGGTGGATGGTGGCCGGATATTGGCCCATTTTATTGGGGTCTTCGATGGCAATCGCCCACGGGCGGCCATGGGGATGGCCTTCGGGGGAACCTTGGGCGCGGATATCGCCGCCGGCATCGACAAGGAAGTGCTCGATGCCATGGCGGCAAAGCGTCTCGGCAGCTTGGTCCGCGATGTAGCCCTTGGCAATGCCATCGAGGGTAATGGCCATGTCGTGTCCCAAGGAGATCGTGCTGCCAGCCATGTGGATGCGCGCACTGTCCACGAGGGCGAGGGCGTGGCGCAAGTCAGCGGGATGCGGTTGGCCCTGGGTGCGTTCAAGTAAGTTCACTAGCGGGGCCACGGTCATATCGAATTGTCCTCCTGTGGCCCGGTGGAGCCAGAGTCCATGGTTCACGACGGTCGTGAGCTCCTGGGGGACCCCTTGGATGCGTCCTGTGCTATTGAGGATGGCAACGGGTGTCGTGGCTTGGTAGCGGCTGAAGGTGGTCTCCAATCGCCGAACCGTTGCAAAGGCCGCTTCGAGGGCTTCGCGGGCCTGCTGGGGCGAGGAGGCGAGCACGGTCATACCCACGATGGTTCCCAGCAGGAGGCGCTCTTCGTGCAGGGGAGAAAGTCGGGGGGCGGCAGCGCAGGGGAGGACACGAAGCACGGGGGCGGCGACTGAGGCAGCGGCACAAGCGGCCACAAGCCGGAGGGCCTGGCGGCGGGGCATGGTGCGCATGGAGTTCTCCTAGGCGTTGAGGTCCACGACGTGAGATTCTTCCGGGAAGTGGGCCGGTTCTGTTTCTGGGGCTGGGGCGATGTATTCGGGCTTGAGACAGCGCAGGATATCCCGAGGGCAGGACTTGACACACACTTCTTCGCAGCTTGGCCCGTAGGCTAAGCAGGCCTTATGGTCGATGACGATACGGTCATCTTCCATGCGGATGGCCTTGGCTGGGCATTTTTTGACGCATGCGCCGCAGCTGATGCACCCTGCCTCACAGACGTCTTTGACCGCCTTGCCTTTGTCTTTGGACGAACAAAACACCATCACGCGGGCGCGGCGGGGGATGATCTCGAGGATGCCATTGGGGCAGGTGCGCACGCAGGTGCCACAGCTCGTGCATTTCGCGGGCGCGATGTGCACAAGCCCGTCTTCAATCCACATGGCATCAAAGGGGCATGCGCGGACACAGTCGCCTAGCCCAATGCAGGCATAGCGGCAGGCATCAGGGCCTCCGTCGAGAAGTTTGGCACCCGCACAGGTGGTGGCACCAGCGTAGTCGTATTTTCGGGCCACCTTGCCTTCCACTTTAACACAGCGGCGGAAGGCCACCATGGGCTCCACGTCGCCAGCGGCCTTGCCGGTGAGCTCGGCGACCCGTTTGGCCACATCTGGACCGCCAGCACAGCAGCGGTTGGGAGGTACAGAGGGGTCTTTGAGGACCGCCGTGGCGTAGGCTTCACATCCAGCAAAACCGCAACCCCCACAATTGGCGCCTGGCAGGGCTTCGGTGACGACTTCAATGCGCGGGTCTTCTTCCACCGCCAGCAGCCGTGAGGCCACCGAGAGGACGCTGGCGGAGACAAAGCCCAGGCCGAAGAGGGTGATGACAGATTCGGCAATCATGTGGCGCTCTCCCGGATTAGGCGATCATGCCTTTGAAGGCCAAAAAGGCGAGGGACATGATCCCTGCCATAACCAGACCGCTTGGCACCCCCTGCATGGAGCGGGGGATGCGGGTTACCACGAACCGCTCACGGATGCCGGCCATGAGGACAATGGCAAGCAAAAAGCCGACGGACGCGGCAATGGCATACAAGAACGAAGTCCACAGATCGAATTCTTTGCGTTGGACCAGAATGGCCACGCCCAGTACGGCGCAGTTCGTTGTAATAAGGGGGAGATAAATGCCAAGACTTTTATACAGCGGTGGAACCATCTTCTTGAGAAACATTTCGACGAACTGGACCAATGCCGCAATGACGAGGATGAAAATAATGGTTTGGAGATACCCAAGATGAAAGGGGTTCATGATATATTTTTGGATAAGAAATGTGATGACTGTTGCCAGAACTATGACAAAAAGTACTGCGGCTCCCATGCCGATGGCAACACTCTTTTCTTTGGAACATCCAAGATACGGACAGTTGCCGAGATATTGGGCTAACAAAATGTTGTTAACGAAAATTGCGGAGATAAAGAGCAGAAAGATATCCATAACTATTTGCTCCTTCATTCCTTAGGCTTTGGCTCCCAGCCGTTCAAGACGCTTTTGCGCAGCAATTTCATCCATCTTCTTGCAGGCCATACATCCCTTACAGCCGGCGTCAAAATTGGGATCGAGCTCCAATCCTTTGCGTTTCGCCTGCCATATGGAGAGAAAATTCATTCCGGCAAGGATGATTCCCAGACACACAAACGCCCCAGGCGCTTGTACCAGAAAAGAAAAGGGATGGTAATTGGGACCGAAGAGAGAATGACCAAACCACGTCCCGGCGCCGAAGATTTCTCGAAGCGAACCCAAGAAGGTCAGCGAGAGCGTAAAACCGATTCCCATGCCCAGGCCATCGGCCAAGGCAAGATGGGGCGGGTTTTTGGCGGCAAAGGCCTCGGCCCGACCGAGGATGATGCAGTTGACCACGATAAGGGGGACGAAGATCCCGAGTTGTTGGTAGAGGGGATAGGCAAAGGCCTGCATGAGCATCTCCACGGCGACCACCAGCGAGGCCGCGATGGCGATAAAGCAGGCAATGCGCACTTTTTTGGGGATGATGGAGCGCACCAGCGAGATGAGGACATTGGAGAGGGCGAGGACAAAGATGACGGCCGCTCCCATGCCGAGGCCATTTTCCGCGCTCGTGGTGACGGCAAGGGTTGGGCAGAGGCCAAGCACGAGCCGGAAAGGCGGGATCTCTTTCCACAGGCCTTTGGTGAATTCGGAAGCCACAGAGCCCATGCTATCCTCCTTACTGCCAGGTCGTTTTGATGGAATCCTTGAGGGCTGTATACCAGCTGGTCACTTGTTTGACCGCTTCACTGGCCCCGATGGAAGAGAACGTGGCACCTGAAATGGCATCGATGGCGCCTCCTTCCTTTTTGAGCTTGGCTTGTGCAAGGGTTCGGCCGCGGAACTGTTTCGTGAAGCCCGGCTCACTTACACGGGAACCAATGCCCGGGGTCTCCTTGTGGGTCGTGATGCTGATCCCGACAACGGTATCTGTGCTCGTGTCCACGCCCACGATAACGTTGACATCGCCGCCATATCCCTTGCCCGCACCCTCCAGGGCAACGGCCTTGAGTTTGCCATCTTTGAGGATGGGAAAAACGATGACTTGATCTTCTGGTCCGCCCCCGGGCTTGGGGAATTTTTTGCGATCCGCAATGGGGTCGTTGGCCATGTCGCTAAAGACTTGTTTGATGGCTGGCCCCTGGACGTACGTCAGCACCTGGCTCTCGATGATGGGGGAGGTCCAGACCTTGAGTCCGGAAAGCACAAAGCCAGCCGTTCCGGTGATAAGAGAGAGGACGACGATCATACGCACGATTTCCATCATGGCGCCTACCTCCCGCCAAAGGGCTTGGGTTGGATGAGATCAAGGAGGGGGGTACAGAGATTGGCGAGGAGCACGGCAAAGGGTGCACCGTCTGGGTAAATACCATACACCCGAATAAGGATGGTGAGCGCCCCGGCCAAGAGTCCGAAGAGTAGCATCGGAATGCGGAAAACCGGTGCAGCTGAAGGGTAGGGAAGGAGGAAAAAGGCGGTGAAGATCGTTGTCCCCGCCAGTATATGGAAGAGCGGTGGGGCATAGAGCTGGGGGTCGATGAGCCAATAAATGAGTGCCGTACCAAAGACTCCTGCGAGGTACGACACCGGAATATGCCAGCGAACTCTTCCCATGGCTAAAAGGGCAATGCCTGCCAGGAGGACAAGGCCGGATTGCGACGCCCCAAGGGCTCCAAGGTGTTCGCCCAAAAGAAGGCTGCCTGGGGTGATGTGGGCTACCGATTCTGCTCCAAAATATTTGAGATCACTGAGAGGTTCTACGAGGTCCCATGCGAGAAGCATCCCGTTGAGGTCCATATACGCTGGCCAGGATACCGTAAGGACACACCAACCAACGGCAGGAGCACAGACTGGGCTGCCGCCGTAGCCACCAAACACCATGCGGCCGAGGATGATGGTCGTGGCGCTGCCGACGACGACGATCCACCACGGCGCCGTTGCCGGGAGCATGAACGCGAAGAGAATTCCGTCTGCCAATGCCGTAAAATCGTGAGCTGATGGCGTTTGGCGCATGGGCCGCTGCACGAGGGCTTCGGTGGCCACGGCCGTCAATCCTGCAAGGGCGAGGACTGTTAGGGCATCGTAGCCAAATCGATACATTCCAAGGAGGGCCGCTGGCAGGAGGACGAGCAACAGTCGGTACATGTCTCCCGTAAGGGTCCTGCCTGAGTGCCAGAAGGGGGCCGCGGTGACCGTGAAGGCGGATTGCTGGTTGACCATGAATCTTCCCCTCGTGGTTATTCATCCTGGAGCCGGCAGGTGGCCACAAAGGCATCCTGCTCTTCAAGTTTGCGTTTCGCCAGACGGATGAGTTGGAGGACCGGCCGGTTCGCCGGGCACACATAGGTGCACATGCCGCACTCCAAACAGGCGGCGATGTGGCGGGGCCGGGTTTCTTCGTAAAGGGCGAACTCGGCGTAGCGCGAGAGCATCCCCGGTTGGATGCGCGCCGGGCAGGCCAGGACACATTCGCCACAATTGATACATGGATGAGGCCCGGGGAGGGGGTAGTGATGGGGTGGCACAATCGTGATGGCAGGGCAGTTTTCTGGCACTCCGGCCTCGAGTGAACTCACGGCAACCCCCGTCATGGGGCCACCGAGAATGACCATCCCCCGTACCGGCACTGCCACATCCACCGCGGCCAGAACCTCGCCTACAGCCATGCCGGTGGCCACGCGCACGGCCTTGCCCGCAACCGTGAGCACCGACTCGGTGAGGGGGAGCCCGGTCGTGGCTACCAGACCGACCCGATAGAGGTCGGATATGCCAATGACATCTGCGGCTTCGGGATTTTCAGAACCAGTGGCCGCCACCATGGCAAGGGCGTCGAGGGTCTGGGGATAGATGGGATCCACCTCCACAACATGGGCGCCGTGGAGTCCATAACCGGAACCTTTGGCGATCACGAGATGGACATTGCCTGGTCGGATGGCGCGCTCAAGGAGATTGATGCCTCCATCCAACGTGGGGCGTTCATCGCGCAGGAGCTGTTCGGCTATACTCACCCCTGGCTCCGGATTGAGGCCATTGATGACAAGGGTGCGGTTCGGGTGAAAGCGATCCGTGTCTATTCCCATTTCCCGCAACCAGCGCACCAGTTCCTCGCCGGAAAGCCCGGTGTGGTCCTGCCTTGGGGCAGGGCGCTGGGGGATGGGGGGTTCTTTGCCTTCTGCTGGGGCGGGGAGTGGGCCAAGCAGGATGGCATTGGCCAAAATGTCTTCGACAATGCCATCAATGGAGGCATGCACAAAACCCACGCCAAACGGCCCTGAGGAGGTGGTTTCCGCCAGGACTTGGCCTTTGCCCACGACCTGTTTCTTTTTGACAACTGGCTTGTGCTTGCCATCCAGCGGGATACGCACCCGCTGGGGGTCAGGAAGCTGGCGAATGCCGTCCGCTAGGGGAGCTGCGGTGCTCAGTTTCATGATACCGTCCTACCTCGTGTGACAACGTTTGCACGACTTGTCGCCAAAGGGCCCTTTGCCGGCTTGGGCATGGCACTCCATGCATTGGCCATGGAAGGAGTCCATACGGGTCGGCAATGGGATGGCGTCGGACTCGTAATGACAGCTCACGCACGCAGGTTGTTTGGCTTCCGCGGTCCCTGGCAGGAAGTTATGGCATGAAGAACAGCCCGCGAGCTTTTGGTCATACATATCCCCATGGCAGGATTGGCAGCGTTCATGGACAGCCTGACGAAGCGTTCGGGTTGTCCCTTCGGTCGTGGCGCCATGACAATTCTTGCAGGATTGGGGCTCAGCCTCGATTTCTGGACCATGGTGGCAATCCGTACATGCCGAGGCATATCCATTGGCATGGGCTTCGTGGTCATATTTGACCGTGCCGAGCTCCGCATGGTGGCATTGCGTGCACGTCGTTTTGGGCAAGGCCTTCTGGTGGCCGTTGGTAAATATGGCATTGAATTCCGGCGCATGGCACGTACCACACGGCAAAGGGGTCGCCTTTGTGGCAGGGGTGTCATGATGGCATACCATACAGTCTTTGCCCATAGTTTGGACGTATTGCACGTGCCGTATATGCGTAAAGATAACAGAGCCGCCTTTATTTTCAAGACGAACGCGGACAGGCAGCTCGTTTGACGGCGCTTGGCGGGCAAAATTACCCACAAGAACGAGAACCAACAGGCCACACACCATACCGATAGGAAGATAGCGCTTGTTCAAAGCAGTGTCCTTGTGTTTCGGTTTGACAAAAAAGTTGACTTTTGCCTTCCGAAATTTTGTCCATCAACCAAAAATACAAATTACTACATTTGGGTTGCAGGAGCTCTAGCTAAGAACGCCAGAGATGTAAAGATGTTTCCTAAAAAAATACCAAAAGGGGGCGGCGAGCTCGATTATCGATGAATTCCCTGGATTTTCCTTCCTTGGAGGGCATGGGAAGTGCGAGCCTCCCTCCAAAAAAAAATCACCGCTCCCCAGCGGGAACGGTGGATGGGGTGGGAGCAGTTCGTAAGGATTCAGTTCATGAGGACCCATTGGCCGTAGGCGTTGCGGCAGGCCTTCGTATGGATGGTCTCCGGGCGGCCTGAAGCGTCCTGGCCCGTGAGGGTAAAGTCGCGGCAAATATCGTTGTTGGGGGCCGTATACGCCGGAGCTGGGGTGACGCTATAGGAACGGCCGGTATCAGGATTGACCCAGGATGTTGTCCGCCCGGAGGGGTTGTGTTCGAGGGCTGAGGACACCTGCTCGCGGTCGTATTTGTCGAGTTCATTGCCCGCGATATAACCGAGCAGGGCGCCAACGGCAGCGCCAATGAGGGCGTTTTGCCGACGTTTGTCTTTGGGGCCCAGTTGGCCCCCCACCGCCGCGCCACCTAATCCACCGATAACTGCCCCCGTTTGGCCTTTGGTGGCGCAGCCTGAGGGCATGGCCAAGAGAAGGGCGATCAATACAACCGGAATCAAGTTCTTCATGGGAAACACCTCCACGGGTTAGGCTCAAGGGCAACCAGAAGCCTTTTAAAAGACCGCTTCGGGGTTGGCAACGGCATGGGGGAAGGCCAGCACAAAGGTGCTGCCCCTTCCGGGTTCGGTGTCCACACAGATGCTCCCGCCAAGCAGGCGCATGAGGCCGGCGGCGATCCCGAGCCCAACACCGCTGCCGCCATGGCGGCGATTCAGTTCCATATCGCCTTGGGTAAAAGGGTGAAAGAGAGTTTCGAGCAGCTGCGGATTGATGCCTTGGCCTGTGTCTGTGATGGCCACATACCAGTTGTGGCCGTGGGTCCAGGATTCCAGCGTCACCTTTCCCCGTTCGGTGAATTTGATGGCGTTGGAAGTCATGTGGAAGAGCACCTTGCGCACCAAAGTGGCGTCGCACACGACAAGGGCTGCTCCCTGGTGCGGCGGAGCTTCCCAACCGAGGCCTTTGGCTCGGGCCTTGGGCTCGAAGGTTTGGAGAATCGGGGTGAGGACCGCGTGAACCGGGTGGGCCGCTGGCGAGGGCGTGACGGCCTCACCTTCCAAGGCCGCCAGGTCGAGGATATCGTTGAGCAAGGTAAGTAGGCTTCGAGCCGCGTTTTGAGCGGCCTCAGTCATGGGTTTTTGTGCCGCAGGGCTATCCATGAGGGGAAGAATCTGGAGCGCGCCGAGGATCTGTCCCAGGGGGGTGCGCAACTCATGGCTCATGACGGCTAGAAAGCGTGCTTTGGCTCGAGCTGCGGCCTCAGCAGCTTCTTTGGCCTGGAGAAGCTCGCTCTCCAAGTGTTTTTGGGCGGAGATATCCACCACGGTCTCCACGAGGACGTTTCTTCCGCCCACGGTGGCAGGCACCACCGCCTTGAGTACGGGGACCTTCTGTCCGGAAAAGGTGGAGAGGAAATGCTCGGGACTTGCCGGGGAAATGCCGTCGAGGATGGGGCATCCCGGCATACATTGCGTGCATACCGAGACTTTACACGAAGCCCCCACAATTTGTTCCGGGGTAGCCGCGAGGAGCTCGAGGAGTTTGGGGTTTGCGGAGACTACAGTCCGAGTGTCCACGTCCACCACCGCCACCCCCACAGGGAGGCTATCCAGGATGGTTCGCAGGGTAGCTTCTTGCGCGGCAACGGCGTCGTGGGCCTCTTGGAGGCCGCGCAGGTGCTCGCGGTAAAGGCTGCGGACCGTCAAGGCTACCGGAAGGGCCAAGACAAGGAACGCGAGGGCGATGCCCGCCGTGATCAGCAGATGGTCGGTGGTAAAGGCCTCGATGCGCGAGATGTCCATGTCCGCGCAGGCAAGATAGGGGATTCCCCCTGGACTGTATTGGGTGCGGCAGAGGGAACGAAACCGTCCCCATTCATCGGTATATTCGAGGAGCGCGCTCCCGTTGGTCGCCAAGGCCTGGACAAAGGCTTCGGGAATTTTCTCATAGGGATAGAAATACCAGGAAACCCGTTCCCGCGCTTCTTCCTCAGAGACGCTGGGAGCGGTGAAGACATGGCCGTGTTCGGTACGGATGACGGTGTACACCCACGTAAGTCCCAGGGCCTCTTTGAGGGTGTTGCATTTGCGTCGGTTTTCGAGCTCTTCCTCAAGCGAGATACTCGTGGGTGTGCGCGCCCGATCATGAAAATCCGGGGCCAGGAGGTCGTTGAGGATGGTCGTCGCTGCCCAGAGTTTGCGGTCCACCTCGGCGTCGAAGCGGCGTTTTTCCAGGGAAAACCAGGCGAAGGCCAACCCCCCCACCAAGGTAGCATAGCAGATGAAAATGACGAGTAATCGTCCAATAGCGCGGCGTATGGCAGACATACTGACCTCGAGGAAAAAAGATGGCGCTTGGTTAGCGTATTGCTTAGGCAATTCCAAGAACGAACTGATGGCCTTGTGGATCGGGACTACCGGGAGCGGGGAAGAGGGAGCGCTGAGCAAAGCCTTCCCCTCTTCCACCAGAAACGGGCCGACTGGCTCGTCTTCTCCAACGCCCAGCGCCCACACGCTCGCCTCGGCCAAATCTCTCCCCTACAATTCCTCCTCACCCAGCAACCCGAGTGCCAAAGGTACTGGACGCATACACAAACTTGACAATGACAATACCAGAGGCATAGAGACGCCCTCTGCAGAGACATCCAGCTGACAGAACGTTTTCATTTCGCAAGGAGAAGGACCTTGGCCAATCACAAATCAGCCCTCAAGCGGCATCGTCAAAACGAAAAGCGCCGGTTGCGCAATCGTATGGTCAAAACCCGGGTGAAAAATGTCGTCAAAGCGGTACGCCAAGCCGTAGAGGCTGGAGACATCGAAACCGCACGCGTCTTGTTGGGTTCGGCGACGTCTGTCCTGGACCGCGCGGCGAGCAAAAAGGTTATCCATTGGCGGGCTGCGGCGCGCAAGATTTCCCGTCTGTCCATTGCCGTCAATAAAGCCGCGGCTGCGGCCCAGTAATCCGTACTTCGTCTCGTTGTCTTCAGGCCTGCCCAGTAGGACAGGCCTTTTTTGTGGGCGTGCACTGAGGAAGGCGGCATGCCGACGGTGGAATTGTCTCTCTCTCTTGAGGCCATGGCTACGCCAGGTCGCCTTGAGGAGCTCGCGCGTCAGGCCGCTGGCGCCCCAGCAACCGCGCCGGTGCAGGTGCTGCGCCGCTCCCTGGATTGCCGCAGCCGGCAGCCGAAGTACGTCCTGCGGGTGCTGGTGGGTGAGGCCCCTGTAGCGGCCGGCCCAGCGTTTCAGCCGCGCCCGCTGGCGAGCGGGCCGGTGGTGGTGGTCGGGGCTGGGCCAGGAGGATATTTCGCCGCCTTAGGGCTTCTGGAAGCAGGTATCCGTCCCATCGTCCTCGAGCGCGGGCGGCAGGTGCGCCAACGCCGCCGCGACCTGAAACCCCTGTATACCGAGAGTCGGGTGGACCCCCACTCCAACTACTGCTTTGGCGAGGGCGGGGCGGGGGCGTATTCCGACGGCAAGCTCTTGACGCGGGTCAGCAAGCGCGGTGACCCGCGTCAGGTCCTCCGCTTGCTGGTGGAGTTTGGCGCTTCTCCGGATATCCTCGTGGATGCCCACCCCCACCTTGGCTCCAATGTCCTGCCGCGGATTGTAGCCGCCATGCGTGAGGCCATCTTGGCGTGCGGCGGGAAGGTTTTTTTTGGCGCCCATGTTGTGGGGCTGGTGCGGCGCGGTGGGGCGGTGGTCGGCGTGCGTTTGGCTGACGGCAGCACCGTGGAGGCGTTGGCCGTTATTTTGGCCCCCGGGCACTCGGCCCGTGATGTGTTCTATGCCCTTCATGAAGAAGGGATTGCGTTAGAGCCGAAGCCATTTGCCTTGGGGGTGCGCATCGAGCACCCCCAGGAACTCGTGGACCAGCTCTTCTACCGCCAGCACCCGCGCCATCCCCTCCTGCCTCCTGCCAGCTACCGTCTTACCCATCAGGCCCACGGCCGGGGAGTCTTCTCCTTTTGCATGTGTCCCGGTGGGTTCATTGTCCCGGCTGCAACTGCGCCTGGCGAGATCGTCCTCAACGGGATGAGCCTTGCCGCGCGCAATGCCCCCTTTGCCAATGCGGGGATTGTGGCCGAGGTGAGGCTTGCCGACGTCCCCGCGTCTGCGCACGACCCGCTGGCCATGCTGCGATTCCAAGCTGCTCTGGAGCAAGACATCTTCGCCGCGGGGGACGGCAGTCTCAAGGCCCCGGCTCAGCGGGTGCCAGATTTCCTAGCGGGTCGCCTCATTGCCGCTCCTGGCCGCAGTTCCTACCTGCCAGGCTGTTGGGCAGCTCCGGTGCACGAGCTCCTCCCAGATTTTGTCACCCAGGCCTTGCGCCAGGCCCTGCGCGCTTGGGAGCACCGCTACCCTGGCTTTGCCTCTGCCGAGGCAAAGGTCTTGGCGGTGGAGTCCCGGACTAGTTCACCGGTGCGTATTTTGCGCCAGCCGTCCACCCGGATGCACCCTGGCACTCCAGGACTGTTCCCCTGTGGGGAAGGGGCGGGCTATGCTGGAGGGATCGTATCCGCGGCGCTTGATGGCCTGGCGACCGCCACAGCGGTCGCCCGCTTTTTGGGAATACCACCAAAAGGGGCCCCTCTGTAAAAGGAAAAGGAAGTCTCTCTGGGGCCGTCTCCTGGCGGACAGAGACGGTGGGGCCAAATGGTTTGTGCCCCTGCGCCGGTGCTCAATCTACCATTTTCAAGAGACACTTGCGGATAGGCTCCTGCTCCCAACCCTTTTTAGGATAGTTGTACCGTTTGTAGATAGCGCAATAGCGTGCACTTGCGGATAGGCTCCTGTCCCAACCCTTTTTAGGGCCGCAATGGCGTGCTCAACCTACCATTTTCAAGACACTTGCGGATAGAGACGGTGGGCCAAAAATGGTTTTTGGCCCTCGCCGTGGGGCAGCGACTGCTCCGCGAAGCATGGTGGCGTGGCGAAAATCATCCTGGCTCCCGCTTCCGAGCTCCCTGCAGGATTCGACGGCAGGGAAAGACGCCTGATGAGTCTGGTCCTCGTCCGACGTAGCGGCGATGACGCTCGAGCGTCGAAGTCTCGCAAGTACCTGTGGAAGTGTGCCCCGAGGCGCGTATTTCCATTGCTGGGCACGGCGTGTGGGGTGAAGACCATACTCTGGCGTGACTCTGGCGTGATGCGAGGTGGTGGAGTGCGTGGGGAGGTCAGCAGAGCCGACCTCCCAGAGTGAAGAATCCACGCCGTCGCGATGTGAGGGCGCGGTTAGCTGCGGAAACTACGGGCAAAGAGGTCGGCGATGGCCTGGCGGCCCGAGTCTTCAAGAAAACGGGTCCCCGTGCCGCAGAAGTGCAGGGCAGTAATGCGGGGGAGACTGTAGGGTTCCCAGGTGTCGCCATCCCAGCGGAACCATGCGGCCTTGGATTGGTCGAAGGTGTACAGGGGCTTGTTGCAAATTTTAGCGAATTCGGTGCCCCAACCCGTGCCGCCCCGGACCGTCCCATCGGGCATGATGGTGCCCACGACAAAAATCTCATGGCCAGCCTCAACCTGGTACATAATGGTTTGGAGGATTTTGCGCATGAGCGGTGCATTGGTGAAGGTGCGACCTAAGAGCTTCGAGACATAACTCAAGCTGACATCTTTGCGCATGAGCTCCTCTGGGGTGAGGACCCGCAGCCCCCGAGTGCGCTCAATTTTATGGCCATCAAAGGTATAGGTGACTTCTTGGATTCCATAGTGCTCTGCTTGGCGGCCAAATTCGGCCTCCGTGCCAGGGGCCCCACCGCTAAAGAGGGTGTATGCAGTTGCGTCCATCTTGCCTCCTTTTAGTACTGAATCGATGAAAAACGGAGCAGTTTTTCCCACTGGTGGGTAGAGGAAATACGGCGGATGGTGCCCGTTTTGCCTCGGAGCACCAGGGAGTGGGTGGTGGCCCCGCGTCCGGTGTAGGTGACGCCGGCCAAAAA
Source organism: uncultured Desulfomicrobiaceae bacterium (assembly GCA_937989665.1). Classification (GTDB taxonomy): domain Bacteria; phylum Desulfobacterota; class Desulfovibrionia; order Desulfovibrionales; family Desulfomicrobiaceae; genus Thermodesulfomicrobium. The sequence continues at coordinate 20,505 of CALKRN010000010.1, read as the reverse complement.
CGTCCCGCCAGAAATGCCTGTGGCCGCAAAGAAGACGTCATCACTGCGTACCAAGGTGTCCGTCGTGAGGATTTCCTTGAGGTCCACCGCGTACTCCAGGATGCGACGGCGCTCGAGGTCCGATTGGGGATCGAGTCGGCCGAGGATCTCACCGCCAAGGGCCTTGATGGCGCAGGCCGAGAGCACCCCTTCTGGCGTGCCGCCGGTGCCCATCATGATGTCCACTGGGGAAAGCGGGTCCACGGCCATGAGCGCGCCCGCCACATCACCATCGGTGTGGAGTTGGATGCGCGCTCCGGCGCGGCGGATATCCTCGATGAGTTGTTTGTGGCGTGGTTTGTCCAGGACAAACACGACCAGGTCTTCCACCTTTTTGCCAAGGGCTTTGGCTACTTGGGCGAGATTGTCGGCCACCGGGGCGTCGAGGTCCACCAAGCCTTTGGCCTCAGCAGGGACGACGAGCTTTTGCATGTAGTAGCTCGGCCCAGGGTTGTACATGCTGCCGGAAGGCGCGGCACCAACGACCGCAATGGCATTGGGTCGGCCATAGGCGAGGAGATTGGTACCCTCCACTGGGTCCACGGCAATATCCACGGCAGGTCCTCGACCCGTGCCCACGAGTTCCCCGTTGTAGAGCATCGGTGCTTTGTCCTTTTCGCCTTCACCGATGATGATGCGGCCCGCGATATCGAGCGTACTAAAACAGAGCCGCATGGCATCAACGGCAGCACGGTCACCTTCTTCTTTGGCCCCCTTGCCGAGCCATCGGCCTGCGGCCAAGGCTGCGGCCTCGGTGACACGCACGAGGTCCAGAGCCAGGTTGTGTTGCGGGGCTTCCATGAAGTCCTCCTAGCGGGTTTGGGCGATAATGCGGGCGAGATTGTCCGGGGTGAAACCGTAGCGCTCTTGGAGTACATGTGCCGGGGCAGAAGCGCCAAAATGATCGATGCCGAGGACTTGGCCACAGGGGCCGACGTACTGGTACCACGGTGCAGTTACCCCGGCCTCCACGGCCACGCGGCGGGTGACAGATTTGGGCAGGACCAGACGGCGGTAGTCCTCGGGTTGCTCGGCAAAGAGCTCCAAGCAGGGGATGGATACCACCCGTATACCTTCTTCGGGCAGGAGACGGGCGGCGGCGAGAGCGAGGTGGACCTCCGAACCGGTGGCAAGGACGATGACCTCCACCGGCCGGTGGGTGGGCTCAAGGAGAATATAGCCGCCCCGGGCCACGCGCTCTTCCATTTCTTCTTCTGGGACGAGGTCAAGCACCGGTAGGTTTTGGCGGGTAAAGGCAAAGACCGAGGGGCGGGAGGGCTGGCGCAAGGCCAGGCTGAGGCAGGCCGCGGTTTCCCGGGCATCGGCCGGGCGAAAGACAAGCAAATTGGGGATAAGACGCAAGGACCAGAGGTGTTCTACGGGTTGGTGGGTGGGGCCATCTTCACCTACATAAAAGGAGTCATGGGTGAAGATATGCAGGACTGGAAGCTCTTGGAGGGCGCTCATGCGGATGGCGTTGCGCTCGTAGTCGGAGAAGACGAGGAAGGTCGCTCCAAAGGGGACGATGCCGCCATGGAGGGCAAGGCCATTGACGATGGCGCCCATGGGGAACTCGCGCACCCCAAAGCAGATATTCCGGCCTGTGGGGTTGGTTTGGGCGTGGAAGATGCCAAAGGTATCGCGGAATTTGGCGGTTTGGTTGGAAGGATCGAGGTCGGCGGAGCCACCGATGAGATGGGGGAGTTGTTGGGCCAGGGCCATAAGGCAGGCGCCAAAGGCCGTGCGCGTGGCCATGACCTTGTCCGGGGCGAAGCGCGGCCAGGTGAAGCGCCGTTCCCAGGTTGGCTGTTGGACCTCGGCAAGGCGAGCGGCCATGGCAGGGTCAGTCTGGAGGGCGGCCACTTGGGCATTCCAGGCTACGCGACGAGCTCGCAGCTCGGGAAAGCGGCGGCGGAAATGGGTTATGACCTCTTCTGGCAGGACAAAACTCGCTTCTTGGGGGAGCTGCAAACAGGCCTTGGTGCGGAAGAGTTCTGCCTCGGGCAGGGGCGCGCCGTGGGTCTCGAAATTCCCTTCCATGGTGGCGCAACCTTTGGCCATGACGGTGTGGCCGATGATAAGCGACGGTCGGGTTGTTTCGGCCTGAGCCGCTTCGATGGCGGCAGCGATGGCCTTGTGGTCATGGCCGTCGATTTCTTGCACCTGCCAGCCCATGGCCCGGAAGACGCCGGCATAGTCCGTGGCATCAGCCAGATGGGTCGGACCAGCCAACTGCACGGCATTGCTGTCATAATAGACGATGAGCCGGCCCAGGCCAAGACGGCCGGCAATCGCCGCCGCCCCAAGGGCCACCGGTTCCTGGAGGTCCCCATCCGAGGCGAGGCAATAGGTAAAATGGTTCGTGAATTCCAGATGGGTGGTGTGGCGCACAAACGCCTCGGCAATGGCCATTCCGGTGGCCATGGCCACGCCTTGGCCCAAGGGGCCGGTTGTGCACTCCACCCCTGGGGTAAGGCCGCGTTCGGGATGCCCGGGGGTGCGGCTTCCCCATTGGCGGAATTGCTCCAGGTCGTTGGGGTGCAGAAAGCCGCAGAAAACGAGCAGGCTGTAGAGCAAGGCCGACTCGTGGCCAGCGGAGAGGACAAAGCGGTCGCGGTTCCACCACGCCGGATCATCGGGGTCAAAGTTTAGGTAGCGGTGGAAAAGGACATAAGCGAAGTCCGCAGAGGAGAGGGCGCCACCAGGATGCCCGGAACGGGCGCGGTGGACCGTATCGAGAATGAGCCCTTTGAGGACTTCCACGGCACGGTGGTCCAGGGGAGAAGCAGCACGAGTCATGGCAGAGTGTGGGGGTTAAAGGGTTGAGGGAAGGGACTCGAGGGTTTGGATGCGCCGCAGGTGGCGATCGCCCTCAAAGGGTGTGCTCACAAAGGCCTCGGTAATGGCCTTGGCCAGGTCCACGCCAATGACGCGCTCCCCAAGGCAGAGGATGTTGGCGTCATTGTGCCGGCGGCTCATGCGCGCCAGGTATTCGTTGGTGCAAAGGGCAGCCCGGACGCCGGGAAAGCGATTGGCGGCCATGGACATGCCGATCCCTGAGCCGCAGATGAGGATGCCCATCGCCCCACCGCCTTGGACCTGCCGTGCGACGGCGGCGGCAATGAGCGGGTAATCGCAGCTGGCGGGGCTATGGGTGCCGAGGTCTTCCACGTGGTACCCCTGGCCTTCCAGATGGGCCGCCAACTGGCCTTTGAGAACAAAACCAGCATGATCCGAACCGAGGACAATACGCATGAACTACTCGCTTGGTGGTTGTGGGGTAAGGCCTTTGGCGTGGAAGAATTGCTGTCTATCTTGGGCTAGGGACTGTTCCAAATGGCGTATCTCGTCCAGAAGAAAGTCCACTTGGCGTAGGGCCAAGGCCATCTCGCCCGAAGATATGTCCATTGGTTGGTTTGCCTGCCATGCATTGTGGATGGCCTGGCCCAGGCGCTGGTACTCGTCGCGTAGGCGGGCGTGGATGGTGGCTATTTCCCGTTGGCGCATCCAGGCGATGGCACTCCAGCTTAGCTGGGCCCAGAGCAAACGCAACCCTTTGTATATGGTGGAGAAGAAGTTGTACATGGCCTCTCCTTAGGGGGACTGTATTTCGATACGTGCTGTTTCCGGAACGATGAGGGGGCTGGGCACAGGGGCCTCCAGCGCCATTGCTTTGACGCGCACTACGGCGCTGCCCTGGGTGCCGGAGACGAAGGTGAAGCGAGTATAGTGCCCTTCCATGGCCGGGAGGTCGGCGACGATTTCCAGATCGTCATGGCCGAGGGCCCGCACCCACGAGCCGTCCGTCGCCACCACTACTTCTTGGATGGTGCCGCCTGGCAGCGTAAAGGCGATGGCGCCTTCGCGGGAGTCCACCCCGGCAAAGCCTTGCGGCAAGAGGGGGCCCCAATCGCCTGCCAGCAGACGAGCGATGTGGCCGAGGGAGAGCGGCAGGGGGATCCCTTGGGCAGGGAAGACCCGCTGCGGGTCGAGAAATACCGTGGCGGTATCGCGTTGGGGCTCGTAGGCCAAAACGCCTTGCGGGGTCTCTTCCACCATGGCCAAGGTGGAACCAAGGCTAGAGACGATGTCCAGGCGCAGGCGCTGCGCAAGAACGCCGGTGAGGTCGGCACGTACCCGCCCCGTGGCCTGAGGACCTTCCATATGGATGGAGAGCTGCGCGGTGAGGGCCACCGGGGTGGGGTGGTGGAGGCCCAGCCAGAGCCGGTGGGCGGAGGCATCGTCTTGGGGAGTCAGGCGCGGTGCGCAGCCAGCCCAAAAAAGAAGGCTAAGCAGGAGTATCCAGCGCAGGCTCATTGACTCCCCCCACTGAGCTTGCGGAGTTTGGTGCGCAGTTTTTCGGGATTTTTGGGGTTGAGGCGCAAGGCCTCTGTGTATCCCTGCCGCGCTGGGGAGAGGAGCCCGAGACTGACGGCAATATCGCCATAGTGCTCCCATACCACCGGGTCGCTGACGAGGGTGACCGCGCGTTGGATCTCCTTCCAGGCGCGTTGGACTTGGCCTTGGCGGAAGAGGACCCAGGCCAGAGAATCCACAAAATAGCCGTTGTCCGGTTCTTGGGCGAGGGCGGCGCGGATGAGGCGTTCGGCCCGTTCCAGATCGCGCCCCGCCTCCGCCAGGGTATAGCCGACAAAGTTAAGGGCATCGGCATGGTTCGGGTGGGCGAGGAGGAGCCGTTCCATGGTGGCCAGGGCTTCATCCGTGCGCTGTTGGTTTTCGAGAAGCATTCCCAAGCGGTAGAGGAGCTGGGCATCAGTGGGGGCCTTCTCGAGTCCTTGGCGCAGCGCCGCCTCAGCCTCGCGGGCTTGGCCATTGGCTTCGAGGAGCTCCGCGAGCAGGGTGCGCACAGAGGCGTCTTCCGGAAAACGGGTGACAGCAGCGTGGGCCAATTCCAGTGCTTCGGCGTCCTTGCCCATGTCGTGGAGGACGAGAATCCGTAAGGCGAGGGCCCGTGTTCCGAGAGGGTCCTCTTCGGGGATGGCGGCAAGGATATCGAGGGCCTTGGCGTGGTTTTTGCGCTTAGCTTCCAACAATCCCCACAGAAGACGTACTTCGAGGGCGGGGTCACCTTCGGCCACGAGGGAGTCGAGGAGGACGGCGGCATAGTCCAGGAGATTGCGGTCCATGAGGAGTTGGACTCCATCGAGGATCGTGGCCTGGGCTGGGTTGGCTTCCAAAAAGATGGCCAGGCCTTTGTCCGGATTGCCGAGGCGCACATTGAGCTCCAAGACATGGAAGGCCAAGGCGTCCGTCCCTTTGCCAAGGCGAAGGAGTTCGCTGGCAATGCGTTCTGCCTCGCGAAGGTTCCCCTGGCGCTCATAGGCCAGGGCCATTTCAATCCAAATTTCTTCGGCATCGGGGTCCAACATCGCGGCTTCTTCCAAACGTTGGATGCCTTTTGCGATCTGGCCTTGGCGGATGAGGGCCTTGCCAAGGAGAAAAAAAGAGCGGGCGTCGTGCTTGGTTGGGGGAAGAGCGGCCAGCAGTTCAGTGGCCTTGGAAGGCTTGGCCGCATCGATAAGATAGGCGGCGGCTTGGATCTGCACCTCGGTATCCTCGGGAACGAGCGCGAGGTAGTCGAGGAGGGTCTGGGCGGCATCGTCCTGGCGCCCTCGGCTTGCCAAGGCCCGGGCTTGGGTGAGCCGCAATTCGCGGTGGTGGGGGTAGCGTTCCACGGCTTCGGCCAAGGTGGCGAGGGCTTCCGGAAAGCGATTGAGGCGCCACGCAAGACCGGCCAGTTCCAGGTAAAGGTTTTCGGAGGGCTGGGCGGCCAGGCTTTCGCGCAGCAAGGTGAGGGCTTCCTCCATCTGGCCGTCACGCACGAGCTGGTCCACCAACAGGGTCCGGTAGATGGCCATGGCCTCTGGGGACAACGGGGTTGATGGCACAAGCACTGGTTTGCGGTGGCCGCAAGAGACGGCCCAAAACAGGGCGAGGATGATGCCCACGCGGGCAATGACTGGCAGGTTCACGAGAATGTCCCGCAGTAGTGTTGGATTTTCTGGTAGAGCAATTTGCCCATGGTCAGGCCAAGATCGATGAACTCCGGGCCGTAGGTCTGGCCCACGTGGGTGCGGAAGGTGTCCCGGATCGATGCCACGAGTTGGAGCCCGGCAGGGAAGCGTTCCGCGATTTGGCAGAGGTCCCATTCTTGGTAATTGCAAATCTCCCATAACGTGGTGACGAAGTTGTCCGGTCCCCAGCGGAACTTGTCGGCATCATAGAGGGCACCAGCCACGATACGGCCCATCTCGTCGAGGGGCAGCGGGGCATCACCAAAGGCCTCATGGCAGCGGATGGCCTCGGCGATTATGGTGCGGTGCTCGTCGGTGAGGGGGTAATCGCGCAGGATCACGAGGGCAAGGTCCGCCCCGCGCCGGGCGTGGTCGCCTTGAAGACGACAGGCATCGTGGAGGAGCCCCGCGAGGATGGCAAGGAGACCCAAGTGCCGCGCTTCCATGATGCCCAAAGGCAGACCCTCGGCCAGGGCAATGGCCCCGGCCTCAATGGCCACTTTTTTGGCGTGCGCCGTCCCGTGGCCATAGTGGTCGTTGAGAAACGGCAGGACGTCGTCCTGGCAGCGCACGGACAGCGGATGGGAGAAGAATGTTTGCCGTGCCCAGGCCAGTTCGGCCTCCAGATCGTGGTAAAAGGCCGGTGGCTGCTTCGGCACCAGTGCGGCGCTCTCGTTCTTGAGTCGGGAGAGAATGTCATCGCGATTCATGAATCCACTCTTCCGAAAAATCGTGGATGGTCTGCTGCATTCGCTCTTTGATTTTGTGCAGCAAACGGGCCTCAATTTGTCGAACCCGTTCTCGGGTAATGCCGTATTTTTCGCCAATTTCACGCAAGGTCACGGGTGTTTCTGATAAAAGTCGCAGTTCGAGAATATCCCGCTCTTTTTCGTTGAGTTCTGCTTTAATGGCCTCAATGTTCTCAAGAAGGAGCTCGCTCATTTCTTCCGAGGCCATGCGGTCTTCCACATGGGCTTCAAGGGCTGGAATAAAATCGAGCGGTGTGGATTCGGAATCATCTGTCAGTTGCATGTCCAGGGAGAGGTCATTGTGACCAAGACGCTGACCCATCTCCACGACGTCGGCCTCCGAAACGTGGAGGTTTTTGGCCATGGTACTTGTGTCTGGGTCATAGCCCAAGGACTGCAAGCGCTGCCGTTCTTTGCTCAAATTATAGAATAATTTGCGCTGTGCCTGGGTGGTTCCAATCTTCACCATGCGCCAATTATCCATGATGAACTTGAGGATATAGGCCTTGATCCAAAAAGCAGCATAATAGGAGAACTTAATGCCTTTATCAGGATCGAATTTTTGCACAGCCTTGAGCAGCCCCACATTGCCTTCCTGGATGAGGTCGAGGACGTTTTTCATCCATCGGCGTTGGAAATCCATGGCAATACGTACCACAAGACGCAAATTGGAGGTGATGAGGGTAAAGGCTGCTTTTTCGTCGTGCTCATCGCGGTAGCGCCGGGCGAGCTCAAATTCTTCTTCTGGAGTAAGAGGCTGAAATTGTTTGATTTCTCGAAGATAAAGGGCAAGAGGGTCAAGGCCGTAATGGTCTCGGGGGACGAGATGGCTTGGCGAGAGTAATGCGAGTTCACCACGGGGAGGCTCGGCTTCCAGGAGCTCGTGCGGCTCGTGAAGCTCCAGGTCCGCCAAGGCATCTTCCGCCAAAGCATCTGCCGTGATGTCGAGCTCTTCGCTCTCGACAATTTCAGGTTCGTTCATCTGCGTCGTCATGAGGGGATCCGAAGAAGCAGGCTTGCCAAAGGCATATCATCCGCAAGACAGCGGCAAAAGGCAAGGGGCCAGTTGATCCTCCTGCCGAAGGGTCCAGGCCAGGGGCACGGGGCGGTAGCGGTGGTTCTACTTTTTGCGGCGCAGGATGAGGATACGGGTGCCAGCGGCAAGAAGGCCACAAATGACGGCGAGAAAGAAGGCCTTGGTCGGCTCGTAGCCGAACCAGCGGGCGATCATGCCCAAGGCCCCGCCAATGATGACCCCGCGCAGCAGGATCTGCCTTGGGGCGTCGCGGTGTTCGTCAACCATAGCGTGTCTCCTTATTCGTCTTATTCGTCAGCATTTATGGCCTGTAACTGGGCAGTGCTTGCTCGTAGAGCCAGCGCATTTGGGCCAGCAGCCGCTGCCGGTAGGCAGCGACCATGGAATCTTGCGCCATGACCATGTCGAGCTGGCGGGTATGCATGATGAGATGGCCCAAAAGCTCGAGGTGCTTTTCGATAAAGGGAGCCTCGCAGTCATCCATCCGGGCCGTGACGTTGTCGCTCGAGATATCCACCTGGAAATGAAAGGCCTCGAGGAGCTCCCCCACAAGCTGGGCGCGGCGGGCGCGGCGGGCTTCGTCTGCAGCCCCGCCTTTGAATTGAAAGCGGATATAATTTTCTCGCGGCCGTGGCCCGGCCATGGTCTCCACCGAGGTAAAATGGTAGCCAAAGCGGCATTGGAGGGAGCAAAAATGGCGGGCGATGATAAAATAGTTGCGGGTGGTGTACTGGGATGCGGCCGCTGGCTCGAGATTGGGATTGGTGGAGCTCTGGAAGAGTACCGAGAGAAAACCGCGGCCATCGAGGCTAGGGGGGCCTTCCCAGGGAAAAGCGACAATACCCCGCCACAGGGCGAGCATCGGGGTGCTGGCAATAGAAGCGAGGTCCACAAAGCGTCCGGACACCTCGTGGGTGAATCCGTCGTCCAGGTTAAGGACCCACCATTGCATGGGCACGACGGTTTTGAGCTGCTTGCTGGCACGAGGGGCGAAGTCGTGATCGCGGCCAAAGGCAAACATCTCCACCACCGCCTTTTCGTGGCAAAAGCGGGTGATATCGTGGAGGGTGGTGCAGTGTTTGGCGCGGAAGCGGGGGCTGTCGGGGTCCGTGAGGGTAAGGGGGATGATGGCCTGGGCGATCCGCTCCAAGGTCGCGTACACCGGAGTGCCCGCCAGCGGTGGGGGACCAGGCCGCGAGGCGAGGAGGCTTTCCACCCGCCCGGGGTAGAGACATCTCCGCTGGGCATCCACGGTGACCTCCTGTCCAGGCTGGAGCAGGGTAGTTGCTTTCTCCACGCCAAAGAGCGCAGGGATGCCGAACTCCCGAGCCACGGTGCCGAGGTGCCCGGCCGTGCTCCCGCGCTCGCTCACAACGGCCCCCGCCTGAGAGAGGACCGCCGCCCATTTGGGCAAGGCATCGGCGCACACGAGTATTGCCCCCTGGGGCACAGTGAGCATGTCCACGTTGTTGCGCAAGAAGTGCACTGGCCCGCAGCCTACGCCGGGACAAGCCGTCTGGCCGGCGCAGAGGAGGGGTTCGGGGAGCTGGAGGTCGGCCGCTGGGGCTGGCGACGGGGGGCTTGTGGGCTGCACCTCGAGCGGCCTGGCCTGAAGGATGACGAGTTCGCCTTTGAAAGACAGGGCCCACTCCACGTCTTGGGGCGTGCCGTAATGGGCCTCGATGGCCAAGACCATGCGGGCCAGGGCCACGCTTTGTTCCTCGGTGAGGCATGGCTGCGTGGCTTGGGACGGCGGGACTCGTTCCCGTCGGACACCCTCTCCTTCGGTCTGGACAATCCGCCAGGACTTCTCGGTGATAATTGTGGCCACAAGGCATGGTGGCTCCCCTCGTGCCACCCAAAAATGGTCTACCGGCACACTTCCATCCACCACCCCTTTGGCGGCCCCAAGGGCTGCGGTGATATGGATGCGCTCATCCGTGGGGTCCACGGGATCGCAGGAATACGCCACCCCACCGGCCACAGCTCCAATCATGGCCAGACAGCCTACGGCCATGAAGACCTCATCCTCGCGAATGCCCTTGCGGTGGCGATACACCGTGGCTTGCGGAGAATACTTGCTCGCCAGGACTTCTTTGTAGGCCTCGGCGAGGCTCTCGGCCCGCAGATTGAGGAGCGAGCGATGCTGGCCGGCAAAGGTGGTGCCAGCACTATCCTCGCCAACAGCACTGGAGCGCAAGGCAACGCTTGGGGCATAGCCGAGCCGTTTGCTGAGGCGGTGGTAGCCTTCCTGGATGGCCACGACGACCTCTTCTGGCACCGGGGCTTGGAGGATTTTGGCCTGAATGCGGGCGCAGAGCTCCAAGATGGAGAAGGCCGGGGTAGGGTCATCGGGGTTGGTGTCAAAAAGGGCCCCAGCCATGGCGTGGGACTGCACGAGACAGGCGATGTCTTCGCCAAGGCCTTGGTGGCGGAAAAAGGCCTGGCAGGCTGCCGCGGTAATGGCGAACCCATCCGGGACGGGAAGGCCGAGGCGGCGCAGGGTCCCCAGGTGGGCCATTTTCGCCCCCACGTCGGAGGCCAGGTCGGTATGCAGGTCCTCGAGATCGAGGACCAAGGCCGAGGTCTGCGGGTGGACCTGCGGCGCCATCCGACACCGGATGGTGTCGGCGATGGCCTGGAAGCGGTCGCCAAGTTCAGGGTAGCGGCCAGGGGCGAGCTCTTGGAGGTGGCCGATCATGGCATACACTTTGGCCAGCAGGGTCGTTGCCGTGGATCGCACAAAGTACATCCCAAAGTGGCGCTCCCCGCGCAGGGCGGCCTCGATGCTGGCCATAAGGTCCAAGGCCGCATTGTTGGCCGCCAGCAGGCGCTGGAAGTGTTCGTAGCGACTCCGGAACAGCAGTTCATAGTCGCTCTGCGTTTCAGGGGGCGAAGGGGGAGAAGGTCGGCCCAAGAGGCGTTTGATGACGGCGGCGATACCCATGGGTGCTCCTTATGCCGTGGCTCGCTGTACGGCGTGGAGCCGGCGCCATACCCCGAGGCGTTCCATGTCGCGGAGATAGGCTTCGGCGTGATCCAAGTAGAAGGCCAAGGCTTTGGAGAAGTCCTTACCCACCAGACCATCGACGAACATGCGGCTGACTTCCTGAAAGCGGCGCAGCACCAGTTGGGAGCGGAAAAAGATGAGCCACTCTTCCTGGGTCATCTCGCGGACGATCTGGCGTATGGCACTGCGTGCTCGAGGTTGGTAGTACCAGAAATACATGAGGTCGAGGGCGTTGACGATGAGCATCTGTTCGAGCTCTTGGGCCTCGAGGTTGAGGGTATCGAGCACGGCCTTGGGAGTCTGGAGCATCTCGAGGACATCTTCTTCTGGGAAAAGGGCATCGAGGCGGGCGAAGGTGTTGAATAACGCGGCAAGCTTGGTGCGGTAATCTCGCCGGCGCATGGCGATGTTCGCCGCGCGATCGGCGAGCCCCTCGATGGCACCGGCTACTGTATCTGAAGAGAGTTTGGAGATGATGGCCGCCCCAGCTTGAAGCAATGCCTCGGCCTCAGCCACGCCCAACGCCTTCAAGATGACGAGGGCAACGGCATTGAGACCCACTGCCAGCGGGATGGAGAGAAGAGAACGAAAAAGGTTGCCCACCGCTGCGGCCTTGGGCAGGCCGCGCCAGATGTTGTGGGAGAAGAGGTAGAGGCCGTTGGCCGCAGCCATGGTGGCATAGAGCAGGAGCGGGTGGCTGGTGACCGTGATCCCGAGGGTATGGTTGAGGAAGAGCGTTTTGACGCCAAGATCGAGTAAGGGCACTGAGAAGCCGGTGTAGAGCAAAGAGTCCGCAATGCGGGTGGCGCTCACCAGCGAGCGCCAGGGCAATTGGCTTGGGCGTTTGAGTCCACCGCCGCCAAGGACGGCCTGCAGCACGTTGCGCACCCCGGTGATGGCAAACCAAAGGAAGGCCCCGCCCCAAGCAAGGACCCACCACTCGTTGGTGCTAAGAAAAGTACAAAAGGCAGGGAGAAAGCCACCAAGCACCTTGAGCACGTTTTTGAGGTGAGAATTGAGGCATTCCCAGCGGCTGAGGGACTCGGCGGGGGAAGGGGTGGGGTTTCCGGCCAGGCCACCGAGGGTGACGACATTGCCCGGTCGTTCGCTCCAGGAAAAGCGAACGACTTCCCAGTCCACCGCTGGCGGTGGGGTGAGGCCAAGCATCGGCCTGAGCCATCCGAGGCTGTTGTTTCCCCAGGATTGGCGCAGGTGGCGCACCAGGGTGGCCCGCAAGGGCAAAAGGCGGCGTTGGGGGTTGTCCGGGTCATGGATGGCGGTCTGGGCGCGGGAGGGGAGGGTGTCTACTACCGCCAGCCCCATGCCGTAGGCCCCGCGGGTTTGCCCTGTGGAGCGGCTCCCCACCCGCACTCCCATGGGACGACCAGCATAGGCTTGGTGGAACATGGGCAGGTTTTCCAAAATCACCACAAGGTCGGCACAGCGCCCATCCATGGCTGCGAGTTCTCGGGCGAGGAACTGCTGCTTTTCAGTGTTTGCCTCCTGGTCCATTTGGCGGGCGAGCTGCTCCCGTTCTTCATGGTAGTCCCAGATAATGGCGCGCACGACCCGTTTGAGGGCGACGATGTGTTCCTCGCCAAGGGCGTGGTGGAGTTCGGCGAGACGCCGGGCAGTATCGTGGGGGTTTTGGATGTCCACGGCTTCGGCACAGACGCGGGCCGTGGGTCGGCCTTGGCTGAGGTACTTGAGATTGAGAAGCTCGATATCCGTTACCAGTCCGTGGCATGCGGCGAGGATTTCGAGGGCGTCGGTGGCGGTCAAGTCCGCGCTATCGAGAACGAAATGCGAGGCAGGGTGGAGGTCTGCCAAGCGTTGGAGGAGCTCGGAGGGGCCCAGACGCAGCAATGGTGGGACCTCTGGGGCTTCGGAGGGCACGAAGGGGTTATGGAGGTGGGGGTTGCGGCAGGGGTGGAGGTAGTTGCGGATCAGGGTCTCGGGGTCGAGGTGCTCGAGGTGGGCGAGGGCGGTTTGCTGTTCTGGGGGAGGGAGGAGGGCGGCTGCCTGGTGAAAGCTTGCTTCGATATAGCGGGCAAGATGGAACAGAGAAGGCTGGCCGGCACCGACAAAGTGCAGGAAACTGGGGAGGTCGATGGTCGGGGCTGGGATCCCGAGGGCTTCGGACAAGGCCTGGTGGTGGGTGGTGGTGTAGGCCTCCAGGGCCGCGAAGACAGAGCGGTGGTAGTAGCGCGAAACCTCCTGGCCGGCCTGCATCTGCGCTTGCACCGCTGGCGAGGCGAGAAAGCGGCGGAAGTCTTCAGGGCAGGGGCGCTGGAACGGTTCCCAGAGGAAGCGGACGTAGCGGTCCCGAAATCGGGCTTGCACCTCGATGGCAATGCGCACTGTCATCTCGAGGATGCTGGCCGCGTGGAGAAGTTCGTCAGCTACAGCTGGGTCCACGAAGTTGTAATAAACCACGGTGAGGTGGCGGATGCCCTTGATCCAGGCATCCATGACGAGATGCGTCGGGGTCTTGCGGCCTTTGGTGCTCGCATCATGGACATGGTCGTCAAAGGCCACTTGATTCCACTCCTCTGGCATCTCCAAAAGCCGGTAGCGGGCGAGCATGCGCCGCACCTCATGGGGGCGGCCCGTGGACACCGCGCGGAAGGCATGGGCTAGCCGGAGCTGAATCGTGTTGTTGCCTTGATGGCGGATGAGGTCCTTCATGATCTGCAGGAGCACCCGGGCCGTATTGCGCGGCAGGCGTACATCAGCGGTCAGCAGCACCTCGTCGCGCAGGGCAGCGAGGGCGGCCAGGCGCTCGCGAGCATTATGGCCCGTCAGTGCACCCAAAAGGCTGGCCACGGCATAAGCGATACGCAGGGCGCGGGGGGCGGCGAGCTCCTTGATGCCATGGGGGTGCATGGCCGGGGCCATGAGGGAAGCGAGGCTGCGGGGACGGTGTCTTCGGGCGAGGACATCCTCCACGATGGCCAGGAGGGCGTGGTCCTGCGGGTCGAAGAGCAGACTCATGAACACGAACAACGGAGACGCTTTTTGCGCACCGCGTCTTCCAGCTTGTACATGAGGTCTTCCAGGTCCGCGGGCTTCATGAGATAGTCCATGGCGCCACAGGCCATACCTTCCATGGCGGTATCGATGCTGGCATGGCCGGTGAGCATGATGACCTCCGTGTCCGGCCAGGCGGTCTTGATGCGGCGCAGGACTTGGAGACCATCCATGCCCGGCATCTTGACGTCCAAGACCACGACATCGCGGGGCCGCTCGGCAAGCATGGCGAGGGCCTCTTCCCCGCTGGTGGCCCCGGCAGCCTCGATCCCCCGTTTGGAAAGACGTTTGATGATGGTGCGCAAGAAATCCGATTCATCATCCACCAAAAGTACCGAGAAGGGTTCCATGGCTCCTCCACAAAGCGATGCTCCCTTGGCACCTACCCAAGGCCGGGGGGAGAAGCAACCGTGGCCGAGGTCTCCTGATGGTTGCTCGCAAGAGCGCCTGCTTCTTCCGCTGTTGCCTTGGCAATGGGCCGTGGCAGGGGCTTGGGTGGGGGTCTTTCTCCCCCATGCCCCGCTCTTTGTCCTCGTGATGGCCGTGGTCCTCGTGAGCCTTGCCCCCCACGCGCGCCCGGTGGTGCTTGGCCTCATGTTGGGAGGGCTTCTTGCCGTGCGGACCTTGCCTCTGCCGTTGCCGCAGGTAAAGGCCCATGACCCGACGTGGCCACGCACAATGCTTATTCGGGGAGAAGTAGAGGAGGTGCACTCTTACCCCGGGGGACGGATGGTCCTCACCGTGGGCCAGGTTTCCATCGTGGAAGCAAACGGCGAGACCCGGCCTCTTGGGGCGAACATCGCCTGGACCTGGGAGCGGCCACCGTCCTTGGTGGCCCCAGGCTCGGTCTTCGAGGCCCCATTGCGTTTGCGCCCACTGCGGGGGCGGGCGAACTTTGGCATGCCGTCTGCCGAGGCCGCCTGGCAGCGCCGCGGGGTGGGCTTTCGCGCCTATAGCCAGGGGGCGTGTCCAGTGCGCTGGCTGGTGGGGCCAGAAAATACCCGCCTAAGGTTCATCTCCCGCATCCTTGCCCGGTGCCCCGAGACCGCGCAGGGGATGGTCCTTGCGCTTGTCAGCGGCGAGCGTTTGTTCCTTGAGCCTGCCCTCGCCGAGCGCATGCGCCAGGCTGGTTTGGCGCATAGCCTTGCCCTCTCGGGGCTGCATGTGGGCTTGCTGCTGGTCCTGGGGGCTCTCCTTGCCCGGGGGATAACGCGGCTATGGCCGCCCCTTGTCCTCTGGATAGCCCGACCTCGCCTTGCCCTTGCCCTCGGGCTGCCGCTTGCGGCGGGCTATCTCTGGCTGGGAGGGGCCGCACCGTCCCTGATGCGCGCTGCTGCCATGGCTGCTGGTGCTGGTCTTCTGCTGTGGCGCGCTCGTCGGGCCTGGCCTCAGGATGTCCTCTTTATGGCCGCGGCCCTCCTCCTGGTCTTGAACCCAGGCGTGGCCCTGGAGCCCAGCGCCCAGCTCTCGTTTGCTGCGGTCGTGGGCATCCTCCTTGCCATGCCCATCGCCCGCCCTGCCCACCGCTGCCTGCAGCGATGGGGCATTCCTTGGCCGGTTCGCTCCCTCTTGGGGATTTGTGGGGTGACGGTTGCGGCTTCCCTGGCCACGCTCCCCCTTCAGCTGTGGTGGTTTGGTCTTCCGGCCGTGGGGGTGGTGTGGAACATGCTCTGGCTGCCGGTGCTTGGGGCCTGGGTCATGCCTTGGGCTGGGCTTGGGGTGGCGGCCTCCGCGCTCCCTGGGGCCGAGGCCGTGGCCCGCGGCGCCTTCGGTGCGGTCGGCATGGCCACGGACGCCCTCCATGGGCTCTTGCGCTGGGCCGAGGGCTTGGGCTGGCTTGCCGGACATGCCTGGCCCCGGCCGGGGTGGCCTGGGTGGCTGGCGCTCTCGGTGCTGGGGGCGGCGATGGTGGTGCATGGCCCGCGCCGCCTGCTGCTCGTGGGCATAGCCATCGCCCTTGCCCTGGTGGAGGGAAGCGGCTGGGTGCCTCGCGGGGTGCAGCTCACGGTCCTCGATACCGGCGCAAGCCAGGCCGTGGTGCTGGAAACCCCCTCAGGCCGGCGGGTCCTGGTGGACGCAGGAGGGGGATTTTCCGTTTCTTCCTATGATGTGGGGCGGCATGTTGTTGTCCCCGCCCTAGCCTACCAGCGTCTGCCCCGCCTTGATACGGCCATTGCCTCCCATGGCGATGCCGATCACATCGGCGGCCTGCCTGCGGTACTGCGGCTGCTGCGCGTCGGTATGGTGGCGCACAGTGGCCTGCATGGGCCTCAGGAGGCGGCGCAGGTCTTGGAAACTGCCCTTGACAGGTGGCAGGGCCCCAGGCAGAGCCTGCGCGCAGGTGAACGCCTTGAGATTGAACCCTCCATTGTTTTGGAGGTGCTCCACCCCCCACCGGCAGCCCGTGGCCCGGCGGACAATGCCCACAGTGTGGTGCTTCGGCTCTCCTGGGAGGGCCATGGCCTTGCCCTCTTGCCGGGGGACGTGCCAGCGGGCGTGTGGCGGCAGCTTGCGGCAGGTGGGGTGCCGATGGAGGCAGCGGTGCTCGTGGTGCCCCATCACGGTTCTCGCGATGCCTTGGCCCCCGAGGCCTGGGCAAGGGTGGCGCCCCAGTACGCGGTGGCGGCGTGCGGCCCCTGGGATCGCTTTGGTCATCCGCACCCCGAAGTCCGCGCTTGGTTGGCGCACCAGGGCATCCCGTTATGGACAACGGCCCAGCACGGGGCGGTACGCTTTATATGGAGGGCACCGGGGCAGGCCCCTGAAGTGGATTGGGCGCGGCGCTCGGTGTCACCCCTGGAGGAAGGTATGACGACAATCCTGCCTACGGATAAGAATCTGCGCCCAGCAGTCGCCTGGATCGAGGAAGGGCGTAAGGAAGGCAAAGACGTGGCGAGCCTTGTGCGCGAAGCGGGCATGCGTTTTAATCTTACCCCATTGGAGGAGTGCAAGTTGGCCGATATTTACGCCGAACATTTAGGGCGTTGTGCAGGCGCGGAGAAGTGATGCGGCTCCTTACCTGGGTCATGGCCCGGGAGATGTTCGTCGTGGCAGGGCTCGCCATGGCGGCCCTCCTTGGACTCATCACCCTCGGGCGGATGCTCCAATTGCGCGAGCTCTTTCTTGTCCAGGGGGTGGGGCTCACCCACCTTTTGCGTCTCTTTGGGTATCTCGTTCCTTTTTTTCTGACGGTCCTCGCCCCGGCAGCGGCCATGCTCGGGGTCTACCTCACGGCAGCGCGCATGGTGGCCGAGCGCGAGCTCGTCGCCCTGCGCGCCGGCGGCATCGGTCTTGGACCCCTCGTGGTGCCAAGCCTGGGGGCATGCCTTATGGCTGCAGCCCTCACCCTGTGGGCTGGGCTGTGGGGGGTGGCCTGGGGCATGGAGGGCTTTCGGGAGACGGTCGTGGAGCTCGCCCGGGTGCAAACCAATCTCCGTCTGCAGCCTGGGGTTTTCACGCAACCCGCCCCAGGGCTTACCCTCTATGCCCGTCAGTTGCGCCACCCCGACGGGTCGTTGGAAGATGTCTTTGTCCAGGACACTTCGCGCGGCGAGCGCCTTACGATTACGGCGCCGCGGGGCCGTCTTGCCGTGGAGGGCGCTACTGGCCGTTTGATCGTCTCCCTCGAGGAGGGAATTCTCGTGCGCGAAGGGGCGGCGGGGACCTCGCGGATAGCGTTTGGGCAGTATGCGGTCTCAGTGGACCTCGTGGCGATGATGACTGGGGTTCGCCTCGGCAACCCTTCGCCCAAAGAAATGGGGTGGGAGGAGCTTTGGCGCCTGTATCAGGGCCAGCAGGGCATGGAGGATGCCAATTTCGCCCGACGGGTGGCCATCGAGATCCACAAACGGCCGGCCTTGGCCCTGGCTTGTCCGCTTTTGGGACTCACTATGCTCGCGCTGGCCTTGGTGGCAGAAAGTACCCGCCGGCAGTGGGGACTGGTGGTGGGTATGGGGGTCTTCTTTGTCTATTATCTCCTTTTGTCCGCAGGGATGTCCCTTGCCGAGGGCGGGGTTGTGCCTCCAGCAGTGGGGGTATGGGCCCCGAGCGTCTTGTTTGCCATGATGGCAGTCTTGTTGCTGAATATAGCCTCCACTGGCGGGATGATACGCCGGCCAGCGTTGCTACCTTTCTTCCACTAGAACGAGGACATCGTTGGTAATCTCGTTATGACTACGCTCACCATCAACCAAGCCTTAGAACAGGCAATTGCCCACCATCGCGCCGGCCGTCTGGCCGAAGCCGAACATCTCTACCGCGCCATCTTGCAAGCCCAGCCCAACCACCCCGATGCCCATCACAACCTTGGCGTGCTCGCCTTGGGGCTCGGGCAGGTGCAGGCGGCCTTACCGCATCTTAAGGCCGCGCTGGAAGCCAATCCGGCAGTGGCGCAATACTGGCTTTCCTTCATCGGTGCGCTCATTCAGGCGGGGGAAGCCGAGGCCGCCCGCCAGGTGCTGGCGCAAGGGCAGGCAAGAGGTCTTCAGGGGCCGCAGGTCGAGGCGCTGGTGGCGCGGCTGGCCAGCCTAGCGCCACCGCCTGCGGAACCGGCCGCCGATACCGGAAAAGTGAGCCCGGCCGGCGTGGCGCAAGAGGCAATGCCAGCCGAAGCCCCGCGGACCGGAAGCGACGAAGCCGGCAGGCTGCCGGCCTCGGCTGCGGCGGTGCCGGTCGATGACGCCGCAAGGCCGCTGGCCGAGGCGATCGCGCTGCGGGAGCGCGGCGACTATGCCGGTGCTTGCGCCTGGCTGGAAGGCTGGCTGCAGACCCACCCGCAGGATGCCGTCGCTTGGGCCTTGCTTGGGCAGCTTGAGCTATTGCGCAAAAACGACTCAGCTGCGGAAGCGGCACTTGCGCGGGCCGAAGCCCTGGATGCGACGCATCCGGCGGTTTTCCGCAACCGCGCGCGTCTTGCGCTCAAACGGCAGCAGGCCGAGGCGGCCTTGGCCTTGGCCAAGCAGGCGCTCAGCACTGCCGAGACGGATCGCGAAAACCGGCTTGTCTATGCCGCGGCCTTGATGGCCAACCGGCGCGACGCCGAGGCACTGGCTATCGTCGAGACGCTGCTTGCCGAAGCGCCCGATTACGCCGAAGCCTGGGCCAATCGGGCGGTGCTGGCTCTGCGCGCGCAGCAGCCCGAGCAGGCGCTTGCCTTCGCCGAGCGCGCGGTGGCGCTCAAACCGCATCTCGACCAAGTCTGGCAGATGATGGCCTCGCTACACG
The DNA here is from genome assembly GCA_937989665.1 of uncultured Desulfomicrobiaceae bacterium. Taxonomy (GTDB): domain Bacteria; phylum Desulfobacterota; class Desulfovibrionia; order Desulfovibrionales; family Desulfomicrobiaceae; genus Thermodesulfomicrobium. The sequence continues at coordinate 1,383 of CALKRN010000010.1, read as the reverse complement.
GACAGGCGCGCCGCTGGGCCGAAGCGGCTACGGCATTGCAGCGCGCGCTCGAGATCACACCCGACGATCCGGCACGCTTGGCCGACCTTGGGGAATACCTACGCCGCGCTGGTCGGCTCGACGAAGCGCTGGCCGTGCTTGAACGCGCTGTACAGCTTAACCCAAATAGCTATGCCGCCTGGGTCAACTTCGGGACGGCGTTGCAAGAAGCTGAGCGCATCGACGACGCTCGAACTGCTTATGAAAAGGCGCTTGCCATTGAGCCCAAAAGCGCTGAGGTGGCCAACAACCTTGGCGCATTAGCCAAGGATCGCGAGGACTGGGAAGAATCGTTGCGCTATTTTACGTTAGCCCTGGCCGCCAAGCCCGACCACGTCGAGATCATGAGCAACAAGGCGGCGGCCTTGAGTGCGCTCGATCGGTTTGACGAAGCCGAAGCCTTGGCACGGGCGTGTATCGAGCGGCAGCCGGATTGCCTGGAAGCGCAGCTTGTGTTCGCCAAAGCCATCGCTGGGCTAGGTCGCTATACCGAGGCTGAAAGCGTGTTGCGTCGGCTTGCTGGGTTGTCCGATTCATCCAGCATACCATCAACCGACTTATCACCCCCCCTTCGCAGCAAGGTGTGTCATCAATTAGGCGAGATGTATGCCGAGTTGGGACGCAAAGAACAAGCCAAGGCGCTGTTCATGCAGGTAATTGAGCTCAAGCCAGATGATCCAATAGCCTATTACAGTTTGGCTGATGTTTATCGCTTTCAGCGCGGAGATTCGTATTATGAGCGGCTCGAAAGTCTGTATCAGCGTGCTCGCAAAGAGGCCATCTCACACTACGAATATCTGCTTTACGCCATGGCTGCTGCTTATGAACATCTTGGTGAAATGGAGCGCAGCTTCGATGTCCTGCTCGAAGCCTCGCGCTGTCATCGGCGCATGATTCGTTATGACGCCGGAGAGCAGGCACGTTTCTACCAAGTGCTCGAGCAAGCGATGACGCGCGAGGTTTATTTGCAGTTGCAAGGGTGTGGCCATGCGACGAATCTGCCAATCTTCATCCTCGGCATGCCGCGTTCTGGCACCAGCCTCATGGAGCACATTCTCGCTGCCCATCCCGCAGTGCATGGGGCGGGCGAGCTCAAGCTTTTCTCCCGTGCGCTAGGCCACGGATTACGTATCGGCAAAATGGTGCTGGGCATTCTGCCAGCCGCAGGGGCGCCTCCCAGTCAAATCCCCTTGGCCGAAGATGGGCTCGCCGCGATCGGTGAGCGCTATGTCACGGCCTTGCGCGCGCTCCATCCTTCAGCATCTCACATCACCGACAAGATGCCCAGTAACTTTCTATGGTTGCCGGTCATCGCCTTGGCCATGCCCGGGGCCAAGATCATCC
>CALKRN010000009.1 GCA_937989665.1 uncultured Desulfomicrobiaceae bacterium | reverse complement strand
ATGCCCCCACTGGCGCGGCCCTGGCCCAGCTCAAGGCCAAAGACTACGCCGCCAAATACCGCGCCCCAGGCGTCCAGGTCCTGGAGGTAGGCGTGGAGTTTTCCAAGACAAAGCGCCAGATCGTCGGCTGGGAGGTGGGGGCTCAATACGAGGCGCAACGGCCTTACCCCCCAACCACCTCCCCGTAGGCTGGCGCGCTGAGGACAAAAGAAAGCAAACAGAACTTACGGGTAAATTTTCTCTGCCCGGGCCTGCACTCCATCGGGAATCGTTATCCCCATAGCCCGCGCGGCCTTGCGGTTGACATGCACGACAAGTTCCTGCTGCTGCTCTACCGGGATATCCCCAGGGGCTTTGCCATCCACCAGAATACGCCGCACAAGCTGAGCGGTTTGGGTGCCATGGAGATAATAGTCAAAGGCCACGGCCGCTACGGTCCCGCGCGCCACTGAATCCACGTCCGCAGAAAAGACCGGGAGTTGGGCCTCCGTGCCGACCTTGATGACCGACTCCAACGTAGACACAACCGTGTTGTCCGTGGGGATGTAGATGGCATCGACTCGACCCACAAGGGATTTAGCTGCCTGGTACACCTCTGCAGACTTGGATACGCCAGCTTCCACCAAGCTCCAGCCGAGACGACCAACCTCTTCCCGAAGAGCAGCAACAGTCGCCTGAGAATTGGCCTCACCCGTGCTGTACATGACTCCCAACCGGGAGATCTTGGGCAGACATTCCCGGATGAGGGCCATATGCTTGTCCAGTGGCAGCTTATCGGAAAGTCCGGTGATGTTCTTGCCGGGTCGATCCCAATTGTCCACCAGACCGGCAGCAACCGGGTCCGTAATGGCCGTAAATACGAGGGGTACTTTGGCCAACACCGGCGATTTTTTGGCAGCCTGCGCACAGGCCTGTGCAGACGGGGTAGCAATAGCCAGCACCAAGTCCGGCTCTTCGCCAGCAATTTGGCTGGCAATCTGAACCGCGGTGGCCGTGTTCCCCTGAGCGTTATGGACCGAAAATTGGGCAATGACCCCCAATTTCTGCAGACCGTCCTGGACTCCGCGCAAGACGGCATCCAAGGAAGGATGCTCCACGAACTGGTTCACCGAAATGCGGTAGGTCTGGGCCGTGGCCGGGACCACCCAGAGTAGCGCCCAAAAAACGCCAAGACAGATGCGTCGCATGGTTCCTCCGTTGGTCAAGGATTTTGCTTTATGGGCACAAGCGCATAAGGCCTCGGGCCTCCAGGGGGATTGGCTGCCCTGGTGCAAAAAGACGCACCATCCCCAATTCCTCGCTCAGTGGCACAGGATCAAGGAGCCAACGGGCCTGGAGGCTGCCGGAAAATTGCGGAACAATCCAGTACCGGCCCGGTGGAAGCGTCGTGGGGGGAAAAACAAACGGCACCCACCCTGGCTGCATTGCAAGCTCCTCGGCCTTCCGGGGTCGAGAGGCCACGATCCGCTCTCCCGGCGCCCCCACCACATGCGTAGGGTTGGCATCCTGCACAAGCTCCACCCAAAGCTGGCCGCTTCCTCGCTCCCGCCACAGGGCAAGCTCCACCACGGAAATGGTGGCATTTGCCGAAAGCGTGATGGGCTGGGCCATGACCTCAGCCCGATTGGTCATGGAGCGAGAAAGCCTCAGCGCAAGGCGGGGGGCTGCGGCCATGGCCTCAGGATGGAGGACCTGACCAGAGAGATAACGCCCTGGAGCAAGGATCGTCATGGCAGGAGGACAAAGCGTCCCCACCTGCGGTTGGTGTGGGGTGCGTGGCCGAAGGGGCTTACGGCCAGCAGGAGGGGCAGGCAACAGCAAGGATGGACCGGGGGCATCGGCCCGCACGGCGATGCGGGCAAGGGAAGGGACAGAGAGCTGGGCCTCCCAAGAAAAACGAGGCGCCACCGCTACACCAGCCACGTGGCGCCACCGCACAGTGGCGGTCTCCAAAGCTGCTGGCACATCGGCTCCAAGCACCACCGGCACTCGACCAGGAGGGAGCCAGCCCACGAGGCCGCGCGGATCCACGGCCACCCAACCAAGGTCTGGCAGCCAAACTTCCAGCCATGGGACCAAGCCCGAAAACCCAGGGATACGGCGCTCTCCTCCTTCTCTCCCTACCGCCAAGTCCACCCCACCATCCACCCCCACCACAGCTCGGGCTGGCAAGCCCACGGCCCGCAAGGCCGCTAGCCACAGATGCACAAGCCCCACGATGTCTCCGCCGCCTTGACGTACCACCGTGTGGGCATCTTCCATGTCCTGGGCAGGACGGTAGCTAAAATGTCCCCGCAGCCATGCGGCCACCTCCACCAAGGCCTGCACCGCGCTCCCAGCTCCCGCCACTACCGGCCGCACCGCCCCCGCCACCGCCGCAGGGTCCACCCACGGTGTTGGCTGGAGCCACGGCATCGCTTCCGCGGCAACGGATTCCAACGGATACGGGGCGGCGCTCTGAAGCGGCTGGAGAGAAGAGACCATCCGGAAGGGAATGCGCACCTCCACCCGGACCTGGGGCCGCTGATGGTGCCATTGGAGTTCCAGGGTCTCTGCAGTCTGCCGCTGCCACGCCGGCGAAGGAACCATGTGAAGTACCGGCGTCCCTGGTTCCAAGCGCCACCCCCAACCTTGGCGGGCACCAGGCAATGGCAAACGCAGGTCAAGACGGGTCACGCGTTCAAGCCCTGCGGCCTGCCAGGTCATCGTCATGGTCCCGGCCCACGTCTCCTCCCCGGCCACAGCCATGACTGCTGCCCCTGCCGGCAGGGCCGCAAAGACAAAAAGCATCATGGCGAAAACCGGGGCCATAGCAAATCAACTCGTCTTGAAGGTTCGCACGATGCCTTCCAACTGCCGGGCAAGGGCAAGGAGACTCTCGGCGCTTGCCTTGGTTTGACGGCCCTGCTCGGTCATGAGGGCAGCCGAGTGGCGGACATTCCCCATCTCGCCGGCCACATGTCCCACCCCGTCCGTGGTGCGGGCCACATTGGCGCTGACCTCCTGGAGCCCCACCGATGCCTGGCCAATATTCTCCACAATGTCCCGAGTAGTGACGCTCTGTTCTTCCACCGCCGCAGCAATCGTAGCGACAATGGCGTCAATATCATCGATGACCCCGCGGATTTGATCGATGCGGCCAATGGTGGTGTCGGTGGCCGATTGGATGCCGGCGATCTTCTGACGGATTTCTTCCGTCGCTCGGGCTGTCTGATTGGCTAGTTCTTTGATTTCATTGGCTACTACAGCAAATCCTCGCCCCGCCTCCCCAGCCCGGGCCGCCTCGATGGTGGCATTGAGGGCAAGGAGATTCGTCTGCGCTGAAATGGCGGTAATGGTCTCAGTCACCGAATGAATCTGCGCAGCCATCTGGCCAAGATGGTCCACGTCTGTGCTTGCCGCCTTCGCTACATCCACGGCACCAGCAGTGATATCTTTGGCCCGACTCGCGTTGCGGGCAATCTCTTCGATGGTAGCGCTCATTTCTTCTGCGGCTGCCGCCACGGTGGAGATATTTACTGTGGCCTGTTCCGTGGCCGCGGCTACGGAGCGCATATCCCCAGCAATGGCCTCGCCTGCCTGAGCCACACGGCGCGAGCGATTCTCATTGTCCGCCGCCACTTCGGCCACGGCATGGGCCACACCATCAAGCTGCGACGAAGCCCCGGCCAGGGTCTCTACCCCGGCGCGCACTTGTCCGAGCATCTCGCGCAACCGACTGGCCATGGCATTGACACTGCACGCCAACCGGCCCACCTCATCCTCGCTGGTCACCGGGACCTCGGCCGTGAGGTCTCCCTGACTCACCAAGGCCGTCACCTCGGCCACACGAGCCAGGGGCTGCACCACGGCCCACCGCAAAAAGAGCGACAAGGCGAGCAAGAGCACGGCAAGACCCGCCATCAAGAGCGCTGCGAGGACCCATTGGGCGATGCGCAAGGCCTGCATCTGCCCCCCCACCTCCTGCAGCACGACCATAGCCCCAAGAATGGGCTGGGAGCGACCGTGGCAATGAGAGCAATCCGGGGCATTGGGCACCGAACGCACTTCAAGATAGGTGGGGGTTCCATGTACCTCGAGCAGTTCACCGCTTAGCCCCTGCCGACGCAGATGCTCCTCCACCATGGCCCGGGCCTTGGGTTGGGAGAGGACCTCGGCCAAGGGACGACGGATAGCTTGCGGATTCGTCGCGTACGTTACCTCGCCTTTAAAGTTGGTGAGGTACACGGTGACGTCGGCGTACTTGGCCGCAATTTCTTCAAATTTATCCACCGTGCCCTCGTTGTCGCCCATGCTCATGGGCTTGGCAATGGCCATGTGGATCAGTTCGGCCATGCGCTCCGCCCCGTGGGCAATCTCTGCAAGGCTCGCCCGACGCTGGTTCCACGACGCCACAAAAAACAGGACCCCAAACACAACCACAAGGATTGCCGAAGTGATGGCCACCACCTTGGCTCCGAGAGAACGCCGGAGAAGATTCATCGCGCCCTCCCCTCTAGTGCCCACCACTGTAGAGCGTTGATTTGAAGCCAAAGGCCTTCACCCGCTCTTCATTGTGGCAGCCACTACAATCCTCTACCCGAATCTTCCCCCGGCCTTTGATAAGCGAAGGATCCCCACCCGCATCCACATGGGCCCCGCCTGGCCCATGGCAGACTTCACAGCCCGCATCGGCCAGTTCCGGCGTCTTCTCAAAGCTCACAAAGCCCCCTGGCTTTCCATACCCTGTCGTATGGCAGCCAAAGCACTCCTTGAGCTCGGCCTCGGTCAAGTCCGAGGCCATTATCCTTACGGAACGACTCGAGTGCGCCTTCTTGGCGTTGGCTTTGTAGCTGGCATACTGGGACTCGTGGCAGTCTGCACAGGCCGTGCTGCCCACAAAACGATTTTCTGCCGCCAGCGCCGAAGCCCCAACCGCAAGCGCCACCATCACCACTGCCATCTCCATCCGCATGGTCTTGTTGCCTTCCTCCTATGAGTCATTTAGAAACACATGCGTTCATTTATCCGTATCATTTTATTCCGTCAAACCATTCTCCCCTCGTCCTGACGCAGCGCAGAATCCACTCCCTGACTGGCGAGCCAAGCCCGTAGTTCGTCAATCTGCTGGGCCACGGCCTGAGGGCCTGTACCGCCTGGCGTTATTCGCCGCGCCACGGCGGCCTCCAACGCCAGGACCGCAAAGACGTCCTCCTGCGCAAGTGGGGCAAAACGCTGGATCTCCTCCAAAGAGAGGGCTTCCAGGGCCACGCCCTTGCCTTCGGCATAGGCCACCACCGCACCAGTCTGATGGTGGGCATCGCGAAAGGGCACCCCACGGCCCACCAAATAGTCCGCAAGTTCGGTGGCGTTGAGATACCCCCGTTTGAGCGCAGCGGCCATAGCCTGGGGCATAAACTCCAAACGGGCCATCATCCCTGCAAGAATACGCACAGAGTCATGCACTGCAACATGCGTAACTAGAAGAGGTCCTTTATCTTCCTGAAGATCTCGATTGTACGTTAGAGGCAGTCCTTTCATCAGGGTGATCAAGCTTACGAGACTCCCATAGACCCGGCCAGTTTTCCCTCGCATAAGCTCTGCCACATCGGGATTTTTCTTCTGGGGCATGATGGAAGACCCCGTACTGTAGGCATCAGGAAGCCGCACAAAACCAAATTGGGGATTGGCCCAAAGAATAATTTCCTCGCAGATGCGGCTCATATGCATCATGATCATCGCCCCGCAGAACACCGTCTCCAAGAGAAAATCCCGGTCCGAAACTGCATCCATGCTGTTGGCAAAGACCCGGCCAACACCGAGCTCTTGGGCCACGCCTTCAGGGTCCAAGGGATACGTCGTCCCAGCCAGGGCCGCCGCGCCAAGGGGAGAGACCTCGATGCGAGGTAGGATATCGTCGATGCGCTCCACATCCCGGCGAAACATCTGCGCGTAGGCCAGCAGATGATGGGCCAGGCTCACTGGCTGAGCGGGCTGCAAGTGCGTATAACCAGGCAAAAGCGTGGCACGATGTTCTTCGGCCCGGGCACAGAGCACGGCGATGAGTTCCACCAGGGCCTCCCGCCATTGGCGCACGAATTTGGCGGTGACCATACGGGTAGCGAGAACCGTTTGGTCGTTGCGCGAGCGACCGGTATGGAGCTTGCGGCCTGCGTCGCCGACGAGCTCAATGAGCCGGGCCTCGATGTTCATGTGCACATCTTCCAGCTCCTCCCGCCACGGGAAAGCCCCTGAGGCCATCTCCGCCTCGATGCGTGCCAAGCCATCCACAATGGCCGCGGCCTCATCGGCGGTCAACACGCCTTGGCGGGCGAGCATATGGGCATGGGCCTTGGAGCCCCGGATGTCCTCTTCGGCCAAAAAACGGTCGAGATGCAGGGAGGAGGTATAGCGCTCCACCAAAGGGTCTGTGGGCTCGGCAAAGCGCCCGCCCCAGGGCTTACGCTGACTCATGACCGCCCCCCCTTACGGCGGCCTGGGCCATGAGGCGCAGGCCCTGGAGCCGGATAAAGCCCGTGGCATCGGCCTGGTGGTAGACTTCGTCGCGCTCAAAGGTGGCCAGTTCCGGATTGTAGAGGGAGTATGGAGAAGTCCGGCCCACTGGATACACCCCGCCTTTGTAGAGGCGCAGCCGCACCTCGCCGGTGACCCGTTCGCTTGCCTTGTCCATAAAGGCCTGGAGGGCTTCTCGTTCTGGGGCAAACCAGAAGCCATAATACACCATCTCGGCATAGCGGGAGATAAGGCTATCGCGCAGATGGAGGAGCTCCCGGTCCATGGTCAGCCCCTCGAGGTCCCGCCGGGCCCGATGGAGGATGGTACCACCAGGCGTCTCATACACCCCGCGGGACTTCATCCCCACAAAGCGATTTTCCACCAGATCGAGACGGCCAATGCCGTGTTTGCCGCCCAAGGCATTGAGCCGCTCAATAATACCTGCTGGCGAGAGGCGCTCGCCATTGACAGCAACTGGGTCGCCTCCTTCGAAGGCGACGGTGATCTCCTCGGGCGTATCCGGGGCTTTCTCGGGCGGGACACAGAGGTGGTACGTCCCTGGCCCCGGCTCAAGGGCTGGGTCTTCCAGCTCCCCGCCTTCAAAGCTCAAGTGCAGGAGATTGCGGTCGCACGAATAGGGTTTGGCCTCGGTCACCGGCACGGGGATACCGTGTTCCCGGCAAAAGGCGAGGATATCCGTGCGCGAGCGCAACGACCACTGCCGCCAGGGGGCAATGGTCGTGAGCTCCGGGGCCAGGGCCATCACCGTGAGCTCAAAGCGCACCTGGTCGTTGCCCTTGCCCGTGGCCCCATGGGCCACGGCCTGGGCCCCTTCGGCGCGGGCAATCTCCACGAGCTTTTTGGCAATCAGGGGCCGGGCAATGGACGTCCCCAAGAGGTAGCCGCCCTCGTACACCGCGGCAGCACGGAGCATGGGGAAGACATAGTCCCGGGCAAACTCCTCACGGAGATCGAGGATATAGGCCTTGGAGGCCCCAGTGGCCCGCGCCTTGGCGTCAATGCCGTCAAGTTCTTCCCCTTGGCCAAGGTCTGCGGTCATGGTGATGACCTCACACCCATAGGTCACCACCAACCATTTGAGGATAGCCGAAGTATCCAAGCCGCCTGAATAGGCGAGGACAATCTTGTTGATAGCTGCCATAGTATGCTCCTATGCAAATACCCACTCCAAAATGGCTTTTTGGATGTGGAGACGGTTTTCCGCTTGGTCAAAGACAATCGACTGTGGCCCTTCGAAGACCTCCTCGGCGACTTCTTCACCCCGATGGGCCGGTAAACAATGGAGAAACTTCGCCTCAGGATGGGCCAGCTGCATGAGGGCAGCATCCACCTGAAAGCCTCTGAAGGCGGCCAGACGCTGGTCCACCTCCGCCTCCTGCCCCATGGAGGCCCAGACGTCGGTATTGACGAAATGCGCTCCCCGCACCGCGGCCTGGGGATCGTCGGTGAGCTCGAGACGAGCCCCCTGCCCTTTGGCCCACGCCACCACCCCTGGGTCAGGTTCAAAGCCGTGCGGCGTCGCCACGCGCAAGGTAAAGCCAAACAGGGCCGCGGCCTCAATCCAGGAATTGGCCATATTGTTGCCATCTCCCACCCAGGCCACGGTGAGGGCCGAGAGGTCAGTGGTGCGCTCGTAGATCGTAAGTACATCGCCGAGCACCTGGCAGGGATGAAGGAGGTCACTTAGGGCATTGATGACGGGGATGGAGCCAAAGCGCGCCAGTTCTTCGAGGTTGGCCTGGGCAAAGGTGCGCACCACGAGGGCATCCACATAGCGGGAGAGCACCCGAGCGGTGTCACGCAGGGGTTCGCTGCGGCCCAGCTGGGAGTCTGCCGGGGTCAAAAAGATCGTGGATCCCCCGAGGTGGCGCACCGCTACCTCGAATGAGACGCGAGTACGGGTAGACGCCTTCTCGAAAATAAGGGCTATGGTCTTGCCGGCGAGGGTCGACGAGCGAAAGCCTTGGGCCTTCATGGAGGCAGCCCGACGGACTAAGTCCATGGCCTGGTCTGCCGTGAGCTGCGCAAAGGAGAGAAAATGTTTCATGGGCGTGCCCCGGGTAAAGGTTGCAAGAAGAAGCCCCGCTACCGAGGGTTGCTGCCCCTTGTAAAGCCACTGCCCATGCCCACTGGGGAGCGGGTCTGACGGGCGCCCGCGGCTTGCGGCCTCGTGTAAAGTCACCGCAGCCCGCCGCCATGGGCGAGATAGGCACGCCCCAGACTCTCGGCGAGGGCGGCCATCACCGTGGCCTCGGGATAACGCGGCAAGCGAGGCTGTTGCCGGGCAAGGACGTAATCCTGGACTGGCCCGCCCTCCAGCACCCCGGCTTGAGCCGCGGCCCAGTATGTCTGCCCGGTTGCCACCCATATGGCCTCGAGGCGCACACCGATCTCCGTTCGCCCCAGCCCTCCCCCCAGGAAGACCGGTGCCAGATGCCCCCACAAGAGGACATTGGCCCCCCTGGACTGGGCCAAAGCGAGGGCCTGGGCCCGACTCATAACCCGGGTTTCCGTATCCAACTCCAGGGCCGAGAAGACTCCCATGCCCCGCCACACCTCCACCAAACGTGCCGAGAGCCCCACGCCCACTTCCCGACGGCGTGCCGCATCTCCCTCTAAGGCCATCGGGAACATGAGCGCCCGCTCCGGGGCGTCGGCTTCATTTTGCGGCACGACAAACTCCTCAAGCGGGCCGAGGACAACCGGATTATCTGTGAACACTGTCGCCCCGTGAAGATGCCATACCGTCTGCGTCGGCGTGGCGCAGGCGGCCACGAGAAAAATGAGTCCCACCGCCAACAGTCGCATGGCCCCTCCTTTAGGGCTCGCCCCAGGCCCAGTCTGATGCTTCTTCTCCACACAGGGCCACGGCCCGCTCGGTCTGCTCCTCCATGGCTGGGCCATGAGGCACCCCGGCCAAATGAAGCAATCCATGGGCCAGCAAACGCACGGCATAGTCCCGATACGGCTGGAGGTAGAGCTCTGCCTCCCGAACCACGGTTTCCGCCGAGAGCACCATATCCCCCAGTCGCCCAGGTTCTGTAGCCGGAAAACTGAGCACATTGGTGGGACCAAGGCCACCGGCAAAACGCTGATGCAGCTCGGCCATGACGCGATCCTCCGTAATGCGCACGCATAGCCCCGTAAGGGAGATATGCAACACCTGCGCCAAACACCTCAGGATCTGCCGCAGCTCCCGAGGAGAAAACGGCAGGCGCGGATCCAAGGGACTATCGACGGCGATGTCCATGGGGGGCACCCTTGGCTGGGAGAGGAGCCCGCGCGGCGTGACGGGCATAGGCCTCAACGATGCGTCCCACTAAGGGATGGCGGATGACGTCGGCTTGGTCAAAGTGCACGACCGCCACCCCCGGAACATCCTGGAGCACCGTAACCGCCTCCACGAGACCAGACTCCACGTGGCTCGGGAGGTCAATCTGGGTGACATCACCGGTCACCACGGCCCGAGCGCCGTAACCGAGGCGGGTCAAAAACATCTTCATCTGCTCGGGCGTCGTATTTTGGGCCTCATCGAGGATGATATAGGCGTCGTTGAGGGTGCGTCCGCGCATGAACGCCAGCGGGGCAATCTCAAGGGTGCCAGCGGCGAGCATCTCCTGGACGCGCCCTGGATCGAACATGTCGTGGAGGGCATCATAGAGGGGACGCAAGTACGGATTGACCTTCTCCACAAGGTCGCCGGGCAGAAAACCAAGCTTTTCCCCAGCCTCCACCGCTGGCCGAGTCAGTACCAGACGTTTCACCCGTTTCTGAAGAAAGAGCCCCACCCCGACCGCCACCGCCAGATAGGTCTTGCCCGTGCCTGCCGGACCGATGCCGAGGGTCAAATCACTCTCCCGCAAGGCTTGAATGTATTCCCGCTGCCGAGCGGTCTTGGGCATGACCGATTTGCGTCCCGACACGACAAATGCCGAGTCTCGATAGTACTGAATGAGCCGGGCCTGGGGATCGCGGAGCAATAGGCGCAGCCCCTGCTCGATGTCCCGGTCAAAGAGGCGGTAGCCCCCTCGCACGACCTCGGCCACCTGGGCAAAAAATGCCGCCACGACATCGATCATGATGGGATCATCTCCAGAGAGGCACACCGTGGTCCCTCGGCTGCTGATGGCTAGGCCGGTCATGCCGGCTACCATCTCCAAAAACGCCCCCCCGGGGCCACCCACCTCCCGGGCCACCTCCGCATCACCCAACTTGATTTCCCGCTCCACGACACGCTCCGTCCGTTGCCAAAGCCCAATCTCCGGCCTAAAGGCACAACCCACCCACGTCCTTTGCGAGGTCCCATGCCCCCGAAGTCCGAGTCCAAACTCCCGGCCGTTCGCCCCGAAACCCGCGCTGCAGTGCGCGAGGCCCAGGCCTTGGTCTCCCAGGCCTTCAAAACAGCCCTCCGCACCAACCTGGCCGCTCTCGCCTGCGCTGGCCTCTACACTTATGCCAGTGCCCAACGCTTCTGGGAGCACAAAGGCCGACGCTGGTGGGCCCGCACCCGGGCCTTTGCCAAAACCGCCTACCTGGCCCTGCAAGAAGACGCCTTTGGAGCGGACCACCACATCGAAACGCATGACCTCGACGCTGCCCTCCAAGGAAGCGCCCCGCTTCTTGCCATTCCTGCCACCCCCGAGGAGGTGGACCGCCTTGTGCGCCACCGCCCGCGCCTTCCTGCCGGTGCCACCGCCGGACACTCTCCAAAGAAGAAGGAACACGCCTCGTAGCCCAGGGAAGGCATCGGCTGCTTGCCGCAGCGCCGCACACGCCAACTTCGAGGACAGCCACCAGGAGCGGCCGCCGCAGGACCTCAAACGTAGCTGCGCGTGCCACAGCAATGGCCGGGGACACGCATCGACGGCAGCCTCCAGGGCTCGCCGCCATACGTTTTCATCATCTGCGCGTCGGGGACTGGCAATGGCAGCAGCGCCCCTCGGCCATCGCGCCAAAAGGCCGACAATCGGACCCGACGCCTGGCCTGGGTGCCGAGCGCCAGGCCCCTGTCAACAGCACTGCCGACAAACTGACGCCCCCCAGCCTGCTTGCCACAACGCCCATGCGCCCATGCGGCCAGAGCAGCTCGCCCCCACGACGAACCGACGCCCCCAATCGTTACTCTATCTAACCGCCAATGGCACTCATGACCCGCTGGCAGACCGCCTTGCGCCGCCGCGCCGCGAGGAGCTCAAAGCCCAGAGGTTTTTCTTCATTGGCCTGTGCCACAAGCTCCTTGAGCATTTCCCGCTGGTAGTCGGGCCGACGCAGCACCCCGAGGACATCATAGTCCTTGTCAGAAAAAAGACAGGTGCGCAGCCGACCATCGCAGGTCACCCGCAGGCGGTTACAGCTAGCGCAAAAATGGTGGCTCACCGCAGAAATCACCCCCACCCGACCATCGCTGCCCGCGATGCGGTACATCCGGGCTGGTCCGCTGTGGGGGTCAGCATTGGTCTCGGGCAGCAGCGGCCCCAAGCGCTGGAGCGCGGCCACGATCTCTTCTGCTGGCCAAAAATTGGCTTCACTCCACCGGCACGCGTAGCCAATGGGCATGAACTCGATAAACCGGACATCGATGCCGTAGCGCCGGGCAAAGTCCATAAATGCCGGCAGTTCCGTGTCGTTGAAGCCACGCAAGGCCACGGCGTTGATCTTCACCCGAATGCCGGCAGCCAAGGCCTCGTCCACCGCCGCCAGGACCTTGGCATGGACATCGACGCCGGTAATAGCGGCAAACGTGGTCGCATCGAGGGTATCGAGCGAGATATTGAGGGTGCGGATACCTGCGGCCTTGAGCTCTGGCATCCGCCCGCCAAGGAGCGTGGCATTGGTGGTAATGCGCAGATCCAAGCCCGGAAACCGCTCATGAAGCTGGGCGACAAACGGGATAAAATCCCGACGGGCAAAGGGTTCCCCCCCTGTGAGCCGCACTTTGTGGACCCCCAAGGACTGCGCCACGGCCACGATCTCAGTCATCTCCTCGTACGTGAGGATCTGTTCGTGCGGGATGTACGAGACGCTCTCGGCAGGCCGGCAGTAGAGACAACGCAGATTACACCGATCGGTAACGCTGAGCCGCAGATAACTCACGGTACGGCCATGACGATCCATGAGCATGATGACCTCCCCAGGTGGCGATGGCCATAGAGGCCCCTGCCGGGAGTGTCAAACAGACCAAAGGCCACCCGAAGGCGGCCTTTGGATATACTACGCAAAAGCCCACAGGACCGTTAGCGGTTCAGGGCCCGTTCCTGGGGGAAGATGGGCAAGTAGCGATAGGAAAGGCTCATGACGAGAAAACCGTACGCGACGATCATGAGCGAGGTGGACCATTCCGCCCAATTGGGAAAGTAGGAGAACCACTGGTCAAAAGGCATGACTGGAATGGCGAGGGCCTGCACTGTAAAGACAAACCGATTGATCACGATGCCCACACAATCCAAGATGGCAGCAAGATAGAGCAATGCGGGGCGCTCCCGCACCGCGGGGGTTACCAGCATAATGGCCGGAATAACACCACACCAGAAAAGCTCTAGCCAGAGCCACGTTTTTCCATATCCAAAGGCACTATTGTACATCTGGTCGAAAGTGAGCCCCATGCCCGGTAAAATCCCATTGGCCCAGGCATAGGTATCAATGATTTTAAAGAACATGTAGAAGCACAAGAGTAGGCCGGCGATCTTGCCCATGAGTTTTTTAGTCTCGTAGCTCACCAGCTTGCGTCCAGTAATCCATTCCATGAACGTCGCACAGAGCATGGTGAATGCCGGACCCGAAGCAATCGCCGAGGCTACGAAGAGGAAGAACGTCCATGGCCAGATAAAAAAGCCTTCCCGGTACACAAAGGGACGGCCAAAGAGCACTCCGTACATGCCGCCCAGAGAACCCTGATGGAAAGTGGAAAGGAACGTCCCGATCCCGGCAAAAAGCGGCATATAGACATGGAAATTATGGGCCAAATGATGGCAGAAACGGTTCTTGGCGATCTGCCGGTTTTCTAAGATCAGCGGTACATACTCAATAATAAGCACCGTGCAGTAGCAAGTAATGCAGAAAATGACTTCCGTGAGCATGGAATGGACATTGGGATGCCAATAGCCAAACCAAGCCCGCAACGGCTGGCCGATATCGAGCACGAGGATGAGCATGGCGCCCGAATAGCAGAGAAAGCCCACAATCACCGCGAGGTTGATAATGTTTTTGAGCTCATCGATGCGCATGATATAGCGCAAAAAGCCTGAAAAGAACGCGCCTGCACCCAAGGCAATAACCGCCAAGTCAAAGGTAATCCAGAGACCGAAACCGAAATAATTATCCAGTGCAGTCACGCCAATCCCTGTGCCGAGGACCTTATAGGCTCCATACAGGCCCCATAAGAGAAAGATAGAGATAAAACCGAGCCAAGCTAAAAATTTGCCCAGCTCGCAACGTTCTACCCCCTCGGGCCAGAACTCTCGCTCAGACATGCTCGCCTCCCTTCAATTCCTTCTGCAGGTAATTGTCACCCAACTGCCGCACCCAGTCCCGCTTGGAGTAGTAGTACACCTGTGGGTCAGTGCCCAGCCGCACGAGGAGGCGGAAGGCATACTTGGTGGCGGCAAGCTTGCTTACCCGATGCTCGGGATTGTTGAGGTTGCCAAACACCATGGCCCCAGAGGGACAGGCCTCGACGCAGGCCGGGATGTAGGCATCTTCCGGCAGATCCAGGGGGTCAGTCCCATTCTGACGGGCCTGTTCTTTGGCCGCATTGTACCGATGATGGCAAAAAGTGCATTTTTCCACCACACCGCGAGGACGCGCCGAGACATAGGGAGTCAGGGTCTTTTCCATCCCTTCTGGCCATACAGGATCGAACCAGTTGAAGTAGCGGGCATGGTAGGGACAGGCGGCCATACAGTACCGGCAACCAATGCACCGTGGATAAACTTGGCTGACAATTCCGCCTTCTTCATCTTTTGTCGTGGCGACAACCGGACACACAGTCGAACACGACGGTTTCCCACACTGCATGCACGGCCGCGGTAGATAGGCAACCTCGAAATGAGGGAAGGCCTTCCCATTATTGAGTTCGTAGATATTCATCCAGTCGGTAGTCCGGAGCTTGTTCGAAGCATCCACCATGGGCGGAATATTGTTTTCCGCCCGACACGCAACGGAACACGCACCACACCCCGTACATTTGTCGAGGTCGATGACCATGCCCCATTTTACTTTAAATTCCATCTGTTGCATCGCTTATCCTCTCTTTTCCAGGGTACTTACAAGAGAACGCCTACGCCTTGCGCACGCCCACCGGCGAAGTGGCAAAGCGAGAGGCGCCTCCCACGTCCGCCTGGGCACTGAGGATCTGAAACACGTTGGCGCCCTTGCCTCTGGAAAACGCATCCCAGGCGGTATGGCCGAGTCCCATGGGGGCCATGACCGCACCATCCACCACGCCCTCAAAGACCCGCACCCGGGCCCGGCACTCACCGCCAGCCCCCGAGAGGGTCACGGCATCGCCAGCACGCACCCCAAGTTTGGCTGCGGTGGTTTTGTTCATGGCCACCACCATATCTTTCCCCTGAAGCTCCCGAGGGCTGATCCCGTTTGTGCCAAACGGCGGCGTGGCAATCTTGGTGCTGCCGATCTTCGGCTGGGCCACTGCCACCACCGTGGTCTCACTCCCGTGGGGTGCTCCCGGGGCTGGGACTTTGGCGAGGGAGAGTTTTTGAGGAACAAACTCGCTCCCCAGCCACACGCTCCCCGTGGCCGCCGTCTCAAAATCCGCACCCAAGGCTTCGGCTTTCGCTTTGAGCACCTCTTCAAAAGAGGCAAAGCCCAACTCCTTGCCCAGCCGGGCAGCCACGCTCAAGGCAACATCCGCCGCTGCCTTGGTGGCAAACAGGGGCTGTTTGAGGATAGGTGCGGCCACTGTGTAGTTGGCCTGTCCCGAACCATAGGGGGTATAGGCGTCGTCGTAGCGCTCATAAGTCAGGCTATCGGGGAGGATGAGATGAGCCATAGCCGCCGTCTCATCCATAAACGAGCTCAAGGCGACGACAAAACCGGCCTTTGCCAGCGCAGCTTGGGCGGTCTTGAGGTCCGGAAGGGCATAGGCGGGGTTAGCCCCATGCACGAGAAGGACCTTGGGCGCGGACGTCGTTCCTGCAGCTACCTTGGCGAGATATCCCAACACGTCACGCGCCAGCATAGTCTTTTGGTCTGGAGCCGCGGCCACGACCTTGGGGCCCCACGGCAGAAGCATTACCCCGCCAGGCACATTGACGCGATCCAAGAGGACATTCACGGCCAACGCCGCCGCCGCATCCGACACCGCCATCCCCTGTCCTGCTGCCGTCCCAGGGACCACAAGCGGTTTGCTTGCGCTCAAAAGCTCCTTTGCCAGACTGCGCAGCGTTTCTACCGGCACACCCGTGGCCGCGGCCACCTTGTCGGGAGCAAAAGCCGCCACTTGCTTGCGGAAATCGGCCAGACCCGGCACCTTTCCATCGGGTCGGCTCTCCACAATGAGACTGGCCAGGGCCATGGCCACCATCCCTTCCGTCCCGGGCTTGCAGGGAACCCACGCGTCGGCCACAGCCGCAGTTGCCGTCAAAACTGGCCCCACAGCTACGACACGCACGCCCTGCTCCCGGCCTGCCGCCACTGCTTTGGCGTTGCGAAGCATTGTGCCCGAAGAACCCAAGGCGTCTGCTCCAAGAAGGAGGAGAAAATTCGCTCCCTCTACATCATAGCCCACCAAACCGTCTCCGCCCAAAAGTCCGACGGCTGCAGCCGCTGCCGCGCCCTCCGAGGGCATAAAATAGCTCTCCTGCGATCCCAAGGCAGCCACCAGACCAGCCAAAACTTCCGCCGCCGTCCCGGTATCGTCGCCACTTACCAGGGCCACCTCCGCCCCAGCAGCCTTGAGCTGCTCCGCAAGCAAAGCCTCGGCCTCGTCCCAAGAAATATCGACGAAGGCACCATTCACCCGCTTTTTCGGGTTTTTCACCCGGGCCGGGCTGTACAGAAGTTGGACACTAGCGGCACCCAACGGACAGATACCGCCGAGGCTCAGCGGATGTTCAGGGTTGCCATAGGCCGCCACCGGGTGACCGGCGACAAGCTTCACCTGAACCCCGTAGGCACCCTCACCGAGCTTGCACAGCGACGGCACAAGACTCTCTTCCCCATACCGCAACCGCGGGATCCACGGCCAGTTCTGCGACCAAATGGAAATATCGTCCAAGGTCTTCCACACCACCGGGGTGGCGAGACTGCCCACAACACCACCTGCCACCAACGCAACGAAACTTCTTCTATCAAGTCCCATCGTCCCACTCCTCTACTTATGGCATACGAAGCAGGCGTTACTGGCGCCACTCTGAGCATGACACCGCTCACATTCCCACATCTTCATGGTGTTTTTGCTATAGCCGGAGATGCGGTTCTGATAATACACGGGCGGAGTGCTCATCTTCGCCACATCCAGATGGCACGAAGTGCACTCCAAATTCTTGTGGGCGATGTGGGAGAAATACACATTGTCCGGTTGGTACTGATAGACGAGCCACTCCACTTCCTTGCCCTTCTGCACGTACTCGGTGACGAACTTCTGCTCGTCCGGGTCTTCGCCCTGAACGTCCGAATGGCAATCGGCACAGGCCGCTGTCGTTGGCAAGCCGGCAAACGAACCATTCTCCCGGAACACGTGACATTGGTCACATGTCATGGCCTGACCCTCAACGTGCACCACATGGTCAAAGCGGATGGGCTGGGTCTTTTGACTATACAACACTTTCGGAAACGCCCACCACCCCAGGACCAGCGACGCCACAACCCCCACGAGAAACGGCAGAACGACGCTGCTTTTGGAATTTGCCACGGTCCTCTCCTCCTACCGCGTTGCAATGTTGGAAAAAACCTCACAAAAGAATAGGGGGACCTCTACGCACCCCCCTTTACACCTGTCAAGACATAATGAAAAAAATCACGAACCAAAAAATGACATTAACCTTTTGAAATTACTAAGTTTTACCCCCCCCCACATGTCTGCATCCAACGAGATAGGGGCTTCTGCCAGTGCCAGGAGGGCAAGATCTTTCTGAGACACGATGGGCGGAAGGTCAGGCCAGCGAATGGACAGTTCCGGATCGTTCCAGCGGATACCATCTTCCGCCTGTGGGGCGTAATATGCGTCCACCTTATAGGCCACCTCGGTGTCGTCCACGAGGGTCATGTAGCCATGGGCCAAACCTTTGGGCACAAAGAGCTGCCAACGTGAATCTGCGTCTAACTCAAAGGATTCCCAGCGACAAAAAGTAGGCGAGTCGCGGCGCAGATCGACAACAACATCGAAAATCCGCCCCCGCACCACCCGCACGAGCTTGGCCTGGGCATGAGGGGGAAGTTGGAAATGCAACCCCCGGACTGTTCCTGCCCGCCGTGACCAGGCACTGTTGTCCTGGACAAAACGGGCGGAAATACCTGCCTGTGTCCAGATATCTTCACGGTAGGTCTCGCAAAAGGCCCCGCGGTCATCTTCGAAGCGCCGAGGGCGCACCAAAATCACTCCCGGGATAGTCCCTGTTCGTGTTTCCATGCTGGATTCTCCTTCACTCCACTGGGGGGCTTCACTCTAAGCTCGATGGTAATCGAGCTCACTCTATCCTGACTCCAGCGGCTGCTGCAACCCCTTCTTTTTGCAGACAAAGCAACGAGCGAGCACCTCATTGGGCCGAGGCAGAACCCTCTTTTAGAAAAAAGCCATTGCCTCCCGGCGATCGGTGCCAGTCCATCAGGGGGCCACCTTGTGCCCGTCAACAAGGGCACCGACCTCGGTGGATAACCGCGAAAAACCACCGTGACGGAGTCTTCAATGGGAAAAAAAGGACACCGGTCTCGGTGTCCCCTGGCGTTGGACTGCGTGCCCCGCGCCGCTAGGCATCCAGACGAAAACGTCCCAACAGCTCTCGCAAACGAACCGCCAAGGCATGGAGTTGATCCGCATTCTCTCGGACCTCGGTGGCCCTCATCTGGGTAGCCTCGGCCGTGGCACGCACTTCGTCCACTCGGCCTGCGGTCTCTCGCAAGTCCGCAGAAGATTGCGTCACATTGGTATTGACGATGGCAAGCCCCTGCGAAACTTGGACTACATTGCCGGCAATCTCTCGCGTCACGCTACTTTGCTCTTCAATGGCCGTGGCAATCGTGGCGATAATGCCACTCATCTCCCCGATAATCCCGGCAATGCCATCCATCTGCCCGGCGGTGTTGTTGGCCGTGGCCTGAATCGCCGCCACCCGCTGTTTGATCTCTTCGGTGGCACCGGCGGTTTGACGGGCCAGCTCTTTGATCTCATTGGCCACGACAGCAAAGCCCTTGCCCGCTTCCCCTGCCCGGGCAGCCTCGATCGTCGCGTTGAGGGCAAGGAGATTGGTTTGTTCCGAGATATCGGTGATCAAGGCCGTAACGGTCCCGATTTCCTGGGCGGCTTCGCCCAAGGCATTCATCGCGGTCGTCGCAGCGCTCGCCTCGCTCACCGCCCGCTCACTCACCCCTCGTGCCCGTTCCGCGTTGGAGGCGATCTCGCCAATCGTCGTACTCATCTCTTCGGCAGCGGTCGCCACCATGGACGTATTCTGAGTCGCTTCTTCCATGGCCGAGGCGACTGCCGTGAACCGCTCGGTAATGGCGCGCACCGCCGCGGCCATCGAGGCGGTTTTGTCGGCTGTCGTCTGCGCGTTGGCCGCGAGTTGGTCGGCTATGGTGAGCAAGCGTTGAGAGGCCGCATCGGTCTGTTGGCCTGTGCCCACCACCTCCCGCAGCAAGAGGCGCAGCTTCTCCAAAAAGGTATTGAACCACCGCGCCATCTCCCCGACCTCATCTCGGGTGGCGACGGTAAGCTGCCGGGTCAGGTCTCCTTCGCCTTCCGCCACATCCTGGAGCATGGCGGTGGCCCGACGCAGGGGCACGGCCAGGGACCGCGCCAGAAAGGCAGCCAAAAGCAAGGCGGCGGCCACCAACACCACCGCAGCGAGGAGCACATTCCGCAGCAAGCTCCAGAACCCAGCCAAGGCCTCGGCCCGGGTCATCACCCCGACAAGCCTCCACCCTAAGCCTGGGATAGTGTGAACCTGAGCCAGGTAAGGCTCCCCATCAAGCTCGACTTCGGCACTCCCTGACTCCATCCGACCTAAGGTCGCCCACGCGGGACTCCCCACTTCGTCTACCTTTTTAAAGTTCCATTCCTTATGTCGGGGATGGGCCAGGATAACGCCATCGCCTTGAATGAGAACGACGTAGCCGGTCTGTCCAAGGGGGGACTGTTCGACGAGCTGCGTCAATACACTCAACTCGACATCCATTCCCATGCAGCCAACTATTTTTTCCTCAGTATTACGCACAGGAAACATGGCACTAACCACAGGCACAGCGGTCGTAGACATATACGCCGCTGAAAATGATGGACGTCCTGGATTCTCCATCGCCTTTATATACCATTCTCGTTTACGAGGATCATATCCAGCTGGAAGAGGTGATGTATCAGCACCTACAAATCCACCCCATATAGTTCCTAGAAATATATCAACGTATTCAGGATTATTTTTTTGCATTATAATAAAAATTTCTCTTAATTCCTTTTCAAGGTGAGAAGGCTCAAAGTCCACTGGAGAAACTTCTTTTTTTTCTTCTACATAGTTATGGATAGATGAATCAACTTGACGAACAGATGGAATATGAGCTAAAGAAGCAACCATTTGAAAACTTTTGTTCATAAAAATAGAAATAGCTCTGTCGATTTGACGTAGCTCCTTGGCTGTTGTGGCATAAAATTCAGCGACTGAGGAGGCACGCAACTGCAGCCCAATAATAATACACGCCACTAGTACTGTAACAACAATCGTCGCAGCAAAAGAGGCAAGTAACTTGGTTTGAATAGATCGCTGCATCACTTCTCCTTAATTTTTTATTTGTCCCATGCAACGAATCTGTTTAAATTAAGCACAAATATTGCTTCATTTTTGCGAAATCTATGTGACAAATTAAAAACACTCCTCGTGCCACTCCAACAGTTCGGGCCCCTGTTTCCCTGCGTTCAGGACATGGCCGGTTTGCTCGCTTCGCCCATCTCTTCTCTGCTAGATTTTTCTCACCTCTTTACCTAGCATAGAAGCTACCCCAAACGTTATGGAGAAGCCCATGAGCCCCATCCACCACCTCTACCCCGACGAGCTGGAAGACCTGCAGCGCAGCCGCCGCGAAGGCGACTACCTCCTCATCGACGTGCGCCAACCCAAGGAATATGCCAACGGCCATATCCCAGGCGCTCGGCTCCTTCCCCTGCCAGAGTTAGAAAACCACCTCCACGAACTGCCCCCAGATCGCGAAGTTGTCTTCTACTGCCGCTCGGGGAGTCGCTCGTCCGTGGCCGCAACCTTGCTTGCCGAGGCCCAGCCCCGCCGCCCAGGCCGCATCAGCAACCTCGTAGGCGGAATCCTGGCCTGGGAAGGGGTCGATGTGCGCGACATCCCCCACCTCGAAACCTTTCCCCGCGACCTGCCGCTCCACCAAATTCTATACCGCGCCATCAACCTCGAGAAAGGGGCATACCTTTTTTACCAGGACATGGCCCACGACCCCCAATGGACGTCCCTGGCCCATGAACTCGGTGGCATGGAGCGCCGCCACGCCCGCGCAGTGTACGGCTTTTGGACCCGACACCACCCCGCTCAGGAGCACGAACCCTTCGACGTCCTCTTTGAAAAGCTCGATGGCAATGTCATGGAAGGTGGCAAGCCCATGGCAGCATGGCTCGCCCGCCTGGAGGACCAAGGGGTAGAGCGGCAACTGCGCTTTCTCGAGGTGGCCTGCGAGATTGAGTACCACGCCTATGACCTCTACCGCACCCTTGCCCACCGCGCCCCAGCAGGCAGCGACGAAGAGCAGACCTATCTCACCCTCGCTTCCCAGGAAAAGGCCCATATCCGCATCGTCACCAAGGCCCTCACCGAGGCCGCATGAAGCGCGAACGCTGGATCATTACCGGCGGGGTCCAAGGCGTGGGTTTTCGCCCCTTTCTCTACCGCTGTGCCTCTGCCGCCGGCGTCACCGGGACCGTGGCCAACACAAGTGACGGCGTGCGCTTGGAGATCCAAGGTAGCCCCGCGCAGATCGACCACTTTGCCACCCTCTTTGCGGCTCAGATGCCACCTTTGGCACGCATTGACACCTGCACCCGCGCTGCGGTCTCCCCGGTGGAAGGAGAGGCGGCCTTCGTCATCCTCCCAAGCCAAGGGGGGGGTGGCCATAGCGTGGCCATCAGCCCGGACGTCGCCACCTGCGCCGACTGTCTGCGCGAGCTCACCGACCCCCAGGACCGACGCTTCGGCTATCCCTTCACCAACTGCACCAATTGCGGCCCGCGCTACACCATCACCCGCGCTATCCCCTATGACCGGGCCACCACCACCATGGCCTGCTTTCCCCTTTGCTCCTCCTGTCAGGAAGAATACCTCGACCCCGCCAACCGCCGCTTCCACGCCCAGCCCAATGCCTGCCCTGCCTGCGGGCCACGGCTCTGGCTGCAAACCGCAACCGGTGACCTCCTTGCTCAAGGCCCAGAGGCCATCTCCGCCGCGGCCCAGGCCCTCAGCGCGGGACGCATCCTTGCCCTCAAAGGCCTTGGCGGATTCCACCTCGCCGTGGATGCCCGCAATAGCCTCGCCGTCGAGTGCCTACGCCAGCGCAAGCGCCGCAAGACCAAACCCCTGGCGGTCATGGTCCTCGACCTTGCCGTAGCCCGCACCATCGCCACGGTGTCGGCTCTGGCCGAAGAACTCCTCTCCGGGCCAACCCGCCCCATTGTCGTCCTCCCCCGCCGCCCCGAAGCAGACCTCGCCCCTGGTCTCTCCCCCGATACCCCTGACCTCGGGGTCATGACCGCTTACACGCCCCTGCATGTCCTCCTTCTTGCGGAAGTGGCCCAAATCCAGGGCCAACCCGCCGTCCTGGTCATGACCTCCGGCAACCAGAGCGCGGAACCCATTGCCCTGGGCAACCGCGAGGCCCTGCGCCGCCTCGCGGCGATTGCCGACGCCTTTCTCCTCCACGACCGCGACATC
Source organism: uncultured Desulfomicrobiaceae bacterium (assembly GCA_937989665.1). Lineage (GTDB taxonomy): Bacteria > Desulfobacterota > Desulfovibrionia > Desulfovibrionales > Desulfomicrobiaceae > Thermodesulfomicrobium. The sequence goes on along the minus strand of CALKRN010000009.1, from coordinate 67,939 downwards.
CTTGTGCGCTGCGACGACTCGGTCGTCCGGCCAATGCCCGCGCCCAACGGGGGAGAAACCCTCCACTTTCTGCGCCGCGCTCGGGGCTATACCCCTGCACCCATACCCCTTGCCGAGGACGGACCTTGCGTCCTCGGGGTAGGGCCGCTGCTCAAGAACACCCTCACGCTCACCAAAGGCCGGACAGCCTACGTCTCCCAACACATTGGCGACCTCGACCACCTCCAGGCCATGACCTTTTTTGAGGAGATGGCCCGCCATTTACCTACTCTCCTCCAAGTCTCCCCCAAGGCCGTAGTCCACGACCTCCACCCTGACTTTCCCTCCACCCGCTACGCCCAGGCCTGCGGCATCACGCCTGTCTTTTCCCTCCAGCACCATGTGGCCCATATCCACGCTGTGCTGGCAGAAAACCAGAGCCGTGGACCGGCCCTTGGTGTGGCCCTCGATGGGTCTGGTCTGGGGGAGGACGGTACGGTGTGGGGCGGCGAACTCCTCCTCGTGGAGACCCATCCTCCCCGTCACCTACGCCTGGGGCACCTTAGCCCTGTGCCCTTGCCCGGCGGCGATGCCGCCAGTCACGAGCCTTGGCGCATGGCCCTGGCCTATCTCCACTGCCTTGGCATGGCCAAGGCCGATCTCCCCTGGCCCTGGCTCCCAGAGCAGGCCGATGGCCATCGCATGGTCCTGCAGATGCTGGAGCGCCGCGTGCGCTGCCCTCTCACCACCAGTTGTGGCCGCCTCTTTGACGCCGTGGCCGCCCTACTGGGCCTCTGTTTGGTGCTCGACTACGAAGGCCAGGCCGCCATCCGCCTTGAGCATGCCCAAGACCCAGGGGAGACCCAGGCCTACACCCTCCCCTGCCCGAGCGCCCCACCCTGGGTCCTCGACACAGTGGCCTTGTTTGCCCAGGCCCTCGACGACTGGCGCCGCGCCACCCCAACAGGGCGCATCGCCCGCCGCTTCCACCTCGGACTTGTCCATGGCCTGGCGCACGCGGTAAAGCAGGCGGCCCAGGCAACCGGCTGCCGCACTGTGGCCCTGTCGGGGGGCGTATTCCACAATACCACCCTGGCTACAGAGCTGCCTGCGCTCCTGGCCCGCCACGGCCTCCAGGTCCTCACCCACCGCCACCTGCCCCCAGGGGATGGGTGCATCAGTCTTGGCCAAGCGGCCTTTGGACGCCTTCGGCTCACCCAGCATTAGGATGGAGGAAGTATGCTCCACTCCCTTGCCCCGTTCGCCCGCGCCCTATGGCAGACCATCGACCGCCTCCGCCGCGCGGTGCTCAATCTGCTCTTTGTCGTGGCGATTCTCGCGGCCGTGGCCTTCCTCCTCATGGACCGGACTCCCGAGATGGAGCCGGGCAGCGTCCTTGTCGTGGAACTTAGGGGCTCCTTGGTGGAAGAAAGCCCAGAACCAGACCCAACAGAACGACTTATCCGCCGCTTCCTGCCCAAACTGCACCGTGCCCGCGCCGAAACCCGGGTGGCTGACGTCGTGCGTGTTCTGCGCGCAGCAGCCCATGACCCGCGCATTGCCCTTGTGGAACTTTATCTCGCAGAACTCCAGGAAGCGGACCTCGCCAAACTGAGCGCTCTGGCGGCAGAAATCCGTCTCCTGCGCCAACACGGCAAACCCGTTTGGGTCCACGCCGACTTCTATTCCCAGAGCCACTACCTCCTTGCCTCCGCCTGCGATCGGGTCAGTGTCCATCCTCTCGGGGGCGTGCTCCTGACTGGCTTGGGCTTCTATCCCCTGCATATCAAGGACCTGCTTGATATGCTGCGCATCGATGTCCTGGTGCTGCGCGCCGGCACGTACAAATCCGCGGGCGAACCCTTCGAACGAAGGAACATGTCGGAAGAGACCCGCGCAAGTATTCGGGCCTGGCTCACCCCTCTGTGGCAAACCATAACCGAGGACATTGCCGCATCCCGCCACATTTCTGCCCAACAGGTCCAAACTTATGCCGAGCAATTGGACGTTCTGGTGCAAAGGCATGGTGGAGACGCCGCAGCCTTGGCCCTCCAGGAGCGGCTGGTGGATGCCGTGGAGACGGCAAGCGCCTTCCACGCGGCCCTGGCGCGCCACCTGGGCAAAGAAGAAAACGACCTGCCCCGGGTCGTGCTTGAGGACTATGCGGCCACCCTCCCCGCGGCCGACACCGAGACCCGAGACATCGTCGCCCTTGTCCGCGCCCAAGGTCCCATCCTTCCCACGGCCGAGGGAGACAACGTCGTGGCGGCCGACGAACTCATCCCCCGCCTTCACGAAGCTGCCGCCGACCCCCGCACCCGCGCCCTTGTCCTACGCCTCGATAGCCCTGGCGGCAGTGCCCTGGCCGCCGAGGACATCCGCGCCGCCCTCCAGGCCATCCGCGAGCGCGGGATTCCCGTCGTGGTCTCCTTTGGCAGCCTCGGGGCCTCTGGAGCCTATTGGATCGCCACCGCCGCCACCCGCATCCTTGCCGAGCCCATGACCCTCACCGGCTCCATTGGCGTTTTTGCTACCCTCCCCAACCTAACCCGCGCCGCAGAAGCCATCGGTATCATCAGTGACGGAGTGGGGACCACCGAGTTTGCTGACCAGGCCAATCCCCTACGACCCATGAAACCACGGACCAAAGCCAGCCTCGAGGCCAACCTTAGGCATACCTACCGCCGCTTCCAAGAACTGGTGGCCCAGGCCCGCGGATTAGATGCTCCCACCGTGGAGCGCCTGGCCCAAGGGCAGGTCTGGACCGGTGAAGAGGCCAAACGCGAAGGCCTGGTAGACGCCGTAGGGGGAGTGGATTTGGCCGTGACCATGGCCGCTGCTCTTGCCGGCATGCCACAGGCCACGGCCGTGGAGTTCCGCCCTAAATCACAAGGCTTGAACCGCATCGCCCAACTCACAAGCGCCCAAAGGGAAGCGGCCATCTTTCCCTGGGACCTGCCGCCTGCCACCATCCGCCTTGCGCGCCATCTTTGGCGTGGCGGTGTCTTTGCCCTCGCTCCTGAGGCCATGGCGCCGCTCCTCCCCTAGGGCCCCTCGAGCGCAGCGGCACAACCGCAGAACAACGCGAACGAGGGCGCATGGCCAGGGATGACGCCCGCAAGATCTCTGCGGCCCCAGACACCCCAAAAACCCTCGGCGGCGTTGCCCCGTGCGGCCACAGCACCAGCGGATGGTGGCAGGCTCAGAGCCACAACCGCACCTCCCCCGAGCCCTTCCCTTGCCAACCATGGGCAGGGGGCTTAGGGGAAATGGCTTTCCTTTTCCCTGTAGCCAACGAGACTCTCCATGCCCCAAAAAGGACCGCATATCTCCCTTGCTCCCGAACGCCTCGTCAAACGGGTCCTAGGACTCCCGTTGGAGGAATTCCAAACCTGGCCTGAATACCTCCAGCAGCTCGCCCTGGACCTGGCCGAGGAGCTTTTCATCATCCGCTCCAACCCCTTCGTGGACCCTCGCCTGGTCAAAAAGAGTGTCTTCTCCCGTCTCGAGGCCGAACGCGCGGCCCTGAGCCCCGAGTACTCCCGCGAACTCAAGGCCTGCCTCACGCGCTTTTGGAAGGGCTACGAACTCGACCAGGCATTCAAGGCCAAACTCGTGGCCCGACTGCGGGGGATCCTCCCTGCGGAACAGATTGTCACCGAAGCAAGAAACCTCATCGAGTGCTCCACCGACGCCACTGACCTGCGTATGGAACTGCCGGCTGCCGTGGTTTTTCCCGAGACGACACCGCAAATCCAGGCTATCGTCCGGCTGGCCAATGAAATGGGCTTCCCCCTTGTCCCTCGCGGCGGCGGCTCTGGACTCACGGGCGGGGCTGTTCCTGCCAAACCACGCACGGTCATCGTCTCCCTAAGCCGCCTCAAACGGATCCTCGAGGTCAACCCCAAGGCACGCACAATTACTGTGCAAGCGGGAGTCATTACCCTCAATGCTATCCAGGCCGCAGCCAAACATGGCCTGTTGCTTACCGTGGACCCGGCCTCCAAGGCCGCGTCTTCGGTGGGCGGCAACGTGGCGGAGAATGCTGGCGGTCCGTTTGCCTTTGAGTACGGCACGACCCTCGATGCCATCCTCTCCTATCGCATGGTCCTGCCCACCGGCGAACTCATCGACGTCCGGCGCAAGGACCACCCCCGGCACAAGATCCACCCGGAAGAGACCGCCGTCTTTGAGGTCAGAGACGAGTGGGGCGCCCTCAAGGAGACCATCACCCTCAAAGGGGAAGACATCCGCACCCCGGGCCTGGGCAAAGACGTGACAAACAAATTCCTCGGCGGCCTGCCGGGAGTGCAAAAAGAAGGGGTGGATGGCATCATCACCGAAGTGACTTTCATCCTCCACCCCAAACCCGCCTCTTCGCGGGTGGTGTGCCTCGAATTTTACGGCAACTCCATGCACCCGGCTATGCTCGTCATCACGGAGATCGTGGCCTTGCGCGACGCCATCCGCCGCCAAGGGGATGCCGTCAAACTCTCAGCTTTGGAGGAGTTTGGCATCAAGTATGTCCAAGCCATCGACTACACCAAAAAATCCAAAAAATTCGATGGAATCCCCATCTCTGTGCTCCTTATCCAGCTGGACTCGGACGACGAATTCGCCCTGGACGAGGCCGTGGACCAAGTCGTGGCCATCGCCCACACCCACGAGGGCGTCGACGTCTTTGTCGCTCGGGATGCCCAAGAGGCCGAGGCCTTTTGGCATGACCGCCATCAACTCTCGGCCATCGCCAAGCGCACGAGCGGCTTCAAGATCAACGAAGATGTCGTCATCCCGCTCACGGCCATTCCTGCATTTGCCGACTTCCTCGAAGGGCTCAATCTCCACTACCTTGCCCTGGCCTATCGGGATGCCCTGCGCGCTGTCCAAGCCCTGCCGGGCATGGATGGGGATGACGAATTCCTGCGCATGGAGATGGACGTGGCCACGAGTATCCTACGCGGCAAGACCACCAAAGAGGAACTCCCTGAGCAGCAATTCGAGCTGCAAACCTTTTATTTCTTCCAGCATCTTAAGGGCAAATACCCCAAACTTACCGAGGAGTTGACGCAAATCTTCGAGGGCATGCAGGCGACCCGCATCATTGCGGCCAATCACATGCATGCCGGAGATGGCAACTGCCACGTCAACCTACCGGTGAACTCCAATGACCCCCAGATGATCGCCCGGGCAGAAGAGGCCGTGGAGAAGATCTTCCACAAAGTCCAAGAGCTCGGTGGCCAAGTTTCGGGCGAGCATGGTATTGGCATCACCAAAATCGGCTTTTTAGGGGAAGAAAAGATCGCTGCCCTGCGGGCATACAAACGCAAGATCGATCCGAACAACATCTTCAATCCGGGCAAACTGACCCAACGCGACCTCGTGGTCGTGCCTTACACTTTCTCTTTTAATCGCCTCATCAAGGATATCAGCAAAACAGCGTTGCCTGGAAAAGAAAATTTGATCAATCTCCTTACCAATATCCAAACGTGCACCCGATGCGGTAAATGCAAGCAAGTGTGCCCGATGTATTTGCCCCAAAAGGGACTTCTCTTCCATCCTCGCAATAAAAACATCACCCTTGGCGCCCTTGTAGAGGCCATTTACTATTCTCAGCTCCATTATGGCGATCCAGAAGCCCGGCTTTTGCGGGAACTTCGCCGCATCCTGGAACACTGCACCGCCTGTGGCAAATGCCTCGCGGTCTGTCCGGTGAAGATCCGCACCCAAGACGTCACCTTACGTCTGCGCGCCTACCTCGAGGAGAAAGGGGTCAGTGGCCATCCCTTCAAAAACCGCGTCCTCCACCTCCTTGCCCAGGACCCGCAAACGACCCTCCCTAAGATCGCCAAACTGGCAGGCATTGGCGCCACCGTCCACGACAAGGCCGTGCGCCTGCTGCCTGCCTCCTGGCGCCATCGCTTCACCCATCCGTTGCTGCGCACCGCCGCCCCCCAGCTCCAGTTCCGCAACCTCCGCCAAACCCTCCAGTTGGACCGCCACCATATCTTCACCCCCGCTGCCGCGCCGTCTCGCGCCGTGCTCTATTTCCCGGGCTGCGGGGCAAGCCTCTTTTACCGCACCATTGGGGTGGCGGCCGTGCGGCTGCTGCTCGCGGCCAATGTCACGGTCATCCTCCCCCCTGAGCACCTCTGCTGCGGCTATCCCTTGCTGGCCTCTGGCTGCCGCGAGGCCTTTGAGCGCGTGGGCCAGACCAACGAGCAGGTCCTGGATGCCACCCTGGCCCGCGCCCAATCCTTGGGTTTTACGGTGGCTGCCGTCCTCACCTCCTGCGGCACCTGCCGTGAAGGGATCCATGGCTACCGACTTCGCGGGGCCAAAGGCAGCGACGTGGAACACATGGACGTCACCCAATGGATCGTCCGCCAAGGGGGATGGACTGCGCCCAATCCAGGGGCACTCCTCTACCACGCCGCCTGCCACCAGGAGTGGACCGGCGCCCCGGCCATGAAGGCTGCCGAGCTCTATGCCGCGGCCCTCGCTCGCCTGACCGGGGCTACGGTGACCATCTCGCCGTACTGCTGCGCTGAATCGGGGCTCGGGGCCATGAGTTCACCGGCCATCTACAACCGGCTGCGCGCCCGCAAGACCGAACAGCTCGCCCAGGACCTGGAAGGGTATCCCGGGGAGCGACCTATTGTCGTGGGCTGTCCGTCCTGCCGCATTGGCATCTCGCGCTGCCTGGCGGAGATGGACAGAAGCCATAGCGTGCTCCACACTCTAGAGTTTCTGGCCGCCAGCCTCGATGGCCCGGCTTGGGCCAAAACCTTCCTGCGCCGTGTGCGCACTGGGGTCTGCCGGGACAAAGTGTGCGCCGTCGCTCCGGAGTAAGGATGCGCGTACTGGGTATTGACTTTGGCATCAAACGAATCGGCCTTGCGGTGGGCAGCACCGAAACCGGCCTTGCCTGGCCCGTAGGGGTAATTACTCGCACGACGCGCCAGGCCCTGTGGGATAGCCTGCTGCCGCTTCTCTCCCGCGAGGCCATCGCGGTCATTGCCCTCGGCTACCCCCTCCTGGAAGGCGATGCCGAGAACCTGACCTGCCGCCAAGTGCGCACCTTTCAGCAGCGGCTCGCCCGGCGCACCAGCCTTCCCATTGTCCTGGTGAACGAGGCCTATACCACCGCCGAGGCCATCCAGCGACTGGCCGAAGCCGGCGTGGCCCCCAACCGCCGCCGCCACCTGCGCGATGCCATGGCTGCGGTGGGCATTGTGGAAACCTATTTGCGCCAATGCTGCGTCACCTCACGCTAACCCTTGCCTTCGTCGCTGCTGGCTTTGCCTTGGCTGCTGCCGCGGCCCAAGGGATCCACCTCTATCTCTCCACCCCGCTGGACCCCACCGCGGCACCCATCGTCGTTACTGTATCCCGAGGAGAAGGCACCGACAGCCTCATCTCCCGTCTGGCTGAGGCCAACGTGATCCGTTTCCCCCAACTGCTGGCCCTCATTGCCCGCATTGGCGGCAGTAACTTGCGCGCTGGCGAGTTTGCGCTTAGCGCCGCCATGAGCCCGCAGGAGATCCTCTGGACCCTGCGCTTTGGCCCGCCAGTGCGCTACCGCATCACCATCCCTGAGGGCCTCACCTTGAAGCAAACCGCTGCCCGTCTCGCAGAATCCGGCCTGGTGCGCGCCGAAGACGTCCTTACCCTCTGCCATGACCCCTCCTTTGTGGCGAGCCATGGCATCCCGGCACCGAATCTGGAGGGCTACCTCTTTCCCGACACCTACTTCTTCGAGCGTCCCCTGGATGGCGACCCTCGCCCGCTCATCGAGGCCATACTCCACCGCTTTGCAACTGCCGCCCGGCACGCCCAACTCCCCACCGACCCCATGGCCCGGCACCGCCTCGTCATCCTCGCCTCCATAGTGGAAAAAGAGACGAGCATACCAGAAGAGCGCCCACGAGTGGCCGGCGTCTACGCCAACCGCCTCGCCCGCGGCATGCTCCTCCAAGCCGACCCCACGGTTATCTATGGGCTTGGCGAGACCTTTACGGGGAACCTCACCCGCACCCAGCTCCACGATCGGGGCAATCCCTACAACACCTACGCCCATCCTGGCCTTCCGCCAGGACCGATCTGCTCTCCTGGACTTGCGGCCCTCCAAGCTGCCGCTGCCCCTGAGGATCACGAATACCTCTATTTTGTCGCTTCTGGCGATGGTGGCCATTACTTTAGCCGCACCCTCGCCGAACACGCCATGGCGGTGCAGCGCTACCGCCAACAGCACAAGGGCCCGTCCTCCCCGCCGTAAATGCCGGACATTCTCTAGAAACCCTCCAGTGCACGTGCGACCACCCGGCTATCCCCCGGCCCTCCCTCCGGAGTCTCGCCTCACCCCCTCAGGGCGTCGCCTCACTGCTGAAGGGCTTCGCGCTGTTCCTCAGATTCCACATGCTCCAACGCAATGGTACGGAAGGCCTGGTGCTCCTCCGTAAAGACATCTGTCAGCACCGGGTCAAAGTGCGTCCCTCGACCTTGGGCAATGATCGCCACTGCCTGCGAGTGTGGAAACGGCGGCTTATACACGCGCCGGCAAATGAGGGCGTCGTAGACATCGGCAAGGGCCATGATGCGCGCCGCTACAGGGATGGCCTCCCCCTGCAGGCCGTCCGGGTACCCCGTTCCATCCCATTTCTCGTGGTGAAAATAGGCCACCTCCTTGGCCACCTGAAAGAAAGGAATCGGACCGACCTTTCTCTCTGCTCGGCACAGGACTTCTCGGCCAAGGACAGTATGCCGCTTCATGACCTCGAATTCCTCTGGAGACAGCGGGCCAGGCTTCAAAAGAATAGCATCCGGGATGGCCACCTTGCCGATATCGTGGAGCGGGCTGGCGAGGATAAGTGCCTCTCGATAGGCCTCATCAAGGGCGGCATACTGCGGGAAACGGCATGCAGACCGCGCCAAATGCTCCACGTACCGCTGGACCCGTTGGATGTGCTCGCCGGTCTCCGGGTCGCGATACTCGGCAAGGGCAGCCATAGCCTCGATAGTCGCCTGTTGGATGCGCGTAACTTCCCGGGTGCGTTCCTGGACCAGCCGCTCCAAGTTCTGGTTGTGCGCACGCAAGGCCGCTTGGGTGTGCACCAAGAGCAGATGGGTTCGCACGCGAGCCTGGAGCTCTTCCACCTCAAAGGGTTTGGTGACGTAGTCCACAGCACCGAGGGCAAACCCGCGGGCCTTGTCATGCACATCGCAGAGGGCCGAGACGAGAAGCACCGGAATATCCGCTGTCACCGGATTGGCCTTGAGTTGCTGGAGCACCGCATAGCCATCCATACCGGGCATCATGAGATCAAGTAAAACGAGGTCTGGCGGGAAACGAATGGCCATGTCCAAGGCCGTGGGACCGTCGGTGGCCACAGCCACTTCATAGTCGTCGCCCAGGAGAGCGACGAGCATATCTAAATTCGCCCGGGTATCGTCCACTGCCAAGATGACCTGTCGTCCCATAGCCTTCTCCTTACGATGGCGTCGCTTCTGCAGCGAGCTGCGCCACCACTTCGTGAGCCGTCTCAAAGGCGTATTCTGCCAAGGCCTTATCCATCTGCCGGACCAAGTCCTCGGCCTGTGGGCCAAAGCAGCCACGCAGCCGCTCCCAGGCCTCACGCGCCGGCTTGGGCCGCCGCGTCTCCAACGTCGCGGCGAGGGCCTCCAAGGCCTGCCTTATGTCCTGCACCTGACAGCTCGGCGCTGGAAGCAGGCATGCTGCATCGCTCACGGTGCTGCGCACATCCTCCACAAAGGCTGCCACGGCCTGGATAAAAGGCCTCACCGCCGTGCTCCCCGTTTGCGCCAAACGCAAGTCGGCCTCTAGCTGTGCGGCAGCTTCAAACAAGGCCATGGCCCCGGCATTGCCGGCAATGCCGCGGACAGTATGGACCTTGGTTCGGGCGGCGTCATACTCTCCCTGAGCGATCAAGGCCTGCACCTCCTGGCCAATGCTGGCGTAGGTTGTCGCCATATCCCGCAAGAGGCGGCAATAGGCCTCCACATCGCCGCCCATGCGCTCTAAAGCGGCCTCAACCTGCCATCCTGGCCGACCCCGCAGGGCGTCTACCCCTTGGGCCTGAGACGGTGCAGGGCAAGAAACCTCTCCCACCTGCTCAACAGGGAGAAATCGACCGAGGACAGCAAAGAGGTGATCCACATCCACGGGCTTGGCCACATGGTCGCGCATCCCGGCCTCCCGCATGCGCGTCCGATCTTCCGCTAAGGCGTGCGCCGTCATGGCAATGACGGGCAACTGAGGGTGCTTGCCATGGAGGCGGCGGGTGGCTTCCAGGCCATCCATGCCCGGCATCTCCACATCCATGAGCACGACATCAAAGTCCGCGCTATCCGCAGCCGCCACGGCTTCGCTCCCACTGCCGACAATGTGGACCTCCAGCCCCGCCCCCTCGAGGATGCCCTGAATGACCTGCTGGTTGAGGGGGTTGTCCTCGGCCACGAGGACCCGCCCCTGGGCTCGCCAGACGTTGCGCTGCGCGCTCGGCACAGCTGGCTGCTGGCCCACCAAGGCGGCGGCCAGGCGCGGGGCCAGCACCGGCCTCTGAACGACCGCGCCAAGGGGCACGCCAGGCCAGGGCCAGGTATCCATCCCCGCTGGCACGATCGCCACAATCCGCCCCTTGTCTCCCAACCGCCTCGTCAGGGCTTGCGCGTCAGCGGGAGAAACTTCTGCTGCCACAAGGGCAGCGGCCACGGGCGCTTCTGCGAGCACGGCCTCGGCCTCGGCCATTGTGGCAGCACCCACCGGCACCAACCCCAACGACTGCGCGGCCCAGGCCACGGCCTGCTGGCTGGCGCGTCGCCCACCGAAAATGAGCATCCGCCCCCCGGCCAGTGCTGAAGGAAGGGGCAAGAGCGAGACGTTGGCATCCCGCCCACAAACCACCGTGGCAGACACCGTCGTCCCCTCGCCCACGCGGCTTTCGATGTGCAGGCTTCCCCCCATAAGGCGTACCAATTCTGCGGTAATCGCCAGCCCGAGACCCGTGCCCCCATAGCGCCGGGCCGTAGAGGCATCTGCCTGGGCAAACGGTTCCAAGACCCGGGCGATGGTCGCACTATCCATGCCAATACCCGTATCGCGCACGGCCATGCACAGCCGCCACCCGTCCTCTTCGTGGGGCTCGGCATGAAGCTGGATTTCGATTTCGCCCTGTTCCGTAAATTTGGCGGCATTGCCCGCAAGATTCATCAGGATTTGGGAGAAGCGCAGCCCATCGGTTTGCACCGTCCACGGCACCGATGGCTCCACCGCCACGATGAGCTCCACGTCCTTGCCCCGCAGCCGCTCGCCCACCACCGTGACGACCTGTTCAAGGACCTCGTATATGACCACACTGGTGCGCTCTATCGAGAGTTTGCCGGCCTCAATCTTTGAGAAATCAAGGATGTCGTTGAGTAGCCCCAACAGGGCATGGGCTGCAGCCTGGGCCTTCTCAAGGTAATCGCGCTGCTTGCTGGAAAGCGGGGTCTGGAGGGCAAGATGGAGCATGCCAAGGACCGCGTGCATGGGGGTGCGGATCTCATGGCTCATGGCGGCCAAGAACCGGCCCTTGGCCTGGCTTGCGGCTTCCGCCGCCTCGGCCAGGGCCCGAGCACGCTCCATGGCGAGACGAAGCTTGTGGTTGGCATCGGCAAGGGCGGCCTCAGCAGCCTTACGCTCACTGATATCCACCAAGCACTCGAGAAGCTTCTCCTCGCCGTGGACGCGGATAGGGCGCACGGACTGCAAGACGGTCTTCGACGTACCATCCGGCAAGGAGAACTGGCGCTCAAAACTGCCGGCAGCGCCATCCTGGCCAAGAAGGAAGGGCGAACCGCCAGCAGCCCATTGCGGACAGACGAGGGACTCCCAGTCCTGATCGACAAGGCGCGGAGGCGATTGACCAAGGATGCGCTCCACTTCGGCATTGGCCCGCTCCACCTGGCGGGTACGGCAGTCCACAAGCAAAATCCCAACAGGGAGGCTCTCCAGCAGAGCCTCTTGGAGGTCGATCAATTCCCGCAGCCTTGCCTCCATGCGTTTGCGCGCAGAAATGTCCTCTTCCACTGCCACCAAGTGCGTCACCACTCCGGCCGCATCCCGCACCGGACTCACGGTGGCCTGCACCCAAACGAGGGTCCCATCTTGGGTGCGCTGCGCCATCTCGCCACTCCACGGTTGTCCCTCCCGCACCGCCGCCTCCATGGCCGTCACGGCTTCGTCACTATAACCGGAATGGAGGAGGCGCACCTCCTGACCAACGAGGCTGGCCGGTGGATAGCCCGTCACGGCCGCACAGGCAGCGTTGGCAAATTCCACCCGGCCTGACGTATCCATAACCAGGATAGCCACCGAGCTCTGTTCCACGGCCGCGGTGAGGACCCGCGCCCGGGCTTGGCTCATCTGGAGTAAGGCATTGGCCTCAGCCAAGGCCTGGCGCTCGGCGGCCAAACGCAGACGGCCTTGATGGAGGCGCCAAACCAGGAGCACCACCAACCCAGACCCGAGGACGATGGCGGCTCCAATGGCCTTGAATTCCAACGAAAAGGCCTCCAAGACCGGGTCGGCGAAGACCTCCACGATGGTCCCGGTGACGCGGCCAGCAGGATCCCGCAAAGGCACGATGACAACCACGTGAGCAGCCTGATTCCAGCGCTGCTCCATGGCCACCGCCTGCCCGGTCTCCAGGACATGACGGATTTGGGTATCGTTTGCCACCAAACTCAAGACCTCCGCCCACGCCGTCCCTGGTCGGGCCAATGGATCTTGCTCCGGCACCAAGAGATCCGGATGCACCGGGGAAGGCACAAAACGCTCCCGGAGCTGCGGTTCCACCCGCGCATTGGCCTCATCCCGGCGCACGAGCACCCCCACCTGTCGGTCCGCCCCCAAAAGGTGGCGCAAACTCTCCACCGTGGCCGCCAACGAGACCGTAACCTCCACCGCGCCCACGAAATCATTGCCTCGCCACAACGGGAAAAAAACGCGATGTCCAGCCAGGGTTCGTCCTGTTTCAAAGCCTTCCATCACCCGGCGCTCGGCGAGGATCGCCCGCACCATTGGACGGAGGAGCGCAGCATCGTAGCCGGAGAGCTCCGGCAAATAAAACCGGAGAAAGCTCTCACCCGAGGCAAGATAGTAGTGGAGCTGGGCGGCATAGCGGCGGCGCAGATGTGCATAATGGGGCCAAAGCAGGCGATAGAGCCGGCCACGCACCGCATCCCGCCCCCGACCATCCAGGAGATTACCCTGCAGCAGGAGGTCAAGGACCGCCGGTTGGGACAAGACTCCAAAAAATGACTCTTCGATGGCATGGCGAAACTGAAGCGACGTGGCGGTCGCCGCCATGTGGAGGATGCGGACATGCTCTTCCAAACGGGCTTGGCGCTTGGCATGCCAGGTGTTGGCCCAGAACCAGAGGGCTGCCCCAGCCACCACCAGCGTCACGATCCAAACTGCGTGGCGGTCGAAGAGGTGGAGCAGCCGATGGGTTCTCACCACCCCTCCACGCGGGGAGACGCTTGTTGCAGGAGATGACGCACCGGGTCGAAATCCCTATCGTGCGCGGGCACTACGCCAAAGCCCACTTTTTCGCCCCACGCCAACCCCCCCTGGCGCAGCGGCTGGTCTGCTGCCAACAAAAACTGGATAATGGCGTGGCGAAGTGGGGGCGCCAGCGTGGCGGCATTGGCCACGAGGGTAAAGCCGGGCAAGGGTTCGGATTCGGCACGCACCTCAAGTCCTAACTTCTCGAATTTGCGGGCGATGGCCGTCTTGACTCCCGCCAAGTGCGCATCCCCACGGGCCACTGCCAACACGGCCTCCGCATGGGTACCGGCATAAAAAACGGTATGGTGAGAGAGGAGCGTTCCATGGCGCCGCAGCAGGGCATCGGTGACGAGCATCCCACAGGTAGACAGCGGCTGCGAGAGGGCAATGCGCCGATCCTGGAGTCCGGCAAGGCGGGGGACCTCGCCCAGGGCGGCCACCAGGGCGCAGGTGTGCTGCGGCTCGCCCGAGGCCTCCCGAAAGATCACCAACGGCTCTGCTGCTGGATACGCTTCCCGCAGGCGGACGTACGGCAACGGGCCAAGGTAGGCGAGATCAAGGCGTCCGTGGCGAAGTTGCTCAAGAAGCTCCTCGTAATCGGCCACGAAGACGATGGCGATGTCGGTGGCCAAGGCCTGGGCCAAGGCATCCACCATCGGACGGAACTGAGCCTCAACGACCTCCCGCGATTCCATGGGCAACGGCGCAAAGCGCAAGGCTTCGGCCCAAACCAGAGACCGGAGCCCGAAAACAAGAAAGGCAAGGCATAGGGCACGCCGACACATGCCCACCGCGTAGCACCGCCACTGGTTAGCTTCAAGGGGGCGAACTCAGCTGGCGGTGATTTCCGTGCCCACTCCGGCTTGGGTAAACATCTCGAGGAGGACGACGTTTGGTATCCGGCCATCGACGATATGCGCCTTCTCCACCCCAAACTCGAGGGCCTCGAGACAGCACTTGAGTTTGGGGATCATCCCGCCTTTGGCCGTGCCGTCGGCAAGGGCAGTCACGGCCTCACGGCGGCTCATGGAGGAGACGAGATGACCGTCGCGATCCAAAAAACCAGGCACGTCGGTCAGCAAGATGAGTTTTTTCGCCTCCATGGCCACCGCCACCGCCGCGGCCACGGCATCGGCATTAATGTTGTACGTCTCTCCAGCTTCGTCCACCCCCACCGGTGCCACAACGGGAATAAATCCCCCGCTCAGCAGCGAACGAAGCAACGGCGCCTCCACACCGATGACTTCCCCCACCTTGCCGAGATCAATGATTTCTGGGGGGGCATCGGCACGCTCAATGGCCATTTCCAGCTTGTGGGCACGCAGGAGGCGTCCATCCTTTCCGGAGAGCCCCACCGCCCGGCCCCCAGCCAAGTTGATGAGATTGACGATCTCCTTGTTCACCTTGCCCACCAGGACCATTTCCACGACATCCATAGTAGCTGCATCAGTCACCCGCAGCCCCTGACGGAACTGGCTCTCGATGCCCAGGCGCGCCAGCATTTGACCGATCTGCGGGCCGCCACCATGGACAATAACGGGATGGACGCCAATATAGCGCAGCAGGACCACGGTTTGGGCAAAGCTCTGGCGCAAGGTGTCATCGATCATGGCATGACCACCATACTTGATGACAACGGTCTGCCCAGAAAACTGCTGGATATACGGCAACGCTTCTACGAGAAGAGCTGCCTTCACCGCTGCATCGATCATATTCCCTCCTTTCTAGAGGATGTAGCGCGAAAGATCCCGCTGCTGGCAAATACCATGGAGACGGTCTTCCACATACTTTCGATCCACAACGACATGCTCTCCCTGCCGCTCAGGGGCCTCAAAAGAGAGCTGGGCCACGATGGTCTCCATGATGGTGTAGAGCCTTCGTGCACCGATATTCTCAGTTTCTTCGTTGATACGTTGGGCAAACTCGGCCATGGCATGAAGGGCATCATCGGTAAATTCCAAACGCACTCCTTCAGTGGCCAGGAGGGCACAATACTGCTTTGTCAGGGCGTTTTGGGGCTCAGAGAGGATGCGGTAAAAATCATCTTTGGTGAGGGGGGCAAGCTCTACCCGCAAGGGGAATCGGCCCTGGAGCTCAGGGACAAGATCAGAAGGTTTGGAAAGATGGAAGGCGCCGGCAGCGATGAACAGAATATGGTCTGTACGGACCATGCCATATTTAGTGCTTACGGTAGAGCCTTCGACAATGGGAAGCAAGTCGCGTTGTACCCCCTCTCTGGACACATCGGCACGACCTCTTGTGTCACTTGTACCACAAATTTTATCGATCTCATCTAAGAAAACAATTCCAGACTCTTGGACGCGTTCTCTTGCAATCTCATACACCTTATCCATGTCAATAAGGCGCTCACATTCAGCGTTTACCAACATCTCATAGGCTTGGCGTACACGCATCTTTTTTGTCTTTTTGCGTTTCGGGAACATCTTGGTGAGCATATCTTGCATGTGCATTTCCATGCCTTCCATTCCTGGAATGGACATGACCTGCACTTGAGGCTGGGAATCCACCTCAATCTCCACAAGGCGATCGTCAAGCTTGCCGGTGCGCCACAGCTCCCGCAGCTTTTCGCGCGTCGAGGAAGCGGCTTGGGATTCCGGGCCAATATAGTCCACCCCGGCGGCCTCCAGCGGACGGGAAGGCAACAGGATGTCGAGGAGCCGCTCTTCGGCAGCAGCCTCGGCGCGGGCGCGCACCACCGCCTCCTCCTCCTGACGCACGAGGGCCACCCCAATTTCCATGAGGTCTCGGATAATGGACTCCACATCCCGCCCCACGTAGCCCACTTCAGTGAACTTGGTGGCCTCCACCTTAAGAAACGGTGAGCCAGCGAGTTTCGCCAGCCGTCGGGCGATCTCGGTTTTGCCCACACCAGTGGGGCCAATCATGAGGATATTCTTTGGGGCGATCTCTTCGGCCAACTCGGGGTCGAGCTGCCGGCGGCGCCAGCGGTTCCGCAAGGCCACCGCCACCATGCGTTTGGCCTCAGCCTGACCAACAATGTATTTGTCGAGCTCGGCAACGATCTCGCGAGGAGTAAGGGAACGTTGCGTCATGACGTGCCTCGGGTCAATGTTTCCAGGATGAGATGCTCATTGGTGTACACACAAATTTCTGCGGCCACGGCCATGGCGGCGCGCACCACCTCAGCGGCGGGCAAGCTCGAGTGCCGGCACAAGGCACGGGCCGCAGCAAGGGCATAGCCACCGCCCGAACCGATGGCGGCCACGCCGTCATCGGGTTCAATGACGTCTCCTTGGCCGCTCACCACCAAAAGGGCATCCATGTCGGCCACAAGGAGCATAGCCTCAAGGCGGCGCAAGTAGCGGTCACTGCGCCATAATTTGGCAAGCTCCACACTGGCGCGCACGAGGTTGCCGCCAAACTCTTCAAGCTTGCCCTCGAACTTTTCTACCAACGTCAGGGCGTCGGCCGTAGCCCCGGCAAAGCCGCACAGTACGCGATCGCGAAAAAGCCGCCGCACCTTACGCGCCCCATGTTTCACTGCCATGGTGCCACCTAAGGTAATCTGACCATCGCCACCCATAGCGACACACTGGCTATCCCGTACTGCGAGGATCGTCGTACCGTGCATGAAATCTCCTCCAACTTCGGTTATGGGACACTACCACCGCTCCATCAGCCGTTGCCGCTCCACCCCATCCCAAGGCACTAGACCCAAGGCCACGAGGACGTCTTCCACGAGCTCATCCGGGGAACGACAGGCTTGAAGAAGATGATCCATGACCGCCATATAGAGCGGCTCGCGCTCCCGCAGACACACGGCCAACTCCTCAGCCAAAGGCAAATGCGTAAGGGCAGGCCGTCGGGGATCATCGCCCTGGGCAAGGCGCTCAAGGAGCAACGGGATGTCTGCCGCCAAGTAGAAAACCACTGCCTGCGCATTCCAAAGAGCCCGATTGCGATCGGAAAGCACGGCGCCCCCCCCGGTGGCCACCACCTTGCCCGGCAAGGCGCAGGCCCTCACCATGACCTCCTCTTCCACCTCGCGAAAAGCCGGCCACCCATGAGCCGCCACAAAGTCGGCGATCCTCATGCCGACGCGCTCCTCCACCCAGTCATCGGTATCCACAACCAGGCAACCGAGACGCTCGGCCACGCGCCTGCCCACCGTCGTCTTGCCACTGCCCCGCAGACCAACAAAGACGATATTCTTCGTCTCCAGAGAAAAGGCCGGGCGCCGAAACTGCCCCGGGCGAAAGGTCATCGTGGCCTCTGGCTCAGCGATTTCAACTTTTTTCTTGATAAACATCGTCCCTCTCTTTTTTGCCGCAACCGGCTTCAAGAATTCCTGTGTTGTTACCAGGATGCGGGAAGAGGGGGGCTTTGGCAAGGGCATCCCTCTGCGCTCCCCCAGGGGCTTTTTGTCTCTCCACGCAGCTCCAGGCAAGAGGAGCTCCTCTCCCCTCGTCCATATGCTCGCTTTCCCCTCAAGACCCCACGGCGGCAGACCGCCAACGGGGCCTTCTCTTTGCTCCCAATCTCACCTCCCCACGCGCTCGGCTTTCTTGACGCCCCAGGGCTTTTTCCGTAGCCGAAAACCCTTCGCCAACGCGCACCCTCGCTGTTTTTCCGGAGCACTCCCTTGAATACCGAGACCTCGTCAACGACCACAGAAGCCCAAATCCTGCGCCACCGCAAGGAAAAGGCTCAATTCCTTCGAGACGCCGGCATCCCGCTCTACCCCAATGACTTTCGGCGCACCCATCTCGTAGCGGATATTCTTGCCGCCCACGGTCAGGCGGATGCCGCGGCATTGGAGCATACGGCCATCTCCGTCGGGGTTGCGGGCCGCATCATGACCTTGCGCTCCTTTGGCAAAGTGACCTTTTTCCACCTCCAGGACACCAGCGGCCGCCTCCAGGTCTATGTCCAACGCGATGATCTCGGGGCTGAGGCCTATGCTCTTTTCAAAAAATTCGAAGCAGGGGACATAGTCGGCGTCCAGGGGATCCTTTTTCGCACCAAAACAGGGGAGCTGACCGTCAAGGCCAATACGGTACGGCTCATCACCAAGTCCATCCGGCCCTTGCCGGAGAAATTCCATGGCCTCAAAGACGTCGAGTTGCGCTACCGCCAGCGCTACCTCGACCTCATGGTCAACGAACGGCCGCGGGAGATCTTCCGCAAACGCACGGCCATTATCCAGTTTATCCGAGACTTTCTCAATGCCCGTGGGTTTCTCGAAGTGGAGACCCCCATGATGCAGCCCATTCCCGGCGGAGCGGCGGCCAGGCCGTTCATCACCCACCACAATGCCTTGAACATGGACCTGTACTTGCGCATCGCCCCGGAGCTCTATCTCAAGCGCCTGCTCGTGGGCGGCTTCGAACGGGTATATGAAATCAACCGCAATTTCCGGAATGAGGGCATTGACACGAAGCACAACCCCGAATTTACCATGATCGAGTTCTACTGGGCCTACGCAACCTATGAGGACCTCATGGACCTCACGGAAGAACTCTTCGCCTCTCTGGCCCAGGCGGTGAACGGGTCCACGACGGTGATCTACCAAGGCCAGGAAATCCATCTCGCGCACGGCTGGCAGCGCCTCTCCTTTCACGAATCCCTCGAGCGCATTGGCAACGTCTCCCCCACTGTATTCACCGACTATGCTCGGTGCAAAGAACTCGTCCAACGTCTCGGTGAGCCAGTGGCCAAGAACGAAAAGCTTGGCAAACTCCAGGCCAAACTCTTTGACAACCTCGTGGAGCCACGGCTTATCCAGCCGCATTTTATCTATGGCTACCCCACGGACATTTCACCGCTCTCGCGCAAAAATGACGCCAACCCGGAGATTACCGACCGGTTTGAACTCTTCATCTGCGGCCAAGAAATGGCCAATGCCTTCTCGGAGCTCAATGACCCCGTGGACCAACGGGAACGTTTTGAAGAGCAGGTGCGCGAACGCAGCCAAGGCGACGATGAGGCCCATCTTATGGACGACGACTATATTCGCGCCCTCGAGTACGGCATGCCCCCAGCAGCGGGCGAGGGGATTGGCATCGACCGTCTTGTCATGCTCCTGACCGACTCGCCCTCTATCCGCGAAGTCATCCTTTTCCCGCTCTTGCGTCCGGAAACCAGCTAAACGGAAACTGCCGTGTCCTTTCCCTTTGCCTCGCGCCTCGGTTTCGAAACGCTGGTGGCGGTGCGCTATCTCCTGGCAAAGCGCCAACAGACCTTTATCTCGGTCATCTCCCTCGTGTCAGTCCTTGGTGTAGCCTTGGGGGTTGCGGCACTCATCGTCGTCCTCGGGGTGATGAACGGCTTTGGCACCAACTTGCGAGAAAAAATCCTAGGGGTAAACGCTCATCTGCTCGTGCTCTCCGCTGACGGCATGGTGGGAAACTACCAGCCCTTGGCCCGCCGAGCGGCCCAAATTCCTGGGGTCGTGAGTGCCACGCCCTTTCTTTATGCCGAGGCCATGATCTCCAGCCCTGGCAGCGGCAGTGTCAAAGGTGTGGTCATCCGCGGCATTGACCCTGCCACTGCCGGCAGCGTCCTTTCTGTGGAACGGGACATGCTGACTGGGAGCCTCCAAGGGCTTGCCACCGCCACCCCGCATCCAGGGATCGTCATCGGCAAAGAGCTCGCCGGGCGCCTTGGCGTTACCACGGGCAGTACTGTCCAAATCCTCGCCCCAAGTGGAAAGCGCTCGGCCGCAGGGTTTACGCCCAAGATCGTCCATTTCACCGTAACCGGGATCTTTGCCTCGGGGCTCTACGAATACGACTCCTCCCTCGTGTTCGTGAGTATCCCGCAGGCGCAGCAGCTTCTGGGTCTTGACGAAGACACGGTCACCGGGATCGAGCTCAAAGTGGCGGACATCCATGCCGTGGAAGCCCTTGCCCCGCAGGTGGCTACTGGCCTTGGCGGGGCCCCGCTCTATACCCGCCATTGGATCGAAATGAACCGCAGCCTCTTTGCGGCCCTGAAGCTCGAAAAGACGGCCATGGCCGTGATTTTGATCATGATCGTCCTTGTGGGTTCGTTTTCCATTGTCACTACCCTGGTCATGATGGTCATGGAAAAGACCAAGGACATTGCGGTGCTTATGGCCATGGGCGCCACGCGGGCGCAGATCCGCCGCATCTTCATGATCCAAGGCAGCATCATTGGCCTCGTCGGCACGGTCCTTGGTTTTGGCCTTGGTCTTGGCACCTGCGCGATCCTTACCCGATACCAGTTCATCAAGTTGCCAGCCGACGTGTACTATCTCGATCACCTGCCCGTAGAACTGCGCCTCCTCGATTTAGGCGCCATTGCTGTATGCGCCATGGCCCTGTGCTTCTTGGCCACGTTGCATCCCTCACGTCAGGCCGCTAGCCTCAATCCCACGGAGGCCCTGCGGCATGAGTGAACCACTCATCCAACTCCACCAGGTCAGTAAAACGTTTGTCCAAGGCGAAGAGACCATCACCGTCCTGCGCGAGGTCTCGCTTTCCATCCAAAAGGGGGCGTCGGTGGCTATTGTCGGGGCCTCGGGTTCCGGCAAAAGCACCCTCCTCCACCTCATCGCCGGGCTCGACACACCAACAAGCGGCCAGGTTATCTTTTCAGGTCGGCCCATGGCGTCCTTTTCCGAAGCCGAACGGGCGCAACTGCGCAACGCCGCCATGGGATTCGTGTTCCAATTCCACCACCTCTTGCCGGAGTTCACAACGCTCGAAAATGCGGCTATGCCCGCGATCATCGCTGGCATGAGCCGTCCTGCAGCCATGACACGGGCTCAAGCCTGTCTCGAGGCGGTGGGACTGGGCCGCCGCCTCCACCATCGGGTCACCACCCTCTCGGGGGGAGAGCGCCAACGGGCCGCCATCGCGCGGGCCTTGGTGCAACGTCCGCAAGTCCTCCTTGCGGATGAACCCACAGGCAACCTGGACGCCCATACGGGTGCTGCTGTGCATGAACTCATGCTGGACCTCAACCGCCGTCACGGGATGACCCTTGTTGTGGTCACCCACAACGCCCAGCTCGCCGCCAGCCTCCACCAGCGCTGGGAGCTGAGGGCCGGAGAACTCTATGCCACGTAACGTCATCGCTCTTTTCTTGGCTTTTCTCCTCGGCCTGGCCACGTCAGCGTGGGCCACGGATTCTATCATGGTCCTACCCTTTGCGGTCTATGCGGACCCCACCATGACCACCCTGGAAGACGACATCCCCCGCCTGCTGGCAGAACGCCTCAAGGCCCAGGGACTGCGTGTCGTTACCCAAGACCAGGTGGACGCCCTCCTTGCCCGCCATGGCGTCCAGGTCCTTGACGTCGGCGTGGTGGCCGATCTTGCCCGCCGCGCCGGGGCTCGCTTTGCTGTCTACGGGGCCTTTTCCCAGGTGGGCGATGCCATCAGCGTGGATGCGCGGGTAGTGGATGCCACCGGCGCCAAACCACCACGACCAGTGGTGGTCTCCAAAAGCGGTGGGGTCATCCAACTCCTTCCGGCGGTGGAAGAGCTCGCCCGCATGATCCAAGAGGGCCTCACAGCGACAGGCCGCATTACCGGCATCATAGTCCGCGGGACCACGGTCCTCGACCCCGACGTGGTCCTCCTGCGGCTTAAAATCCAAAAAGGCGACCCCTTTGACCCCAAGGCTGTGAGCCAGGAAGTCAAACGGATCTATGAGCTCGGCTATTTTGACGATGTGCACATCGATGCCGAAGACGACGGCGAGGGCAAGCGCATCGTGGTTACCGTCCAAGAAAAGCCGCTCATTCAAGCCATCGACGTGCAAGGCGCCGATGCCATCAGCGCCAACGACATCCTCGCCACCATGAGCACAAAGACCGGGTCTGTGGCCAACCTCAAGGTCCTGGCCGAGGATATGGCGAAGATCCGCGAACTTTACCGCAAAAAAGGCTACTATACGGCGGCGGTGGACTACCGCATTCAGGCCGCAGATTCAGGTCGTGCCCGGCTCACCGTGACGGTCCAGGAAGGCAAAAAACTCTACGTGGAAAAGATCGTCATCCAGGGCGCCAAACAGCTTTCGGCCTCGGAGATCAAAGACCAACTGGCCCTGTCGGAACGGGGCATCCTTTCTTGGATGACCGGCAGCGGCGTGCTCCGGGAGGAGATGCTCGACCGAGACGCCGCGGCCATCGAGGCCTACTATGGCAACCGCGGTTTTCTCAATGTCCGGGTGGGACAGCCCAAGGTGGAATTCGGCGATACTGGCATCACTGTTACCTACCAGGTGGAAGAAGGGGACCGCTACCGCGTGGCACAAATGACCTTCGGCGGCGACATCATCACCAACGCCACGGACCTGGCCGAACGTACCCAACTGGATGACATGGCGAAGAAAAATGCCTTTCTCGATCGTTCGATTATCCGCAGCGACCTCAACGCCCTCACTGACTATTACTCCACCTTTGGCTATGCCTTTGCCGATGCCGATGTGCGCATCGAGCGCAACGAGGCCGACAAGAGCGTGGCCGTGACCTATATCCTGACCAAAGGGCCCAAAATGGCCATTGGCCGGGTCATCATCCAAGGCAATACCCGGACGCGGGACAACGTCATCCGCCGAGAAATGCGCCTTGCCGATGGAGACCTGTTTAACGGCGCCCTTCTGCGGCGCTCCAATGCCCGCCTCTCCAAGCTCGATTTCTTTGAGACGGTGGAGATTACCCCCGAGCCCACGAGCCGGCCGGACACCCTCGATCTCCGTGTCAAAGTGAAGGAAAAATCCACTGGCATGCTTGCCGCCGGGGCAGGGTACTCGACGTATGCAAAAATCTTCTTCTCCGGCCAAATCGTGGAGCGTAACCTCTTTGGCATGGGGTACCAATTGGGATTCAAAGGCACCATCAGCTCCAAAAGTGCAGATTATACCGCAACCTTCTGGAACCCCCATTACCAAGACACTAATTTGGGAGTTGGACTTTCCATCTACAATACGATTGATGAATATCGGGATTATGACCGGCAAAGTATGGGAGGTAGAATTCTTTTTTCTTATCCTCTTGGAGAATATACCCAGCTTGCCTGGAATTATCGTTTAGAACGATACACCATCGAAGATGTCGATGCAGACGCAGATCAAGAGATCAAAGATATCGAAGGACACAACTGGGCGAGTGCCCTCTATGGACGCATCACCCGAGATACAACAGACCGAAGAATCAATCCGAGCAAAGGAAGTACCAATTCTTTCTCCATAGAATACTCTGGTGGTCCCCTCGGCGGTGATGACGATTTCGTCAAATACATCGCCGATACCAACTGGTACTTTCCCCTTTTATGGAGTACGGTCTTTCACTTCCATGCCCAAGGGGGGCTCCTGCATGAAAACACCTCTGGCGATGTCCCGCATTTTGAACGCTTCTTCCTTGGCGGTATGAACTCAGTGCGTGGCTACGAGACCCGTACCATCTCCCCCCGCTACACGGCCCTTGATGCCCTGGGTGGCTATAAAGAAGGGTCTGAAAAAGGCGGTTACAAGAGCTTTTTCACCAACATTGAGTATCTTTTCCCCATCCACAAGGAGATGGGCATCATGGGCGTCGTATTTTTCGATGCCGGCAAAGTCTGGGATAAAGATGAAACTCCAGATGCTGACCTCTATAAAAGTGTGGGGGGAGGTATCCGTTGGTACTCACCCTTGGGGCCATTGCGACTAGAATATGGCTATCCATTGGACGCTATCGAAGGCGAGAAGCGCAAAGGGCGCTTTGAATTTGCCGTTGGACAATTTTTCTAAACGCACTGCGAGGAGATTTTCATGTACCGTATTTTTGTATTGCTCATAGGGATGTGCTGTATTGCGTCACAGGCTTTTGCCGAGACAAAAATTGGTTTTGTCAATATTCCGGCGGTGATCGCCAAATGCGAAGCAGGCAAACGAGCAATGAATGAACTCAAGAGCCAGTTCCAGGGAATGAAAGACAAACTGGATGCCAAGAAAAAAGAACTGGATTCCATGAAAGAAGAACTGCAGAAACAGGCCATGATGCTCAGCCAAGATGCCAAGCTCGACAAAGAAACCCAGTTCAAGCGGAAAGTACGGGATTTTCAGGACATGGGCCAAACCTATCAGGCGCAGCTCCAGCAAGCGGAACAAAAACTCTCCAAGCCCATCATGGAGAAGCTGGTGCAGGTCATCCAAGCCTATGGCAAGAAAAATGGCTATACGGCCATCCTCGACAAGCAAGGCAGTGGCGTCGCCTATGTGGACCCCGCTGCGGACCTGACCGAGGCCATCATCGCTGAAATGAACAAAGCCATGCCTTAAGGCAGGACGTCGATGCGTCTATCCCACTTGGCGCAGGCCTTAGGCCGCCCCATGGTCGGCGAGGATGTGGAGATTACAGGGGTCGCCACCCTGGCGGATGCCAGCCCCTCGGACCTCTCCTTTCTCGCCAACCCAAAGTATGCGCCCCAGCTTGCCACAACGCGTGCTGGGGCAGTGGTGGTCCGCGCCGAATTCGCGCCCCACAACCGCCCGGCCATACTCAGTCCCGAACCATACCTCGACTTCGCCCAGGCGGTGCGCTTTTTCGCCCGCCCCCAAGGATGGCTGTCTGGCATCAGTCCTCTCGCCCAGGTGGACCCCTCGGCTCAGGTGGACCCCTCGGCCACCCTGTACCCCTTTGTTGTCGTTGGTCCTCGGTCCATCATCGGGCCGCAATGTGTGCTGTTTCCTGGCGTGTACATTGGCGAAGACTGCCAGCTTGGGACAGGCTGCTGCCTCTATCCTCATGTCGTTCTCATGGCTGGCACCGTGCTTGGCAATCGGGTCACGATCCATGCCGGAGCGGTGCTCGGCAGCGATGGATTTGGCTTTGCCCCATCAGCCACCGGCATCGTCAAATTCCCGCAAATTGGCCGGGTGGTGGTGGAGGATGACGTGGAAATCGGTGCCAACTGTACCATCGACCGCGCCGCCCTCGAAGAGACCCGCATTGGACAAGGCACCAAAATCGACAACTTGGTGCAAATTGGCCACAACGTTCAGGTGGGACGCCAGTGCATGATCGTCGCCCAGGTGGGGATTGCCGGCTCCACGACCCTGGGCAACGGGGTGATCTTGGCCGGTCAAGTCGGTGTAGCCGGGCATATCCATCTCGGTGATGGTTGCCGCATCGGTGCCAAGTCCGGGGTTGGCCAGGACGTCCCGCCGGGACAGGATATGAGCGGCATCCCGGTCATGCCCCACGCCACCTTCCTGCGGGTCTCCCAGACTATCCCCAAGCTCCCCGAATGGCGCCGACGCCTTGCCCGACTGGAAAAAGACGTGGCCGCTCTACGCCAAGCCCTCCAGCTCGACTCCAAGGAGGATAGAACCACATGAAGACCCGACCAGAGCGCGGCGAGATCGTCAGCCGCCACATTCTCGACCTGCTTCCCCATCGCTATCCGTTCCTTCTCGTGGACCGGGTCCTCCACATGGAGCCCATGGTGCGCATCCACGCCATCAAAAGCGTCTCCATCAATGAACCTTTTTTCCAGGGGCATTTTCCAGCCTATCCCGTCATGCCCGGGGTCCTCATCCTCGAGGCCATGGCCCAGGCCGGCGGAATCCTCGTCATTGCGAGCCTGCCGGAAGAAGATACTTCCGGGAAGCTCTTTCTTTTCAGCGGGATGGAAAAAGTGCGCTTCCGCCGGCCCGTCTTCCCCGGCGACCAACTCCATCTCCACGTGCGCTATCTGAAGCACAAGCTGGGGCTGTGGAAGTTTGAAGCCGAAGCCCATGTGGATGAGCGTGTCGCTGCCGAGGCCATCCTGACCGCCACCATCGCCCCACGGGAGGACTAGATGCCTGTCACCATCCACCCTACGGCCATCGTCCACCCGAACGCCCTGTTGGGTGAAGACGTCTCGGTTGGCCCCTATGCCATCATTGAAGAAGATGTCGTCCTCGGCGACCGCTGTCGCGTGGACGCCGCAGCCCAAATCAAACGCTACACGACCCTCGGCGCGGACAACCACATCCATTCCATGGCCTGTGTCGGCGGCGAGCCCCAAGACCTCAAGTTCCGCGGCGAAAAGACAACGCTCGTCATCGGGGATCATAACCGTATCCGGGAGTTCTCCACCATCCACCGCGGCACAGAAGGCGGCGGCGGAGTAACGCGCATCGGCTCTGGCAACCTCATCATGGCCTATGCCCACATCGCCCACGACTGCCAAGTGGGCGATAATAACGTCTTCTCCAATGCGGCAACGTTGGCTGGTCATGTCGTTGTCGGCAACTACGCGGTCATGGGTGGTCTATCCGCCGCCCACCAATTTGTCCGCATCGGCGACTACGCCTTTATTGGCGGCAAAAGCGGCGTAGCCCAAGACGTCCCCCCATTCATGCTCGCCGTTGGCGAGCGGGCCACCCTCCATGGCCTTAATCTCGTGGGCCTGCGGCGCCATGGATTCAGCGCCGAAGAAATCACCGCCCTTAAGGCCGCCTACCGCATCCTGTGGCGGTCTCACAAAGAACGCACCGAGGCCCTGCAGCAGGTGGAGACCGAATTTGGCCACATCGCCCCAGTCATGGAACTCTTGCGCTTCCTGCGGGAAAGCACCCGCGGCACCATCACGCCGGAGCGGCTCTAACCCGCCTTCCTTACCCCATGGCATCCGCCCTTGGCCCTAGTGCTGAAGACAGCTGCTTGCCGGAAGCAGCAAAAAAAAGACCACTCCGAAGCGGGTCCACCCTTGGGCTTATTGCTGGCGGCAGCCGCTTTCCCCACGCGGTGGCCACGGCTGCCCGAGCCCATGGCTGGCGGGTAGTGGGCGTGGGTTTTGCCCCAGATACCGCCCCTGACCTTCCCCAACTCTGCGATGCCTTTACCTGGCTCCGCCTTGGCCAGCTTGGAAGCCTTATTGCCTTTTTCCATAACCACAAGGTTACCCACGTTGTCCTGGCCGGCCCCATCAGCAAACCGCGGGCCTTGTCCCTCGTACCGGACCTGCGCGCAGCGCGCCTCCTTCTTACCCTGCGCCAGCGCGGCGATGACGCCCTCCTCCGGGCCGTACGCCAGGAACTCGAGGCCGAAGGCTGGCAGGTCATCGGCGCGGACCACTTCCTCCCCCAGCTTCTCACCCCCGCCGGGATACTGACCCGCACCCAACCAACCCCCCAGCAACAGGCCGATATTGCCCTCGGGTGGGAGGTTGCGGCCGCCCTCGGCCAGTTTGATGTAGGGCAATGCGTCGTGGTGCGCGAAGGCATCGTCCTCGCGGTGGAGGCCATTGAAGGCACGGATGCGACAATCGCTCGTGCCGGCGGGCTTGGCGGGCCTGGGGCCGTTGTCGTCAAACGTGCCAAGCCCAATCAAGACCGGGCCTTGGACCTCCCCGCGGTGGGCCCTACGACCATTACGGCCATGGCGCAGGCGAAGGCCAGCTGCCTGGCTGTGGAGGCCGGGGGAAGCTTTTTTTTCGAGATCGATGCGGCCATCCGCGAGGCCGATGCCCATGGCATTGCCATTGTCGGCTACACACCATAGCCGCTCTCCCAAACGCAAAAGGCGCACAGCTTACGCGTGCGCCCGTACTGCCCCCAACCCATAAGGAACACGATTACTCGCCGCGCAGGCGTTCTTCTTCTTCTTGGCGGCTCTTGCACTCAATACACAGGGTGGTCACGGGACGGGCCTTGAGCCGGGCGATGCTGATCTCATCCCCGCACATCTCGCAGATCCCAAAGGTCCCGTCCTCGATGCGGGTCAAGGCTTCGCGGATCTTTTTCACCAATTTGCGGTCCCGGTCGCGCAGCCGCAAGGTGAAGGAGCGATCCGACTCCAGCGATGCCCGATCCGCCGGGTCGGCATAATACTCCAAACTTTCGGACATATCTTCGATTGTCGCCTCGCCCTGCCTCTGGATATCCTCGAGCATCTCTGTCAAGAGCTGGCGGAAGTATTCCAAATCTTTTGCTTCCATGGCTGGCCTCCTCAGGAAAACTAATAAGGAGTCTCTATCTAGTCATGACGAAATAAAAAGTAAAGCGACGCTCTATTCATAACCACATGACGCATCAGTAAGCCTGTGGTGTGACAAAGAAGGCCCTGCTGTCGCCCTGACCGCAAAGAAGAACTCGGTCCTCTTGCTTTGCATCCTGTGTATTCCAACCCAAGAGAAGTCTGCCCCTTGCCGGAGAAGATGTCCTTCCGTACAAGCCCACCAGCCTAGATTCATTCCCCCGAGGTCGTATGCGCCATCCCGCTTGCTTCCTGTGCTGGTTTGTCCTTCTTACCCTTGTTGGGGTTGGCACGGCCCTGAGCACCGAACTCACTGCCCAGGAGAGTCGGCACCTGCTTGCGAGTCACCGCGGCAAGGTGGTGGTCCTCAATTTCTGGGCAAGCTGGTGCGGACCATGCATCAAAGAGCTCCCCACGCTTGCTCGCCTGCGCGCTGCCTATCCGGCAGGCCGAGTGGAGATCATCAGCATCAGCCTCGACTATGACCCTGATGATATGACACGCTTCCTTGCCCATCACCCCCTTCCTTATCCTGCCTTCCGCGATGCCGGAGGGGTCGCCGAGTCGTTTGGTGTGACGCAAATCCCCCGGACCTTTATTTTTGACCAAAGTGGGCGTATCCGAGCCGATCTCATCGGCGACACGACGTATGCCATTTTCCGCCAGCACATCGACCCCCTCCTTGCTGTTCCATGACTATCTGGGAAGAACTCGCTGAAAAGGCCATCCGCGAAGCCCAGGAGCGCGGCGAATTCGACCACCTGCCGGGGGCGGGCAAGCCGCTTTCGCTCGAGGACGAGACCTTTGTGCCCCCTGAGTTGCGCATGGCCTATACGGTGCTCAAAAACGCCGGCTTCGTGCCGCCAGAAGTGGCCGAGCAACGGGAGATCCGCTCGCTGCTGGAGTGCGTGGAACGGGAAAGCGACCCTGCCCGAGCCCTACGCCAACTGCGGCTCCTCGAGGTGCGCATCCTCAAGGCCAAACTGCGTAGCCCGCTCCTAACTGAGGAAAATTCCCGCTATTTTGACAAACTTATTGCCCGCATGACCCTTGTTGGAGAACGATCATGAACCGACGGGATTCCCTCAAAACCATGGTAGCTGCCGCCATCCTCCCCTACCTCTCCACGGCCTGCGCCACCGTCTCCACCGGCGAGCCCCTGGACCCTGCGCCATCAGGAGAACGAGACGAGGCGGACAATGCCACCGCGCTTTTTCCCGAGGCCGCTCTGCCTTTCCCCGCGCCATCCACGGCCATCCGCATCATCCAAAGCCCCAACCCCGAGGCCCTGCTCGCCGAAATCCAAGCCCCAGGCTACCCAGAACGCCTGACCCAAGCGACCTACTCCTTTGTGGCCGCGGCCTATGGCTCCGGCAACCTCCCACTCTGGAAGCGCCCCCTCTCCCAAATCGACCTCCTCTTTCGCATCCGACTCGCTGCCGAGGCCATGGTACCAGCTGTCCTTGCCCAGGCTCAGGTCTATCCTGTGGACCCTGCCTGGCTCATGGGCCAAATCCTCGCCGAATCCTTCTTCTTCGAATTTGCCATCTCCTCCTCCCTGGCTGTGGGCATGTGCCAATTTATCCGCACCACCGCCAAGGAGTATGGCATGATCTGCGCCGACGCCCCCCGCCGTGTCGATGGCCTGCGCGAGATCCAATGGCAGGGGGAGGCCGTGCGCGCCGAGACCATGCGCGCCGAGGCCCGCCAGCACCGCCGCGCCCACCCCGAACTCTTTGCCCGACCCGAACGAGCCTTGCGCGAACTCACCGCTCTCGTGCTCAGCGGGGGCGACGCCACGGGCAAAGCCAAGACCTGGACTGACCTCTGGAAACGCCAAGAGCAGCTCCAAAGCGAAGCCGCCACCGCCACACGCAACTTCCGCGCCTATCTCGAAGCCAATTTCGAAGGCCGCGTACTTGGTAATCCCGAAGACGACGCCTTTCTCGCCGACTTCGACCAACGCACCCTGCCGCGCTTTGCTGTGCCCGCCATGGTACGCATGATGGCCCGCCACCTGCGCGCCCGCGGCGGCAATATCCTCGCCGCCACGGCAGGCTACAACGCCGGCCTTGGCACAACAGACACCGATGCCGCCATCTACGCCCGCTATGGCCGCCTGCCCGTCATCGAGGAAACCGTCACCTACGTCTCGCGCATTGTGGTCCACCACCACGAGATCCGCACGCGACTTGCGGGATAGCATGTCGGTCTTTTTTCTCCGGCGATGCCCTGCCCCAAGAGCTCTGGATCGCCGACGAGGGAAGGCTCGTAGGGAAAAAACAACGCGCACCCGCGGCCTGAGGTCCAGGGCCTTGCGTCCTCAAGCCGCGGGCTCGTGGACTGGTGCGTTCTCCGGGCCAAAGACCACTACGGCATGGTCCATGGTCTTCGACACACCACTCGGCGGGCAGCCCTCCACTCCAACTACCTTGGCCAAAAGCCCTTCCGACCCGGGACACTTGTTTTTTTGGGGATGGGAGCTAAAGTTTTGCTCCAACCTGCCGATACGGCGAGACAAGAAGGAGCCATGCCGTGACCATTAGCCCCTTTCTCGTCAAAACCGTTCTGCGCACCTACGACCAGCAGCTGGATACCGGCCGACGGATCTCGCGGCTGCAACGGTTCATGCGCCAGACGGAAAGCGCCGATAGCATCTCCATCTCCCAGGAGGCCAAACGCCGCCTGCTCGTGGAACGTGTGGCACGCGAGATTGTGGATAACCTCGTGGGCTCCACCAGCACCAACCCCATCGTGGAGGAAATCCGTCAAACCCTCGACAAAGAGTTCGGTCCAGGACTCGTCTTTCGGTATCCTCCTGACGGCGAAGACCTCGAGATCCTCCGCAAAGACGAAAGTGGCACACCACGTGCAGTAACAAACGGCGAAAAAGACCACTTCATACAGCGTCTGTGGCAAATCACCTACGAAAAGGTGGATGCCACGATGCTCTAGGAGGCCCCCATGGCAATTACCTCCATTGGCAATCCCTTGGCTGGCTATGAAGCCCATCGTTTGAGCACCGAAACCGACCTCCCGGAAGCGGCACGGAGCAAAGTCCAGCACGGCCCAGAAACCGATCGTGTCTCCCTGTCGGAAGAAGGTCGGCGCCAAGCGGCTATCCTGGCCGCTGCAAGTAGCAGCGACGGCGTGCGTGCCGACAAGGTAGCAGACCTCAAAGCCCAGATGGCTGCTGGCACCTATTCTCCCTCCCATCGGGATATTGCCACAGCCCTTGTGCGCCACGACCTCGACCTCTGGGGCTAATCCGCTAACGCGACGCGCCGCTCCGCTCCGCATTCCCGCAAGAGTACCCGGGCCGGCTCCATGCCGGCCTGCGGAACCTGCAGGCCAATGCGCTCCCGCACATTGAGGCAAATAGGCCCGAGCAGATTCAAGGTACTCTCTTCGGGCCGGCCTTTAGGGACCGTGACAAGCACCAGCACGGCCACCTCCCGTACCGAACGCACCTTGAGGATCCGCTCCTCTGCCCTGCCCACGTGGATGCGGTATTCTTTGAGAAAGGCGAAGGGGTCGGCGACGAGAAAGCCAACCTCGGGCCGCTCCATGCTCTGGAGATAGCGAAACGGTGTGCCCGGCTTAAAGTCCACGAGCACAAACTCCCGCAAGCGCTCGAAGCCAATGAGCCCATGGGGAAAGATGAGGACCGAGGTCGGGTCCACGGCTACAGTGCCCACACGAGATGTTACGATGCGTTTGGTTCGTTCTGCCATAAGGATGCCGCCGTCATAAGATCGTGCTCGTCACTCTCCAAGGCTGCCTCGTTGGCCGCCCGTACCCTGAGATAGATTTCCTCCCGCAACACCGGCACGTCTGCCGGCACTTCCAGACCAAGGCGCACCTGCTGCCCGCGCACCCCGAGGACGGTAATGCGGATGTCGTCGCCGAGGATGAGGCTCTCGCCCACTTTGCGCGCTAAAATGAGCATGCCTTCTCCTAGAGATAATTCACCAAACTCTGGCGCAGGATATATGACGCCGATTTGAGCACTGCTTCGTAGGCCGCCTGCTGGCTCGCCAAGCGAGTCATCAGCTCAGCGAGGTCCACATCCTCCACCCGGCTCAAGCGCTCGGTCTCGTCGAGTTTGAGGCCTGAAAGCACCGCTGCCGCCACCTCCAAGCGGTTTTCCCGCGCACCGATGGAGGCCATATTGACCGACAAGGCATTACGCGCATCCTTAATAGCCGCGGTGGCCTGACCACACCCCTGCTGGTCGTTGGTCTCGAGGGCAGCCACGAGTTTGGCTGCCGCCACCAGCAGGTTGTCGCTGCGGTTGGCGTCGGCAGAAGCGGTCGTCGCCCCGTATGCAAATACCCCGCCAAAAATGCTCATCCCCACGTCATTGAGGCGCACCCGCGCGCCCAAGGCGATATCGACCTCGTGGCTTGCCGTGGCAGGACGCACCATCAATTGGGCACTCGACGGGAGGGCCGTTTCGCCATTGGGCCCTGGACTAAGCTGGATCTCACCGCCAGGCACCGTGAGGACCGGTGCCGCACCGTTGGGCGCCGTGTGCCCGGTGGACCAGGTCACGCCCCCATCCGTGCTATAGGAGTAGGCGATGGTCCCAGGGGCGCCAAGGGTCGTCGCCGCTTCGACACGTACCAGCACGTTCCCTGGAAAATTCCCCCTGGCCCGGGCCGTCACCGCAGTCCCAAAGGTATCCACTGCAGTGCTGCCCGCATGGGCCGTGAGGTCAACGCCCGTGAGGTTCGTCCCCACCGGGGCCCGCAGCCGCACCGCCCCAGCCTGAGTCCAAAGTTCCGGAGAAAGACTTGTATCAGCAGTCTGGGTGGCACTCCAGGTGCTCCCTCCATCAAGGCTGTATTGGTAGGTCACGGCACCACCCATACTGCCCCCAAGGACCTGGATTCGCACGTCCTGGGCCAGGCCAGGCAAGGCATCCACCTGGAGGGCCGCGGCGGGGGCAGGCTTGGCGGTGTAGGTAATCGCCGCCTCAGCCTCCACATCCCCCTGGTACACCGCGGCCGTGGCCACCGTGAGCCACGTGCCTTGGCTGGTCTTTGTATTGGTGATTGGGGAAAGGTCTACAGTATACCCATTTTCAAGGTGCACGGTGACACCATCCAGCTCCAGGTCATGCGGCCAGGTGGCATCTAGGGTCTTGGTTGTCCACGATTTCCCGCCATCGGTGGTGTAGCGGTAGGTGATGGGAGTCGTCGTCCCCACGGTGGCCTGCGTCCCCTCAGGACCAACGAACTGGACGAGGGTCGTTGCCAGAGGTCGGCCTTCAGCCCGAGCGACGATGGTGCCCGTACGGTCAAAGACCATCGCCCCTTCGGCATAGGCCGTCGTCTCCACCGCATGGCCGGCAAAGATGGACTTGCCCTCATAGCGGCTATTGGCCAGTCCCATGAGCTGCTGGAAAAGTTGGCGCGCTTCATAGGCCGTCGCTGCGCGGTCTTTGGCCGTGAGTGTGCCCGTGGCCCCTTGTTCGGCGAGGGTCTGGAGGCGCGAGAGGATATCACTGGCCTGCATGGTGACTTCATCGGCCAGACCGAGCCAGCCTTTGGCGGTGTCGATGTTTTTCTCATATTGGGCAATGGCCGCTAGAGAATCACGATAGGCAAAGACGCGCGAAGTCCCCACCGGGTCATCGGAGGGCTTGTTGATGCGCTTTTGCGTCGCCGCTTGTTCGTTGAGCTCCGAGAGCCGGTTTTGGGAGCGGTTCACGGTGGCAAGGAAGTTGCCGTAGAGGCTACGGGTGGTGACGCGCATATCTCCCCCCTAATTTTTCATGGCGAGCAGTGTTTGGATCATGGCGTCCGAAGTGGAGATAAGCTTTGCCGCCGCCGCATAGGCGTGCTGGAACTTGATGAGGTTGGTCATCTCTTCGTCGAGATTGACGCCAGCAATCTCATCCTGGCGTCGGGCCAATTCATCGGCCAAGGTCTTGTGGTAACTCTGATTAAAGCTGGCGTTCTGCACATCCGCTCCCACCAGAGTGACGAAGGCGGCATAATTGTCCTGAATGGTCTGGAGGACCTTTCCTTCAAAGGTCGTCCGAAACTGCACTTTCGTGTTCTGGAGCGCGGCCATGGCGATGGCAGTGGCATTATCGCCTCTTTGCCGCTCTCCAGCGCCATTGACGTGCCCTGAGGCGATGAGGTCGGGATTGGATCCGATGGTCTCAACCACCCGCAAATCCCGGGCCCGTGAGCCTTCGAAAAAGGTATTGATGCCCAAAGCGGCCAGAAGCCCTGTGGCGTCGGCACCAAAGGCAAAGCTGCGCCCTGGGGCCGCCACGAGGCGCAGCCGGCCATCGACGATGGTGGCATCCAGACCGCTGACCGCATCAAACGCCGCCCGAACATCTTCGAGGGTATGCACAAGGGGATTGAAATTCTGCTGCCCTGGGGTGAGGCCGTCGAAATCAAGCCCCACGGTATGGAGGAGCTGGCCGGTATCTGTATATACCGAGATCGAAAGGTTCCCCGCTGCTAGCCGATCGCGATACACAAGGCCGCTATCAGCGCCGCCCAACGGGACCCCATTGTTCCGCACCGGATTGCTTGCCGTCCACGCAGTAAGGGGGTCAAGGCCGGTGCCTTGGGAGTGGATGCGGTTGACTTCCCACACCAGGGTCTTCACCAGGGCGTCGAGCTTCTCGCTGTAGCGCCCCACATAAAAATCCCGAAACCCACAAATCCCGGCGATGCTTCCACCCGTAATGCGGCTCTCGTCTTCCTGGCCGCTGGGGAAGATGCGCGGGGTAATATTCATCTTGGAGGAGGAGTTCTCGTACCAGTACACCCCTTTGTGCGGTACAATTTGAAAGAGGTCTCCCGCCTGAAGGTTTTGTGTCCCGGCAGTAAACCACACTGTCAGCTTGTCATCGGGCAGGGTTACCCGATTGGCATATCCCGCGGCCGTAAAAATGGAATTTCCGTTTTCGTCGGCAAGCCAGGTGCGCCCGCCGTCCACCGAGACCCGAAACTGCGCCACACCCAAAGCCCCACCCGTGACCACCTCCACAAGATATTCGTGATTGCTTTCGCCGCTAAACTGCAAGCTACCATCAAACACCGCTACGTCAGCGATAACTTGCGGGCCTTCTACCTGGAGTTCGAAATACTCGCCCCGAGAGACCAGGCTCTGACCCGCCTTGGTGGTGATGGTGACGTTGCCCCCGCCGTTATCGATGTACACAATATCCATTTTCTCGGCCAATTGCCGCACCAAGGTCGCCCGCTGGTCCCGCAACCCATTGGCATTGATACTTCCCGGCACCTCCTGAGCAAGAATGGCGATGTTCAGCTGGGCAATATCCCGCAACAGCCCGTTGATGATGGTAACGTCGTCTGCCAACATGGCGTCAGCCTGGGCGCGCAGTTGATTGAGCCGGACATCGGCGCCCGTGAGGTAGATTTGAAGATTTTGGGCATCGGCCAAAAGGGCCGTGCGCACGTTGTTGTCATCCGGGCGGACTGCAAGCTGCTGCCAGTCGGCAAAAAACCGAGCCAGGGCCGTGTTCATGCCCTCGGTATTGGCCTCGTTGAACGCCCCTTCCACATCCTGGAGCCGGGCTTTGAGGGTGTCCCAGCGCAGAAATTCCGAAGATTTGCCAAGATACTGGACTTCGATAAACTCGTCGAAATCCCGCAATACCTCGGCAGCATACACGCCCGTGCCGATCTGACCGGGGGCCGTGTTGATATACAGGCCATCTTCCAGACGCACCCGCTGGCGGCTGTAGCCCTCGGTGTTGGCATTGGAAATATTGTTGCCCGTGACTTGAATGGCGCTTTGGCTCGCCAAAAGCGAGCGCTTGCCGATCTCAAAAAGACTGGTGATGCCAACCATCTAGAGCCTCCCCCGCACAAGAGTGGCCTCAGATGCCTGCCGCTGCCACACCCCTCGGGCGGTATAGACATGGGACTGACGCGGCAGGACGTCCTGGTGGATGCGGGCCAAAAGCCCGCGGGTTTGCTGGAGCAGGGCCTCCGCGAGGTCCATGTTAATCATGCTCTGGCGCGCACTGTGCTGCTCGCTTGCTTCCAAAACCGCCATCCACTGCTGGCAAGCCTGGCGCGAAGATTCTTCCAAACATGGTAAAAGCTCCGCCACCCGTTCCACACCAAGGCTCCCCAAGAGACGGCGGGTCAAGGCACGCTCTGCCGCCAACTGCCGCACGAGTTCCTGGACCATCAGCTCTACTCCAGCAATGGCTTGGGGATTGCCCGCACGCAGCAAGCGATGCTCTTCTTCCAGGAGCATGGCGAGGAGCTGTGCGCCTTTGGCCTGTCGAGCAATACTCTCCACCACGAGCCGTTCCATGGTCTTCCCTCCCTTGGTTCGGCAAAATCCGCCGTTTGACGGAGGACATGCAAGGAAGCGGCCAAAAGAAAATTCTTTGAATTTATAGGAAAAATAGAGAAGATTTATCCCCTTGCGGCAGGTTTTGCCCCGGCTCAATCAAGAGGCTGGTATTCCGAAGGAGGAAAGGCCTAGCGACATCCTCGCCCTGCCTTCCCAAAAAACAGTGGTGGCGATTGCCTCCCCAAGACCCCCGCCATGGGCCAGAAGCGCTGCGCTGCACCGTCTCGACACGTCCTCCGCATGCCGCTACACAGACCGTATTTCGCATCGGAGGTTCCCATGTCCCCTACCCGCACCCCCCGTGGCCTTTTGGTCTTGCGGACCCTCGCTATGCCCAAGGACACCAACCCCAGTGGTGATATCTTCGGCGGCTGGATCCTCGCCCAAATGGACACCGCTGGCGGTCTCATGGCCGCCGAAGTCGCCCAAGGTCGGGTGGTGACGGTATGTGTGGAACGCATGGTCTTTGAAAAGCCGGTACGCGTTGGAGATACCATCTGCATCCACGCCGAATTGATACGCGTAGGCCGCACTTCTCTCGATATCCGACTCGAAGTCTGGGCCCGGCAGCTCGTGGGGGCCTATTCGGCAGAGCGCCAATTGGTGACTGAAGGGGTCTTTCGCTACGTGGCCGTGGACGAACACCGCCGGCCGCGGGTGGTGCCGGAGAATCCGGCCTTCTTCACCCGCGAAAAGGACGGCACGGCCCACATCCACGAGGTTCAAGCCCTGTGCCTCCCAATCCCGCCCGCGAGGTAACATCAAAGAACGCCCCCTGACGAGGGCGGGCTGGGAAGGCCACCACCGCAGCCCACACTCTCCCAGGCGAGAGAGCCCCTGCCCTTGCATCGTGTCGCTTACCTAACAACAAATCCATAAGCTTAGGCGGTGATACCCCCAAAAAGGCGGCCATGGCCTCCTGCGGCACCGTCCCGTTGCCCATGCGGCCAGGCTGGCGAAGGAGCAACTGCGCGGCAACGCCAGCACAATGCGACTACCAGGTCAGCCAAATGCCTTCCGACGGCAAGCTGGCCGTGGCAACAGGACGAGCAGCATCCTCGGCACTCCCGGAGGACAACGGGGTTGTGGTTGGTCCAGCAGGGTGGACGTCCGCAGCCTGCCTCTGATTTTTTTCCGCAACAATGCGCTCTGCCAGGGCCTCGGCCTGAGCCAAAGCAGCATCCTCCGCTGGCGGCAGAGGGGCCGAGGCCATTGAAGTCCTTGGCCGCAGCGGGGCAAGGGGCTTAGCCGGGGCCACACCTTGCCCCGCGCGTTCCAGTTTGGCCTGCAGCTGCCGGGAGAGCATCTCAGCAAGACCAATCCCGCCTGCCTGGGCCAAGGTCACGCCCATCTCTTGGTCGAACATGCTGAGATAGCTCTCCGCTTCCTTCGAAGAAAACAGGCCCTCCTTGCCCACCCCCTGGCGCATCTGTTTCCACATTTGGGAGAGAAACAGGGCCTCAAAGTCTTCGGTGGCCTTCTTCAGCCGGGCTTGGCGCACCTCAGGGGGCAATTGTCCGGGAGAGAGGGGGCGAATGTCTGCCATAGCATCCTCCTAGAGGACCTCGAGGTCCGCGTGCAGGGCGCCCGCAGCCTTGAGGGTCCGTAAAATGGAGATGAGATCGCGCGGGGTGGCGCCGATGGCGTTGAGCCCATTGACGAGGTCTTGCACCGAGGCCCCTTCCATCATGGTAATCCCCCGTTTGTCCTCACGCACCGCCACCTGGGTGTTGGGCGTGACCACCGTTTGGCCGCCAGAAAAGGCCCCAGGCTGGGAGACTTGGGGTTGCTCGCTTACCACCACCTGGAGGTTACCATGGGTCACGGCCACCTTGGAGAGGCTCACCCCCGCGCCAAAGACCACGGTGCCAGTCTTTTCGTCCACCACGACCCGGGCGCGGGAATCCGGTCGGATCTCGGCATTTTCGAGCTCTGCCATGAGACCGACAATATTGCCCTGGTAGCGCTCCGGGATGCGCAGCCGCACCGTGGCGGCATCCTGGGCCAGGGCATAAGGGCCAGCCATGACCTCATTGATGGTATCGGCCACTTGCTTGGCCGTACTAAAATCCTGGGCGTCCAAGTGGATGGTGATCTCCTTCTGTTCGTTGAATTGGAAGGGCACCGGCCGCTCCACCACCGCACCGCCTGGGATGCGGGCTACGGTGACGACATTTTTGGCGGCGGTCGTGGCCTCCCCTCCAACAGAAAAACCACCCACGGTGAGCGGTCCTTGGGAGAGGGCATAGATTTGGCCATCAACACCGCGCAGGGGCGTGAGGAGAAGGACTCCTCCCAACAACGATTGGGCATCCCCAAGGGAGGAGACCGTTACGTCCAGGCGTGAACCCGGCCGGGCTGAAGCGGGCATCCGTGCTGTGACCATAACTGCAGCGACGTTTTTAGGCTTAAGCTGCGCACGATTGACTTTGACGCCCATGGATTCCAGCATGTTGGCCATGGACTGCACGGTGAACTCGGAACCACTCTTATCCCCTGTGCCCGAGAGCCCAACAACCAGACCATAGCCCACCAGCTCGTTGGTCCGCACCCCACTAAACGAGGCCAGATCCTTGAGCCGGGCCGCCGAAGCACTCCCCACAGCAGCCACGACGAAAAGCAGCGCGGCCCACCAGCCTACCATTCTAGAACGGCCACACATGATCGAGGATCCTTGCCAGCCACCCTGGCCGTTGTTTTTCTGCCAAGACTCCCTCGCCGAAAAACTCGATTCGGGCATCGGCGAGGAGAGGAGACTCCACCGTGTTGTCTGCGGCAATATCCTGAGCACGCACCAGGCCTTCGACGGCCACGATCTGGGTCTCGCCATTGATGCGCATCTCCCGCGCCCCCATGATCTCCAATATCCGGCCAGGAAGCACCCGCGTCACCCGCGCCGCGACGGTGGCTTTGACCGAGCTCTCGCGTTTGGTCTCCCCCTGTCCCTCAAAGGAGTTGGAAGAACCGGCCTTGATCATGGGCGTCGTCCCCACATCGCCAAGATACGGCAAGGAGTCCCGACCAAGGAAGTTGCTCACCCCCAGGTCAATCCCACTCTTCTTGTCCGCTGTGGTGGAGGCCTTGTTTTTGGCAGTCGTGGAATCCATGATCTTCACGATGACGATATCCCCCACCCGCCGGGCCCGGGGATCGGCAAATAGGGTCGCCGCTCCATCGGGGTCGTAGAGCGAACCAGGATTCTCCCACGCCGGGACAGCGCTCTGTGGTAAGGGCTCGATGGCATGCCCCATATTGGGCCGTCGCGTGGCCGCTGTACACCCCGCCATTGCCCCAGCGAACATAAACACCCAAGCTATCCGTTTCATAACCCACCCACCTGGACTGTAGCAGCATCCACCACCCGGCCAGCCACGACCCTCTGGCTTTGGAGATTGCGCACCCGCACCGTGCCGCCCACGACCCCATCTTCGAGGCTTTGGGCTGGCACCGCGAGCCGCAACCGGCCATTATCATACACCAAGGTCACAGTGCGGCCCCGCTCCACGACAGGCACGGGCTCGAGCATTTCGGCCCAAAAGACCGCCCCTGCCGGCACCTGACTCCGGACACGCACATTCCCCAGATTCGTACCATCCCATACCGGCTTGCTTCCTTGAGTAAGATTGACCCGCCGCCGCACGACGGCTTCTGGTCCAACAACCTCTCCCCGGGCCAACGAACGCACTGCACAAAGGACCTCCGCCCAGACTTCGGCCACCACCGTGCCCGAGAGGCTACCAATCACGGCGCCTGCCTCATCCACGGCCTCAAGATGGACGGCCACTGTCCCAGCACCTGGGGCTGGCGGCACCAAGCGCACGCGAGCAGGGCGTTCAGAAGCCAAAAACAGCCATGCCGGCAGCCGCCAATCCCGCAAGCGCACCTCCCCTCCCGCTGGTGTGAGGTGCTCCACAAGGGCCCGTTCCAAGGCCGGCAGCATCGGTCCCACGGCCAGCACCTGCCCGCCGCGTTGCACAAGGATCTGCTCCGGGAGAACCAGTTCCGGTGCAGGGGCAGGCACGGCGCGGGCAAGGGCCTGCCGCAACTTGGACCCATCCACGGTGCTTCGCCGCCCAACGCCACCAGGGGCGGGCAGCAGCGGAGTCTGGCCCCAACGCTCCATAAAGGCAGCGGCGTCCTCTCCTTCGGCCTGGGCCAAATGCCCCAGGGTGATGGCTTCGGCAGTTGCCGGCAGGCATAGCGCTTCGGCCACCACCAACCGACCGGCAGATGCCGGGCTGGCAAGCAGCGCCACGAAGAAGACAACGAGAAGCCCGCGCATAGGTCCTCCTAGCGCTTCACTTGATTGGCGATCTGAAGCAGGGAGTCGGCCGTGGTAATGGCCTTGGAGTTGGCCTCATAGGCCCGCTGGCCGACGATCATGTTCACCATCTCCTCCACGATCTCCACGTTGGACATCTCCAAAAATCCTTGCGCCAATGTCCCGGCATTGCCTTGCCCAGGGACATTCTCAATGGCCTCGCCGGAGGCGTCGGTTTGGTAGAAAAGATTGCGGCCAATGGCCTTCAAGCCCGCAGGATTGACGAAGGTGTACACCGGGATGTCCGTCTCGGCCAAGGTCGTGCCATTTTTATCCACACAAGTGAGATGCCCGTCCTCGGTGATGATGATGTTCTGAGTATCTTGGGGTACGGTAAAGGTCGGCTGCAGGGGGTAACCATTGGCCGTTACGATCACCCCGTTGCTATTGAGTTTAAAGGCGCCGCTGCGGGTATAGGCAATCTCTCCGCCTTTATCGACGCGGAAAAACCCTTCTCCTTCAATGACGAGGTCCAGTTGGTTGCCGGTATTTTGGAAATCGCCTTGGGAGAAAATCTTGTGCACCGCCACAGGCCGAACCCCCAGACCAATTTGCACCCCCACCGGGAGTTGCTCTCCGTTTTGGTTGAGGGTCCCGGCAATCTTGAGATTTTGATACATGAGGTCCTCAAACTCGGCGCGGTTTTTCTTAAAGCCGGTGGTGTTGACGTTGGCCAAGTTATTGGACGTGACATCGAGGTTCATCTGCTGAGCGACCATCCCCGAGGCCGCGGTCCACAGAGCGCGAATCATAGATTCCTCCTTGGGCTAGCGCGGAGCGCCCACCTCGGTGATGAGTTTTCTATCTTGGTCAAAGGTGCCGGTGATGATCTTCTGGTAGGCCTCGTAGGCACGCATCGTCTCGATCATATTCACCATCTCTGTTACTACCTCCACATTGGGTTTCTCCACCGCCCCTTGGATCACCTCCGTATCCCCGGCAGGCACCGGGGCGGCCCCACTGTCTGGCCGAATGCGCAGGGCATTCGTGCCTACCTTTTCCAAGACCTTGGGGTCTTCTACCCGTACGACGGCAATGCGGTCCACGGGGGCATTGTCTGCGTTCACCAGACCATCGCTCGTGATGACAACACTCCGCGTCCCTTCCGGGATCTGGATGGGTCCTCCTTCGCCAAGAAGCCGACGACCCTGCGGGTCCACCACGAACCCCTGAGGGGAAACGAGAAAGCTCCCCCCCCGAGAAAGCACCTCTCCTTCCGGGCCTTGAAGCCGGAAAAAGCCGTCCCCGGCCAAGGCGAGGTCCAGAGGATTGCCCGTGGTCTCCAAGGGCCCTGGCGTCAAATCGATGACGCGTTCGGCGATGCGCGGTTGGGCAAGGACAAAACTCCGCGGCCAAGCCACTTGTTCCCGCACGGAATAATTGGGATTTTTGAGATCATGGGCATAGCGGCGGAAGGTATCCTGAAAGGCCAGGCGATCGCCTTTAAAGCCCGCGGTATTCACATTGGCCAGATTGTTGGCGATGACGTCCAGACGCCGCTCTTGGGTCAGGGCCCCGAATAGGGCGCTATAGCTACTGTTTTGCATGGTGCACGCTC
Organism: uncultured Desulfomicrobiaceae bacterium; assembly: GCA_937989665.1. Classification (GTDB taxonomy): domain Bacteria; phylum Desulfobacterota; class Desulfovibrionia; order Desulfovibrionales; family Desulfomicrobiaceae; genus Thermodesulfomicrobium. The sequence goes on along the minus strand of CALKRN010000009.1, from coordinate 25,194 downwards.
CTTGATGCCCGAGAAAAAGCAAAGGTCAGGCCAAAGCGAAACTCTTCGCAAAGGAGCGCCCTGCCATGCCACAGGATGCACCGGGGAAGGACACGATGCTGGCGGGTGTGGGCCCATGTGCGAGATGTTCGGACGCAAGGTGGCGCAGCCGATGAAGGGGACGATATTCGCGAACGTGCACCGCATGGCTGGCACCACGTCCTGCCCGGCAAATGGCCCCACAGGAGAAAGAGCCCGGCAAGCAACGGGGCGCTTCGTTGCGCCCAACCGCCTGGGGAAGCCTCGCCGCGGCCCCCTGAAGCCAAGAGGCCCCAGAGCGCCCAAGGCAATCGCCCCCCTTCAACGGGCGCGAGGGCTCATGGAGATTTTGAGAACCAACACAGAAGGCAAACGCCCCTCCCGCGGAAGCGAGAGGGGCGTTGGACGGTCGTGCTGGTGGGCCACCAAGGAATCGAACCTTGAACCTGCTGATTAAGAGTCAGATGCTCTACCAATTGAGCTAGTGGCCCGCAGAACGGAAGCCGTCTTTAAGAAAGCGGGGGAAAAGGTGTCAACTCCTTTTTTTGCCTCTTGCTGGAGGGCAGGTCTCGCCCTACGAACGCCCTGGGAGGTCATGGTGCATCGTATCGTTAGGACTGTTCTTCTCTTGCTTTGTATCCTCGGCATCATGGGGAGGGCCATGGCAGCCAACGAGCCCGTGGACGTGGACCTCAGCCTCGTGAAGGCTCAGGAAGGCGATTTTGCTGTCCTTCTCCTCACCCCGCACCCCGGTTGGCATGCCTATGCCAATACACCAGGGTCGAGCGGCTTCCCCACCCGTGTGGAAGCCCGTCTCGGAGACACGCTCCTTGCCCCGCTTTATCCCCCTGGGGAGTCCAAACCCGACCCCCTCTCGCCAGGGGGCACCGCTCGCCTCTACTCTGGCCCCACGCCCATCTTCCTCCCCTTGCCCGCAAACCAGGGGGAACTGGTGGTAACCATTCATGCCCTTCTCTGCTCTGCCTCCACCTGTCAGCCTATCCGGCAAACCCTTCGCACCACCATCGATGCTGCTGCGTGGGCAGCCGCGTCCCCAGCCGAGACGCGGCCCTGGTGGCCGCAACTCCGTAAGGCCCACCCCGAGGCGAGCACCCTTCCCTCCGCTTTGGCGCCCCAGACATCGCCCCCTACCGAAGCAGCCCCCGCCTTTGCCGTTCGTGTCTTCGACCCAGGACTTGAGGTGCGTTCCCTTGCCAAAGCCATGCCCCTGGCGTTTCTGGCAGGCATTATTCTCAATATCATGCCCTGTGTTCTGCCGGTCATCGGATTGAAGTTGCGTGGCATGCTCCCAGCCACCGTGGATCAATGCTCCATAAGCGCCTTCCGCTCCCACAACCTTGCCTTTGCCGCTGGAATCATCTCGTTCTTTGGCTTTCTTGCCTTGCTCATCGGCGCCACTGGCATGGCTTGGGGGCAAATCTTCCAAAGCCCCACCGCGGTGACGGCCCTGACGGCGGTGGTGATGCTTTTGGCCCTCAGCCTCTTTGGCCTCCTGGATTTGCCGCTTATCGACCTCAAAGCCAAGCCGCAGACCAGCACTGGTCCTCTGCACGCCTTTACTACCGGTCTTTTGGCCACACTACTGGCCACGCCGTGCAGTGGCCCTTTTCTCGGCGGGGTCCTCGCCTGGGCCCTCCTCCAACCACCACTTATCATCATTGCGGTGCTTTTGTGTGTGGGTGTTGGTATGAGTACGCCCTACCTCGTGCTCGCCGCAGCCCCTGCATTGGTGTGCTATTTCCCCCGTCCCGGGGCATGGATGGGGTACTTGGAGACAGGCCTCGGCTTTTTTCTCAGCGGCACGGCCATCTATCTCCTAGGGCTGCTCCCCGAGGCCCAACTCTTTCCCACCCTCATCTTTCTTTGGGTCCTTGCCCTCAGTGCCTGGATTTGGGGGCGTTGGGCATCCCTTTCCCAACCGCCTCTAATCCGCCTCATCTGGCGCACCGTCGCCACAGCGCTCGTGGTCCTGGGCATCTGGGGTTTTCTTATCCCTGACACTCAGCCCGACCCATGGCAGCCCTTTGACCGGCAACGCTTCGAGGAACTGCGCCACACAACCCCCCTCCTCCTCGACTTTACCGCCGACTGGTGCCCCAACTGCAAATTCCTCGAAAAAACAGTGCTCACGCCAAAGGCCAGCGCCCGCATTGCCCAACGCTACGCAGCGGTCCTTATCCGCGTTGACTTGACTCACGAGGACGCGGAACGCATGGCCCTGCTCTCTGCCCTCGGTGCCCGCTCCATCCCCCTCGTGGCCATTTTCTCTCCTCATCGCCCCAACGCGCCCCTCATCCTGCGTGACCTCTTCACCGCCACCACCTTGGAGCGCGCCCTAGCCGAGGAATGGGGACCATCCCAGCGTTCTCAGCCTCAAGACTGAGCGTCAAAGCCGACGCATAAGCCAGACGCCCCGTTGATCTGGGCCCCAAAACACAGCCTTACATCCACGAAATGATTTTCCGTAGCAGTTCTGCTGGGGGCGCACCGATCGCAAACAACGCAGGAGCACGCCTTAGTCCTCCGCGATACTGCAGCCCCGTTCGTCGTCGCGAATATTTTCCAGTTCATCAGCGATATCATTAAGCCAATAAATGGCATCCGTCCGGCACTGTAATTCCGATGAAACTCCTTCCCGAAAAACAACTAGCTCGATACGTTTCCCATTTGCACCTAAATAATCCACCACATCAGCCAAGTCCGCATCACCAGAAGATAACAGCAATGTCTCATAATGAGGAGCAAGAATTAATGCCAATGAAGCAATACCAACATCAACACCTTTTTGAATCTCGTTATAAACTCGATGAGTAGGTCCATTTTCTAGCTGATGCTGGCAGCGAAGCTGGACTTTTTGCCCACATTCCTCACAATAGGCTTTATCCGCCCGCTGCTGGCGTAACGGATAAATTTTCGTAATAATTTTTGGACCATGTGGTGGACCACTGCGAAGCCATCGATGGAAGCTATCTTGTGCATCGCTTGGAGGATTTGGGCTGGCATTGAGATAGTAGGCGCGCCAAATATCTCCACTATGCTCTAAATATTGACGCAATTTGAGATAACTAAATTCATAACCCGGCCGGACACTATGACGAGCATTAAACATGTAGCCAGCATCGATGAGCCAAAGTCGAGACATACATTCTCCTTGCCATTCGAAAAGAACCTTTATTCATTCAGATACACGGGACCGATGGATGTCCCAGTAAGCCGTTGTCCACCGCTGGCTGTCACGACAAAGGTATCTTCAACGCCCACCATTCCAAGGCCGGGGATGCCAATTTTGGGCTCCAGGGCGAGGGTCATCCCTTCCTGGAGGGGTTCGTCGAATCCTGGGGCCACCACCGGCCACTCATCCACGGCCAAACCAATGCCGTGCCCGAGAAAGCCGACCTTTCCCCGACCAAGGCCCATGAACCCCTCCCCCAAACCGGCCCGCAAGGCCTGCTGCACCGCCACGCGGTACAGGTCTGCCGGCACAGCCCCTGGAACGAGACGAGCAGCAAGCTCCATCTGGATCGTTTCGCATAGTTCCTGGGCTCGTTGCGCCACTTCCGGGACTCCGGAGGACGACGCCCAATACACTTGGGTTTTATCCGTGTGATAGCCCTCGAGGCAAAAGCCGCAATCCACGGTCAAAGGTTGGTCTTCTTGCCAAATAGCCCCTGCATACCCCATAAACGGTACTGCCGGATGCATCCCCCGCAGCCCCAGCGGCCCATTGAAGGCACTGGGGTAGTTTCCCGAATCCCCAGCACTCACATGCCCAAGGAAAATCTCCTCTCCTTGGGCCTGCATGCGCATATGACCTTGATGGCCACGGGCAAAGAATACCTGCCACACCGCCTGGGCAATGGCCCATTCGCTCATCCCCGGATGGATACGCTCCGGCAGATCCTCGGTGAGGGCGCGAGCATGGCGTTCGCCCGCAAGGCGCATTTTCGCCAGTTCCCATGGTGTTTTCACCGCCCGGGCTCGGGCCAGGGCGCCATCGGCAGCTTCGAACTGAACGTGGGGAAGCTTTTGGCGCAAGACCTCGCCCATGGACCAGGACAGTCCCTGCATCTCCGCCCCCACACGACTTCCCAAAGGGGAGCCTGCCGCCCGCAAGAGGTCTTCCATCTGAGAGAATGACTTGAACTCCACGATGTGTTCCCACGGCGACTCAAGCCAGGCCCGCTCCACACCGCGGCGGCAAAGCAATACTGGGGTCCCTTCCTGAGGAATCCAAGCAACACCATGGATCAAAGTCCCTGTCAGATAGTAAAGGTTGATCCTGGAGAAAACGAGAAGGCCATCGAGATGGGTATAGTCACGACGTAACAGAGAACGAAGCCGATCTAGGCGGACGCGAGACTCCTCCTCTGGTAATCGTTCTAATGGTAAAAAATGCATATCATTCCTCGATAATGGTATAATCCATGGTTCGACGTCTTGGAATAAATCCGGCACGTTCTATCAAAGATCGCAATTCAGCTTCATAAAGCTGGAAATGCACACCAGTAGCAGCGACAACATTTTCTTCAATCATGGTAGAACCAAAATCATTAGCCCCCCAAAAGAGGGCGAGCTGACCAATGTGTGGACCTTGCGTCACCCATGATGCCTGGATATTTGGGAAATTATCGAGATAGAGACGGCTTAAGGCCAGCATTTTGAGATACTCGTGCGCTGACACCTCGACCATCTCCGCCAGCTGGGTCTGTTTAGGTTGGAAGGTCCAAGGGATAAAGGCGGTGAACCCACCCGTCTGATCCTGCAAGGCCCGCAACCGTTCAAGATGTTCCAGCCGCTCCCCGAGACTCTCTCCCACCCCGAACATCATCGTGGCCGTCGTCCGCATCCCGAGCTTATGCGCCACCGCCATGACCTCCAGCCATTGGTCTGCTGTACATTTGCGCGGCGAAATCCGACGGCGCACCACATCCACCAAGATCTCCGCCCCACCACCTGGCATGGAGTCAAGGCCCGCGGCTCGCAAACGTTCCAGGACAACGGCCACAGAGCGTCCCTCCTGCTCGGCCAAAAACCAAATTTCTGGAGGGGAAAATCCATGTACTGCAATCTGCGGGAAGGCGGATTTAATGTTGCGCAGCATGGATTCATACCAGGATAACGGGAGATCGGGATGCATGCCGCCTTGGAGTAAAATCTGGTATCCGCCAAGAGCAACGGTCTCCTCAATTTTATGAAGTAAACTCTCCATGGAGAGCACATAGCCATCAGCATGGCCTGGTGGACGAAAAAAGGCGCAAAAACGGCATCCGCAGGAACAAATATTGGTATAATTGATATTACGATCGACAATATACGTCACGATAGGCGCAGGATGCAGCGCCATGCGCCGCTCATGCGCCAATCGGCCGAGACTAAAAACATCGTGCATGTCCCACAAATACTGCGCCGCGGCAGGAGAGAGTCGTTCCATAGGCACCTCGTGAGACAACGCCGCTACCTGGGAGACTTGAGCACGGTCAAGCCCGGCTTGCCAAAGCATCGCGGCTATGCTTGAAGCCCAGGGCAACACCCTTCGACGCCACAAAGGAGTGTCTATGGAAGTTTTTGTTTGCCACCGCTGTGGTCAATGCTGCCAGGGCCAAGGCGGCATTGTGGTGTCGGCAGCAGAACGCCAGCGCCTGGCGGACTACCTTGGCCTGGACGAGGCCACCATGACCGAGCGCTATGCCCAACCCCAAGGGAGCAAATGGGTGTTGCGCAGCCGCGCTGACGGCTACTGTGTCTTTTATCAAGACGGTGTGGGCTGCGGCGTCCATCCGGCCAAACCCGATGTATGCCGGGCCTGGCCGTTTTTCCGCGGCAATATCCTCGACCCCGTAAGCTGGCAGCTCGCCCAGGAGGCCTGCCCTGGCATCGAACCAAGCGGAGGGCATACCCGTTTTGCCGAAGCCGGACGCGCCTACCTTCAAGCCCACGGCCTCCTCAAACGCGGCCAGCCCGACGAGGCGACGGCCCTCGTTCTTCCCCCCGAGGAGCCGGCATGAGCGCCCTTTCCCTGGCCCAATGCTACCGCCTCCTTGAGCTTGCGCCCGGGGCCGAACTCGATGCGGTGAAGGCGGCCTACCGCCGCCTTGCTTTCCGCCACCATCCAGACCTTCATCCTGGGGACCCCAAAGCAGCCGAGCGCTTTGCCCGCATCAACGAGGCCTATGTCACCCTCAAACACCACCTGGAGCGTACCCACACCGCACAGGCCAGCGGACGCCCCACCTCCTCGGCCGAGACTATCCATCAGGAAGAAGAGGCCAAGACCGAACAGAGGCATCGCGCTCCAGGCACAGACGAGTTCTTTGTCCGCCATGAAGATATCCTGCGCGACATCTTAAACGACCCCTTTGCAAAGCAGGTTTTTGAAGAGATTTTCCGTAAACTGCGCACCGGCGACAGTGTGGTGGAAGAAGGCCCAGCTGAGATGAGCCGGCCAGCACCGGCCCCAACCTCGTGGAAAGAAGGCTTGCGCCATTGGCTCCTGAGCCAACTCGACGTGGAACACAGCCTCGAAGTGCCTGCGCCCCAGCTTGTCCCTGGCTCCCGCCTCCGGCTTTCCTTCCGCCTCCCCCTCTCCTGGCGACCACGCACCGTAGAGATAACCTTGCCCTGGGACTTTCGCCTCGGCAAACCCATCCGCCTGCGGGGCCTGGGCCGGCGCCTTGGCCCTTGGCGCGGCGACCTCTACCTGCGCCTCTACGCCAAGTACCGCTAACCAACGGCCCAAGGAATTCCTCCACCGCCAGCTCCAATGCAGGGCCGAAGGCCCCCCATGCACTGCAGCAAGACTCCCCAAAACCAGGAGGTTCCCTGCGGTCCAGAAGACATCCTGGACGTCTATTACAACGGGGCTGCAGCAAGACTCCCCAAAACCAGGAGGTTCCCTAGGCCGATGTAGGCAACGGGGCTCCCCTCGGCGGGCGTGTCTCCGAGGTCAAGGTTGGCAAGACACCCTGGGCCAATGCGAAGCAACGGGGCACCCCTGACGAGCCGACCACCTCTGGGAGAATCTGCCCGACGGGGAGCACGGCGTCGAGGATGCCGATCTTGCCGATCTGACGAGCCGCCTTCGGCGAGGAGCTGACCGATGCGCGCAATGGACTTTGCTCCCCACAAGACACGCCCAAGGGACCAATCCACAACGCAGCAGGGATGATTTTCCGCCCAATGGGGCTGGGCCAGATGGGCGAAGGCGCCAAGGACGCTCCAAGGACGATGGACAAGTCGAGAGGGGCGCTCGCCCCCAAGGGGAGACCAACGCCAGGGCGTGCTCACAGCAACCGATCGACGACAAGGTGCGAAATATAGCCAACCACCACTGCCCCATAGTAGGGGACCAAATGGACAGGCTCCCACCCAAACAACCAGGCCGCAGCACCAAGGAGGGTCAAGGGCACCAGAAAGGCAGCCCAGAGGCGGTGAGTCCAGCCTCGATGAGCCCCCATGGCCGGCAGCATGGCCACCAGGCCCAGGAGGGCGGCCCAATGGACCTGGCCCCTTGCCAACAAGACGGCATCAAGCCCGAACAAGGCCGCGTAAAACCATCGCCGGGCCTTGGAATCCGTGTCCACATCAGGAAAAAGTGAACCTAAGGCAACGCATGCCGCCAATGCCGCCAATAGGGGCGGCGATGGATCAAATACTTGGGCGGCACGCAGAACATACCACGCGCCGCCCCCCACAAGCAGCCCACAGCCAAGGTGCGCACGAAATCCTGCCATTACATGGCGTCAGCACTGTCCAAGGTGGCGATGGTGGCATCAATGGACTCGCGGAGTTCCTGCGGCAAGCCCATAATCTCCACATTGAGGAACCCACGCACGATGGTGGCGGTGGCCTCTTCCTCGTCAAGCCCCCGCGCCATCAGGTACTCGATGGCTTCTTGGGCGATCTTGCCGACTGCCGCCTCATGGGAGAGCTCGACCCCCGGGCGTGTACCCCGTAGCTCAGGAATGGCATGAATAATCCCGCCTTCTCCTAAAATGAGCCCTTTGCACTCCAAATGGCCCCGCGAAGGGACGGCATCCCCGATGATCTCCCCCCGAGCGACAATCGTGCCGCCGATGGTGATGGTCCGGGAGACAATCTCCCCCCGCGTCCCTGGGGCCGCAAGGACAATGCGATTGCCCGTGTCCACATGCGAACCCTTGGGCGCCACAATGACCGAATTGAACCGGGCCACTGCCCCCGGTCCGTTGAGGAAAATCGTCGGATACGATTGCACCGATCGAACCTCCTTGAGCAGGACGTAATTGCTCAAGAAGACGCCATTTTCTTCCACAATTCCTACGGTACGGGGGCGAACTGCCACCTCTTTGCCCCATTGGTGGACCATGGTGAAGGTCAGTTTTGCACCACGCTTGATGTAAAATTCAGAGATGCCAAGATGAAGGGCAGAGTTTACTCCATGGGCCGTGGCGCACCCGGTGATGATATGAACCTCGGCCCCTTCCTCCACGACCACGATATTGTGAACGTTTTGTCCCACACCGTCGCCTTTGATAAAAAGGCAGGTCTGCACCGGTTCCGTGACCCGCACCCCAGGATGGACCCGAATATAATAGCCTCCATGGAGCGGTTCCTGAAACGCAGCCTGCGTAAACTCATCCGCCTGAGGGTCAATGGCGCGCCAAAAATATTCCCTTAAGCCGGCATAGCGTTCCAATGCCTGCTGGATACCGAGGACCTCCACCCCTGCGCGGGCTGAAGAGCAATGCACTGGCGCATGATCAAACTGCAAGAATGTCCCCGCCCGAGTCGATTCCACATCAACGCCCACCATCCGAAGCTGCTTCTTGTCCGTAGAGTCCAAAGCGCTCGGATCCTCCAGGGGAACTGAAGTCTTGCCCCGAAAAACAAAACTATTGAGATCCACCAGTGGGGCTTTTAGTTGAAGCATCGGATGCACTCCTTATAGCCATACTTGGAGATATGATCCAAAATATCTCGTGGCCGGGTAGGACGGGTATCACAACATAACACCCCTTGGTACAGCACTTGGCCGCGATCGGCATTGACGTAATCGAGGATATAGCCGGTATGCGTAATAATAAGACCTGAAGTCGTATTGCGCCGCCGCAGATCGCGCATGCTCATCTCAGGCGACGGATCTATCGTTTTATCGAGCAGCGCCCGCACAGTACGACCAATGAGGGCCATGTTCTCCAAATCTACCCCAGACTCCGGCTCGTCAAAAAGGACGAGGCTGGGTTCTTGGGCCATGAGTTGCAACAACTCCGAACGCTTGATTTCCCCGCCCGAGAACCCGGCGTTGATGTCCCGATCCAGAAAATGCTCGAAGTGGACCCGCCGGGCCAAGGCCTCGACATCCACCGCCCGTCCCCGAGCGCACAACTGCACGAGACTGCGCGTGGAGAGCCCATGGATGGTTGGCGGACGCTGAAATGACATACCGATCCCCCGTCGTGCCCGTTCATAGGTAGGAAGATGGGTAATATCTTCCCCTTTGAAAAGAATCCGCCCTTCCGTGACCTCGTATCCCGAAAAGCCCATGAGGGTCATCAGCAGCGTCGTCTTGCCCGAACCATTGGGGCCAAAGAGGATGAACGTTTCTCCCTCTTCGATGACGAGGTGGATTCCCCGCAAAACCTCCTTCCCACCGACGCGCACGTGGAGATTTTCAATACGAAGCATAGCACCATCCTTCCTTGAGTAGGGGACTTCCCTGGGATATCCCAAGGGTAAAGGGCGGTTAGACGAGGTTCTGGGGAAAGTCCAGCCGCTCAAGAGCCCCAACGAGGCCTCCCCAAGAATACTGCGCAGAAAGACATCGGCCAACACCCAAAGGCGGGGAGACAAAAAAGCCCCATGGACCACCAGAGGGCATTATCCTATTGTTAGGCACAGCCCTTGACAGATGGAGGGACCGCAGGTTTCCCCTAACCTCAGCCATCGCTTCGGGGCAGCCCATCCTCTGGCTTTATCCAGAAACGCCGTCTCCTGCAGGGGTGCGCCATGCGACTGTTTCGCCTTGAACGAATCCAGGACCTCCCCATTGAACTCGACCAGGCCTGGGAGTTCTTCTCTACTCCCGCTAATTTGGGTTGCATTACACCGGATTGGTTGTACTTCGACATCCGCTGCGCTTTGCCAGAACGGATGTTTGCCGGCCAGATCATCGAGTACCGCATCCGTCTCGGCCCACTTTTTTCTGTACGTTGGATTACGGAAATCACCCACGTCGAAGAACAACGCTCCTTCGTTGACGAACAACGCTTCGGGCCCTTTCGCTTTTGGCACCATCTCCATGTCTTTGAGCGCATCCCCAACGGAGCGCGCATGACCGACCGCGTGCATTATGGACTTGGGTTGGGGGTGCTGGGAAATATCCTTGAGCGCAGCTATGTGCGACCGCGACTTGAGGCCATCTTCGATCACCGGGCCCAGACACTCCGAGAACGCTTTGGGTCCATGGAATAATGTGGGTGTCGTGACCTGCCGTGCTGACGCGAGCTGGATGGCACAGACGCAAAACGGAACACAAGCGAAGTGAGTCTCAGTTAAAGCCCCCCACGAGGCAAAGAAACAGCGGAAACGGGACACAGCACCGCATTGTGCACGGACCTCCTGGCCAAGGCGCATGAGCCGCGGCAAAACGGGACACGATGCGCATAGGGCCCGCAGTGCCTCTTCTCCCGTGCGCATCACCTCAGAAACACAAAGGGCTGGCAGGTCCTCTGCCAGCCCCTCGCTCATCCCGAGATACGGACAATTACTGCGCGCGGAACTCGTCGCGGCGGTTCTTGGACCAGCAGGCCTCATTAGACTCTGTGCACACCGGACGCTCTTCACCGTAGCTGATGGTCTGGATCCGACCAGCATCCACACCGGAGAGCACCAGGAAATCCTTGGCAGCACGGGCACGACGCTCACCCAAGGCCATGTTGTATTCGTTGGTCCCCCGCTCGTCGCAGTGGCCTTCCACCACCAACTTGATGGAGGGATTGGCCTTGAGCAGCCCGGCCTTCTCCGTGAGGATCTGGCGAGATTCCTGGGTGAGCTCGCTGGAATCAAACGCAAAATAAATGCGATTGGCCTGGATCTTCTCGATGGCCATCATCTTCTGGCGCTCGGCCTCAGAAAGGCCACCCTGGGCCCCGGCCCCACCAGTGGAAGCCGTTGCCGAAGCGCCCGCCGGCGTGGAGCTTACTTTTTTGGCGCAACCACCAGCGACCATCAACCCCATGGCAAGCAATGCGACTCCAAGCAGTCCAAAACGTTTCATAACTTCCTCCTTCGAAAAACGTGAAGTGAATAAAAATACCAACTGCCTATAATTTCCCCCAGGCCGGAGCGAAACTCTCTCCTGGTCCGGTTGGGATCAAAATGGGTTCATCCCCGTGCTTCGTAGTAACATAAATCTGATACCCACCGGCACGGTTCGAGGAAAAGGCGATAAAATATCCATCAGGGGACCAGGAAGCATCTTCATCATTGCCTGGCCCAAAAGTCAATTGCCGCTCCACTCCTGAAGCTAGATCCGCCAGAAAAAGCTTATGCTGACCACCGATCATATGCGAATAGACCACGAGCTTGCCATCAGGACTGATAGAAGGCGCCGTGTTGTACTTGCCCTCGAAAGAAACCCGGGCCAGGCTCCCGGACGCGAGGTCCTTCACGAAGACATGCGGGTTCCCCAGCCTATTGGAGACAAATACCATTTTCGTCCCACTGGCATCAAAATCAGGCGAAACGTCAATCCCCCAATGCTGTTCAAGGACCCGGGCGATGGAAAAGTCTGCGTTGAGTTCGTAGATATCCGGGCTGCCTCCCATATCCAGGGCCACGGCGATCGTCCCCCGAGCAGTGAACGCCGGCGAAATCACCGTGGAACCGGGCATCCGAAAACGACGCAATTCCCGCGTCTGACGGTTCCACTCGCAGATGGAATGCCCCTTTTGGTCGAGAAAAGCAAATACAAGCCGCTGGCCATCATGCGACCATGACGGGCTCATGCACACCCCATCCAGGTTGGTAATCTGCTGAACTCCCACCCCTTGGGCCGTGGACATGAAGATTTGTTTTCGTTGGCCATCGCGTTTCACAAAGGCGAGGTTGGAGCGGAAAAAATCCCCCCGACCGGTGAGGGCCTCCATCAAATCGGCACAGAACCGGGCCGCCACCTCGGGCAGTTGCTGCCGATTCTGCACCGTATAGCCACGCCCTATAATGAGCCGACCGCTGAAGACTTCAAAGGCACGCAGCTCCACATCCCCAAGGCCAGCATGTTGAGGCTGCCACGCCGCAGTGACCAAGACGTCCACCCGCGACAATTTAAAGCGACCAAAATCAATCTGCTGCGCAAGATAACCACCTGGTGAAGGCCCACCGACAACATCCCGCCCGGGCACCATCGCAAAAAACGGTAAGAAGGCGCAAAAACTCTGGATGTACTGCTGCAGGGTCGCCGGGGCGTTTTCCGGCACCGCAGACAGCGGCACTGAGGCTTCCCGGGGAAGGGGGTCAGCGATGAAAAGATTCACCTTCGTCTGACCAGGGCCATAGATATCTACTGTTAAGACATCACCCGCCATCCCCCACCGAGGGCAGAGAACAAGGACACAGAGCAAAAGAGCTGGAAGAAGACGCACAGGTTTCTCCTCTCAAAAACCATAAACTATTCTAAACTATGAAATGTAATGACAATCTTTGGACCTAGTCCTGCTGGCAAAGGTGGTAATTCCGCCGTATCCTGAATGGCCCGCAGCACCGAGGCATCGTAATCCGCGCGACCTGAACTCTGGAGCAGCCTTGCCGCCAAAATCTTGCCATTGGGCGCCACCGTGAGCTCCACAGTGGCGACCATATCAATCGATCCGATGCGAGGGAAGCGCCAATTGGGGCGAATAATAGCCGCGGCCTGCTGCGCATAGCCACCACCGCCGCCCCCTCCAGCACCTTCACCGGTTCCGTCACCCGTCCCTGCCCCAGTGCCCGTACCCGCACCGGCGCCAACACTACCCCGCACTTCCGCCAAGGCTGCCTGCAGGGCGTCGCCACTTGTCCCTGTCCCGCCTTTGACTCCAGCCTCTTTCCGAGCGCTTTGCAACGCTTCCGCTAAAATATCTTGGGCACTCTTGGTGGCATTCTTGGTATCAGGGGCATTTTTTACCGTAGCGTTTGTAGCCCTCGTGGCATTGGCTGACGCAGGAGGTGTTTTTGGGGCAGGTTCTTCTCGCTTGGCCTCTTCTTGTTTAGATGCCTCGCGTCGAGGCTCCTCTTTCTTGGGTTCCTCTTTGGCGGCCACTTTGGTGGCATTCTCTGCGGGAAGAGCGACCGCTTCTTTTGGGATCTCCTTCTTCAGGGCTTTTGGGGGAGTCTCGGGCGCCGCAGGTGCAGGTTTTGGCTGCACCTTAGCCACAGGCTCTGGGGCGGGTGCGGGCGCGGGCTTGACCCGACTCCCGGCCCCCGCCTTAGCAGGAGCACCCAAGAGACTCACCTCATACACTGGGCGATCGAGATCAATACGCACCTGCCGCCCTGTCGGGGCCCACATGGCCACCACCAGGACAACGACATGCAGCCCCACAGAGAGCAGGGCACTCAACGGACGCAAAATATTCACAGTCGCACGGGCCTACTTGGCATCTTCGGGTTCGGCCACCACCCCGAGTTTCTGGAGCCCGGCAGCACGAATTTCGGCCATGACTTTGACCACTACACCGTAAGGGACTTCCTTGTCGGCTTGGAGATACAACATCCGATCTTTGGTAAGCCCCATACGCCGCAGTTGTCCTGCTAAATTGGGGAGTTCCACTGGGTATTTGTCGAGCTTCACTGTGCCATCTTTGCGCACATGAAGGACAATCGCCTCGCTATCTTCCGGCAAGGTCTCGACGGTCTTGGTCTCTGGCAAATCCACTTCCACGCCTTGGGTGAGCATTGGCGCCGTCACCATGAAAATAATGAGTAGGACCAGCATGACGTCCACAAAGGGCGTCACGTTGATCTCGGCAATAAGTCCGCCACGATGGACTTGCATAGTCTACTCCCGCTTCCCGAGCCAGGGGAGCTCCAACTGGGCGCGGTTGAGGAAATCGACGCTGAAATGTTCCATGTGAGACTGGATCGTCCCCAACATGCCGGTAAAGGTGTTGTACGCAAGAGAGGCAGGAATGGCCACGCCCAGACCAATGGCCGTGGCGACCAGGGCCTCGGAGATGCCTGGAGCCACCGCGGCCAAGGCGGCAGTTTTCATCTGACCAATGGCGTGAAACGAATTGAGAATACCCCATACCGTCCCAAAAAGGCCAATGAACGGCGAGGCATTGGCGCAAGTGGCCAAAAATGCCATGGTTCGCGAGAGCTCGGTGATGACCCCTTGCACGCCTTGCTGAAGGGTTCGCTGGAGGTTTTCCCCGGCCACCCGGAACTTGAGATTGGGATGGATCGTGGATTTCTCCAAGCGTTTGAGCTCCGCAATCCCAAGCTTGGCCACAGGATAGAGGCAGGAGCCCGATTGTTCGCGCAAGATCTGCACCCCATCGGCCAAATTGGCTGCCCCCAAAAAGAGCTCCCGCTCCCGGAGGGTGCGCAGACGATAGAGGTTTAGCTGGATCACTTTGAAAAAGATAATCGACCAGCTAATCAAAGACATGATGACAAGAAGGATGAGTACCCCCTGCACGACCCAAGTGGCATTGGATACCATGTGCCAAAAATCAAATTCTGGCACCCCTCCGCTGACGGGAAGACCCCCCAGATTCTGTCCTATATCCACGGGTTGACCGGTGAGCCCTCCTGGATCCTGGACCACAGGCCCCACCCCTCGCTCTATTTGCACTCCACTTTGCATCGCTCTGCCATCCTTACGTGCCGCAATCACGTCCAGGGACCGCCCCGGACAAAGCGGCGTGCTCATATACCCCAAACCTTCGACACGCAAGGTTCCATGCGTACCTTTGGCATGCGCGCCATCCCTTCTCGTCCATTCCTGCACCGAAGGCCACCTGGCGCAGACCTCCTGGCCCAAGCATCTCCCCCTCGCCATGGGCGCCACTCACCACCACAGCCGGAACACCAAATCGCTGAGCTTGCCGCCATACATGGCCATTGGCAAGACAATGTCCTGGCTGGGCGCAGAGCATAAGCGCCACCCCCTGCTCGGCGGCTCGAGCAGCCTCCGCATCGGTCAGGCACCCTGGGTGGGCGAGGATATCGACCCCAGCCTCCACCGCCGCCAAATTCGTCCCTGGCACGGCTGCGCCCCACAGACCCTCCCCGTGCACCAGTACAAGCTGGGCACCGAGGCTTCGGACCCGATGCACCTCCTCAGCAAGGCAGGCTGGAGGAATGCCCGTCAGCTCAACGGCCGGCACTACGAGGAGGTCAAAACATGCCGAGTACGCGGCCGCGACTTCTTTGACCGCATCCAACGTCCGGACCACAGTGCTCCCATCGGCGTGTTCCGCCAAGGCCACGGCGCGAAGCCCCAAGCGATGGGCGCGGGCCAGCATGGCCGCTGGCGTCGAACGGCCATCCGACAGCAAAGAATGCAGACAAAGGTCGGCAATCACATCTTATACTTGAGGTCGTCGAGCGAAACACGGGCGAGAATTTCAGTCCATTTCTCGCTCGACTCGTCGGTGAGGACTTCCTGAAAGTCCCCAGAAACGCGGGCCGCCCCAGCAGCGAGGACTTCCGGGGCGACAAAAATCCCGGCCTTCGCCCGGAGTGCCAGGGCCACACCATCGGAAGGACGGCAGTCTATCCGCATCTGCCGCTCCCCTTGCATGAGGACAAGTTCCGCATAGTACGTCCCCTCCACCACCGAGATGATCTCCACGGCAAGCACCGTGGCCCCAAGCTTATCCACCACCGACAGGAGCAAGTCGTGGGTCATGGGCCGCGGTGGCGTGAGGTTGTTGAGGGCCATGGAGATGGCCATAGCCTCCATGGCCCCGATCCAAATGGGGAACATCGTATCATCCTCGCTCTTGAGGATAAGAATGGGCACCTGAGAATCTTCGTCCAGGGCCAAACCAAAAACCTGCACCGCTACCATGGCTCCCCCATCATCTCCCCCCGGAGGGCATGCTTTGTTGCTTCCTGCACCTGTACCCGCACCAATCGTCCCGTAAGGTCCGGCGCTGCCGCCGGAAAATGGACGATACGATTGCCACCATCGCGCCCCATCCACCACCGCTGGGGACCACACTGGGTTTTGCTCGGTCCCTCCACGAGCACCTCCAGCTGCCGCCCCACCTGGGCCTCCAGGTCCCGACACGTGGCCTGGGCCAAGAGGGCCTGCAGCTCGGCCAACCTCCTGGATTTGACCTCCTCGGAGACAGGAAACGGCAATGATGCGGCCCGCGTGCCAGGACGATTCGAATATTTGAAGGAAAATCCTCCCGCAAATCCCACTTCTTCCACAAGGCGCAGGGTAGCTGCAAAATCTGCCTCGGTCTCTCCTGGAAATCCGACGATAAGGTCCGTGGTCAGGGCGATGTCTGGACGGGCCTTCCGCAAAGCGGCCACAATCTCGAGATACCGCTCTCGGGTGTACTGCCGGCCCATGGCGGAGAGGACCGCATTTGCCCCAGACTGCACCGGCAAATGAAGATGCGAGCAGAGGTTGGGAAGCTCTGCAAAGGCGGCCACGACCTCCGGGGCAATGTCTTTGGGGTGGGAGGTCGTAAAGCGCAGCCGCAGGAGGCCTGGGATGGCCGCTACCTGCCGCAGGAGCTCCGCAAACGGCGTGCCGTCGCCACTGGAGTCTTGCCCAAAGCTATTCACATTCTGTCCCAAGAGGGTAATCTCTCGCGCCCCGCGGGCCACCAACTGGCGGCACTCCTCCACCACCGCGGCTGCAGAACGAGATTTCTGACGCCCCCGCGTCAACGGCACGATGCAGTAGGCACACCAATTATCACAGCCCTGCATGATAGAAACATAGACCCGCGCTGGCACCCGCCACGGAAAGGCGGCTTCTCGCTCCGGGTAAGCCGGGGCAAAGTCCACCAGGCACAGACGCGATCCTGGATGGCGGGTGAGACGCTCCACGGCATCCGGCACCAGGGCGGTCCCATCTGTCCCAAAGACCAACCGCACGCAGGGAAACCGCTGCCACAGTTCCTCGCCCACCTGCTGGGCCACACAGCCGCCCACGGCCACAAAGCCCTCCTCAGGAAGACCCAACGCCAACCGTCCCAGGAGCGAATAGACTTTCTGCTCAGGTTTGTCGCGCACGCTGCAGGTCAGCACAAAGATGACCTGGGCATCTGCTTCGGCAACAGATTCCCACCCACGGGCCACAAGGCTCTGCTCCAGCCAGGCTGCATCGGCCTCGTTCATCTGGCAGCCCATGACGATAATCTGAAAACGCACCATCTACCTCTGATCGGGAGTAGCGCACTGGTTTTCGAGCCAATCCCAAAACGGCGGATGGCCAAAATCCATATCCCAGCCCACGATGCACGGCACTTGATAGGGGTGCATGGCGGCGATGCGTCGGCGGGCAGCCTCCACCGCATGCCGGCAGGTCTTGATCAACAGCACGCACTCATCGGCCTCTTCAATCGTATCTTCCCACCAATACATGGCATGCATCCGTGGAATAATATTGACACACGCCGCTTCCCTGTTTTCCAAGAGCGCCCGGGCAATCGTCCGGGCCCCGACTTCATCTGGAACCGTCACATAGAGGAGCACATGCGCTGCCATCTTGTCCTCTCCCTTCTCCACCGTTTACGCGCCCGCTATCCGGCGCCTCAAACCCAACTTTCTTGGCACAGCCCCTGGGAGCTCCTCGTGGCTACCATACTCTCGGCCCAGACCACGGACGCTCGAGTCAACCAGGTCACCCCCACCCTTTTTGCCCGTTGGCCAACCCCCCAGCAGCTTGCTACAGCCGATCTGAAGGAAATCGAGGAAGTTATCTACTCTACTGGCTTTTTTCGTGCCAAAGCCCGACACCTCAAGGCCACAGCCCAGCGGATTGTCGAAGAGCATAACGGCGCGGTTCCCCAAACGATGGCCGAACTCCTCCTCCTACCGGGGGTGGCGCGCAAGACCGCCAATATCGTCCTCAGCAATGCCTTCGGGATTCACGAGGGTATCGCCGTAGATACCCATGTCAAGCGGGTGAGCTTTCGCCTTGGACTGACTGCCGCACGCAACCCCGAACAAATTGAACGGGACCTCTGTGCCCTTTTCCCCCGCGACTCGTGGGGCGTCCTCAATCATTACTTCGTCCTCCTTGGACGGGAAATCTGTACCGCCCGAAAGCCTCGCTGTACCGCCTGCCCTCTCGCCGACCTCTGCCCTCGCCACGGAGTCACCTCATGAGCGTATTCACTCTCCAGACCACCGACGGCCAAGCCCGCCGAGGCATCCTGCGCACTGCCCATGGCGAGGTCCAGACCCCGATCTTTATGCCCGTGGGGACCCGGGGCACCGTCAAGGCCCTTTGTCCCCAAGACCTGCGCGCTGTTGGCGCCCAGATCATCCTCGGCAACACCTACCACCTCTACCTGCGCCCAGGCGATGCCATGATCGCCCGCCGCGGCGGACTCCACCGGTTTATGGCCTGGGATCGCCCCATCCTCACAGACTCTGGCGGCTTCCAAGTCTTTAGCCTCTCGGCCTTGCGGCGCATCACCGAAGACGGAGTCTCGTTTGCCTCGCACCTCGATGGCTCACGCCACCTCTTTACCCCAGAAAAAGTCATTGCCATCCAAACGAATCTCGGTTCGGACATCATAATGGTCCTCGATGAATGCGTGCCGTACGGCGCCGACTACACCTACACCAAACAATCCCTGGAGCGGACGACGCGCTGGGCGCAACGCTGCCGCAACGCCCACCCGCAGGACAGCCCCCAGCTTCTCTTTGGCATCGTCCAAGGTGGGTTCTTTCTCGACCTACGCCACGAAAGCCTTCGTCAAATTACCGAGATCCCCTTCGATGGCTATGCCCTCGGCGGGCTCAGTGTCGGAGAATCCAAGGCCGAGATGCTCGACATCCTCAACGCCATAGGGCCGCAGCTGCCGGCCGAAAAACCCCGCTATCTTATGGGTGTCGGCACGCCCCTTGACCTTGTGCATGGCGTGGCCGCAGGCATTGATATGTTCGACTGCGTCCTGCCGACCCGCAATGCCCGCAATGGCACGCTCTTTACCAGCCAAGGGCGGATTACCATCAAACGCGCCGAATACGCCGAAGACGACACCCCCCTCGACCCCGCGTGCCCCTGCTTCACCTGCCGTACCTTCTCCCGTGCCTATCTGCGCCACCTCTATGTCACGGAAGAGCTCCTCGCCTACCGCCTCAACACCATCCACAACTTGACTTACTATCTCGGACTCATGGAACGAGTGCGCCACGCCATCGAAGCGGGGACCTTCCAACGGCTCCTTGCGGAGATGGAAGACCTCTACGACCGCTAGGCCACCAGTCTCGAAAGCCCTCCTCCCATACGGACACCATGTCTAAATGACGCTCCGTTGGGTTTGGTGAGCCATCTTGCTGTGGCCCACAGGGCCGCAGCCCACGGACGTCTGCTCAAAGAAAAACCCGAGTTGCCTCGGGTTTTGTGCTTCCACTGGACAGAAAAATCGCGACACCACTCCAGCACCCGGGACCGAGAACGCCCCTTAGCCCCAGGAGTCAAGAAGGGTGCCGCGGCCTGTATACACCGGCATGAGCACGTCCTTCTGAAAGTCATAGAGAGACGACCCCATCCCCCGGTGCTGTTGCTGCCAGCGGTTCATGGTATCCAAGGTTTTGGAAACCACCATCGCCCCAAAGGTCTGACGATCCACAGCGCTTGCCATCTCCACCGATGCCTGCATCTCCAGCACGACCCACCTCCTTGGTTTGCAGGGTATGGCCCCTCCATACCCCCTTCTGGGAGAATCGGCAAGAGGGGTCATTCCTTTTCTCGGAAGATAGCCGCCCCCACGGCCGCGAGTTTCTTTTCCATAGCCTCATAACCTCGATCTAAATGGTAGATACGCCGCACCACTGTCCTTCCCTGGGCCGCTAGGCCTGCCAGCACAAGACAAGCACTGGCGCGCAAATCCGAGGCCATGACCACAGCGCCGGTAAGCCGGTCTACCCCCCGCACTACCGCCGTCTGGCCTGAAAGAGAGATGCGGGCACCGAGGCGGCAGAGTTCGGGCACGTGCATAAACCGGTTCTCGAAAATGCCCTCGGTCACCGTGCCGGCACCACGAGCAACACTCATGAGGGCCATAATCTGGGCCTGCATATCCGTGGGAAAGCCAGGATAAGGCTGGGTGGTGACGTCTTGGCAAACGAGCTCTCCCCTTGCCTCGGCCACAACAACATCGCCTTCTCGTTCAATGTACATGCCCATCTCGCGTAATTTCGCCACCACGGCATCGAGGGCGGCCAACGGGCATTCTTCCACCTCAAGCCGTCCACGGGTGATGCCTGCGGCCACTAGATAGGTGCCTGCCTCAATGCGATCCGGCATGATGCGGTACTGGCAGCCATGGAGGCGCTCTACCCCGTGAACGCGCACGACGCTGGTCCCATGGCCTTCGATAACTGCCCCACAAGCCCGTAAAAACTCTGCCAAATCAACAATTTCTGGCTCTCGGGCCGCGTTTTCAATCACCGTTTCCCCGTCCGCGAGGACCGCCGCCATAATGAGGTTCTCCGTGCCACCGACCGTAGGGAAATCGAGGATGATGGACGCCCCATGGAGTTTCGCGCACGTGCCGACAATATCGCCGTGCTCCAAAGAAAACCGCGCACCCATCTTCTCCAACCCCTTGAGGTGGAGGTCCACCGGTCGGGCCCCAATGGCGCATCCCCCGGGCAAGGCCACCCGGGCCCGGCCCAAACGGGCCAAAAGCGGCCCAAGACAGAGGACCGAAGCGCGCATGGTGCGCACGAGGTCATAGGGCGCCTCGGGACGGAGGTGGCAGGCGTGGATGACCACGTCCCCCGAGGCCTCACGTTCGGCTTGGCAGCCAAGGAGGCGCAAGAGCTCCAACGTTGTATCAATATCCCGCAATCGGGGCACGTTACTCAGATACACGGGTTCGTCCACGAGAATGCTCGCCAACAAGATGGGCAGGGCCGCATTTTTAGAGCCACTCACCTGGATACGACCAGCGAGCTGGCGACCACCTTCAATGACAAATCGGTCCATGAGGCCTCACTTTGGGATACAGTACTGACGGATAATGGTTCCTTCTCCGGGATAAACCGAACGATCTGCACTCGCTTGTCCGCTCGGCCACACCTCAGGCCGCGGGGCGCTGCCCTCCTGGGCGGCAGGGGGCGGATCGGTGTCCGTAAGGGCCGGGTGCTGGCGCACATCGCAATCGGGCACCGCCCAGCTGAATTCAATGGCGATCCCGTTGGGATCAAAGGTATAGACGGACCAAATAAACCCATGATCGATGACCTCAGAGGCCCAAAAGCCAGCGGCCTCGAGCCGGGCCTTGATGGTCCACAATTCCTCCACTTCGGCCACGCCAATGGAGACATGGTCAAAGGCCACTGGCCCGCGCACCGGCACGCCGTGGTCTTTTTCCGGCACAGGCTCAACACCAGGCCATTCGAAAAAGGCAATGGTGTCGTGCGCCGAAATGTGGAAAAAATAGTGCCGGTATCCAGGGTGGCCAAGGCTGACAACAAGCGGCATCCCGAGCAGATCGCGCCAAAACCGCACGGTAGCGTTCATATCAGCGGTCACGAGGGCCAAATGGTTGATACCGGTATAGGCCATACGCACCTCCTAAAGAACAAAAAAGGCAGAACCTCCTGGTCCTGCCGTGCGTTGTGCTTTGGGGTGGATGACGCGACTTGAACGCGCGACCGCCTGGGCCACAACCAGGAGCTCCACCAACTGAGCTACATCCACCACATCCGACAGCGCTCCGCCGCCGGGGAGAACTCTTTGACCCAAAGCAACTGCTCTCGTCAAGGGCATTGTCCGCCTGTGCTCTCGGACAATACATGTCTGCGTCCAACGCGTTGTCCGCCCTCGATCACCAAACAAGCCTGGTACCCGCACATTGCCTACCACCACCAGGAACTTTTGGTGAAGCGAGGACTACGGTGGGATTGCCCTTCGCCAATCCCCAACGAGCCCTATTGTGGGCATCCGGAACCCACCAACAAAGACCGTTGACCTTCTGCCGTAGTGCGGCCACAACGGCGGGCATGGATTTTGCCGCCATCACCACAATCCTCCTGGATCGCGATGGCACCCTCATCGAGGACTGCCACTACCTCTGCGATCCTGATGCCGTCTGCCTGATCCCAGGAGTGGCGCCGGCCATGGCCGCCTTGCGCCGCCGGGGGGTGCGCTTTTTTCTTGTCTCCAACCAAAGTGGCCTTGCGCGAGGCCTATTTACCCAGGAGGAGCTCACCCAAGTCCAGGTGCGTCTCTCTTCGATGCTCGCGGCCCACGGCGCCTGCCTCGACGATGCTGTCTTCTGTCCGCATGGTCCGGAAGACGCCTGCCGCTGCCGCAAACCCGGACCAGGGCTCTGGGAGGCGCTTCGTGCACGCCACCACCTCGACCCCAGCACCACCCTGGTTGTCGGGGATAAGGCCTCGGATGTGGCCTTTGGCCTGGCCCAAGGCTGCCTCACCGCCCTGGTGCACACCGGCCATGGAAAGGCCGAAGCGGCCAAGTTGGGACTGCCCCCCCTCCACAACGACCCCATGAAACTGCCGAGCCGACCCGCATGGCCCCATCTACAGGCATCCAGCCTCACGGCGGTGCTGCATATGCTCCTTGCCCTGGGAGCGGCCCAATGATCGTTGGCCTAGACGCCAAACGATTCTTCGCCAACTTCACGGGTCTTGGTACCTATGCCCGCACCACGATCACGGCCCTGGCGCGCTACCAACCCCACCTACGACTTATCCTCTTTAGCCCGCATGCCACTGGCCCCTATGCCAGCCTCGTCCCCCAAGGCGCTCAAGTGCAGACCGCACAGCTACCTCGTTTCCTTCAGCCGCTATGGCGCAGTCTCCTGCTGCCTTGCGATGCCCGACGCCACCACCTCACCATCTACCATGGCCTCTCCCACGAACTCCCTCTCCTCCCGATGCCGCGTGGTGTGCGTACCCTTGTTACCGTGCACGATCTCCTTTTTCTCTCCCACCCCCACCGCTTTCCCTTTGCTGACCGAGTCATCTACCGGATCAAATATGGCCGCAGCCTCCGACAGGCCCACCGGGTACTGGCCATCAGCCAGGCAACGGCGCACGAAATCCAGGCCCGCTTCCACATCCCTGCAACACGCCTGTGTGTTGTCCACCAGGCCTGTCCGGAGCAGTACTTTGCCCCGCCACCTGTACCCCCGGCAGCGGTGCGGCAGCAGCTTGGACTCCCCGCCGCCTTTGTCCTCTTTGTGGGTAGCCTCACCCCCCGCAAGGGGGTGACCACCCTCGTGGAAGCCATTGGACAGATTCCCCCCGCCCAACGTCCGCCCCTCGTTTTTGCCGGCACAGGGCCTCTGGAGTCCCATCTGCGCCACCAAACCCAGCGCCGCGGCGTGGCGGCCTTCTTTTTGGGACACGTGCCGGATGCCCTTCTCCCCGGCCTTTATGCCGCGGCACAGCTGTTGGCCTATCCTTCTGAAGCCGAAGGATTTGGCCTACCCATTGTCGAGGCCCTTGCCTGTGGCACGCCGGTGGTCACCTCCACAGGGTCATGCTTTGCCGAAGCCGGCGGCCCCGGGGCGCTCTACGTCCCTCCGGGGGATGCCCCTGCCTTGGCCGCCGCCATAAGCCGAGTCCTGGATGACACGGCCCTCGCCCGGCATCTCCGCCACGCTGGGCAAGCCCACGCCGCCCAATTCCATCCCCATGCCATGGCCGAGCGCCTCGCTGCGGTCTATCGCGAACTCAGCGAGGAAGCATGAACGTCGTCGCCGTGCGCCTCGGAGCCCTTGGCGACGTCGCCCTGACGACCGGTGTCCTTCATTGGTGGCAGGCGAGTCTCGGACTTAGGGCCACGGTCATCACCAAGGCCCCGCTCGCTCCCCTTTTTGACCATCATCCTGGCGTCACCGCTGTCCTCCCGGTCACGGCTCAGGACCTTACCGCCCGAGGCTGGCTCCAGCTCTGCCAGCGTCTTGCCCACAGCTTCGCTGGCCAACCCCTCATTGACCTACATGGCACCCCCCGCACCCGTATTCTCAGCCTTTTGTGGCGCGGACCGGTACATCGGGCCCCGAAAATGACCCTCATGCGCTGGCTCTTTCTCGCCACCCACCATCCCTGGCTCGGGAAGCAACTTTTGCGCTCCACCATTCCCCAACGCTATGCCCTCGCCCTCCAACAGCCGCCTCCAGAGGCGACCACAATAACACCGCGCTTTTTTCTCTCTGACAAAGAACACCTCGCTGCGGCGGCAGTCATGGCACGGCTTGGCGTAGATCGCCCCCTGGCCCTCCATCCGTATGCCACCCATCCAGCCAAAACGCCCAACCGGGCCTGGTGGCTCCAGCTTCGGGCCTCCCTCCATGCAGCTGGTATCCCTACCCTCATCATCGGCCACCACCCAGCACCGCTGGAGCCCAACGATCCCCACGACCGCACCGGCCAAGACTCCCTGCGCCAAACCCTCGCCCTCCTCTCCCAATGCCAAGGGCTCGTAACCGGTGACTCGGGACCACTCCACCTGGCCTGCGGGGTAGACACACCGGTCTTTGCCCTGTTTGGCCCCACCACCGCCCATTGGGGTTTTGCCCCTCAAGGGAGTTTTCATGCCGTCCTCCAAGCTCCATGCCCCAAAGCCCCATGTTCTCTCCACGGTCAGGCCCGCTGCCCTGACGGTCAACGCTGCCTCGATGAGCTTGATATAGCGCAGACGGTCCAGTCCATCATGGCTTGGTTGGCAGGACGCTATTCGCCACCACCCCCATGATACGGCGCACCCAATTGCCTTCGCCTTTGACGCAAAAAGAGCGGCGAGCTATCCGGCTCGTCGGCTCGCCATCAAGACCCATCACCCGACCGGTTTTGTTTCTCAGGAGGCCGCCATGCCCTGCAAACTCCCCATTGGCATCCAGAACCTGCGCGAGATCCGCGACGAAGGCTACTATTACGTGGATAAAACCCCTTTTGTGGCAAAGCTCGCTGCGGCTGGAAAATACTATTTCCTCTCCCGGCCCAGGCGCTTTGGTAAAT